>CAYTLW010000028.1:39866-67396 GCA_964438735.1 uncultured Enterobacteriaceae bacterium | reverse complement strand
TCGCGACGCTCAGCGCCGCACGCGGAATCCTGTCGAAGCGCCCGCAGGCTCCTCCCAACGCAGGTCCACCGCCTCCACGCGAGCCCCGGCCGGCCCGTCGTGAAGCCATGCAATCATGGCCACCACGCTGGCCCGTTCGCCCTCTGCGACCGCTTCCACGGAGCCATCGGGCAGGTTGCGTACCCAGCCCGCCAGGCCCAACTCTGCGGCTTTGGCTTCGGCGCTGGCGCGGTACCAGACCCCCTGGACTCGACCGGTGATGTTCATGTGGGCGCGTGCTGTGGCCATGGCGACCTCCTGGGTACATCGTACCGACCGCGCGGGGGGCTTCGCAACGTTCAAGGCCGGAATCAGGGTGTAAATCGACCCATTGGGCGACAGACTGGCCGCGCGAATACTCGTCTATCATGGCGATCATGACGGCGGTAAACCGTAGAAATGGATGAATTTGCCTGTTGACTGTGCGGGCGCGGGCCTCCACCATCTCGTGGTTAGAACCGCGCTGGTTGCGACCAGTTCCTCTGGGGGGGATTCCATGTTGCGTATGGTGGTTTCGTCCCGATGCTTCGGCGTCGGGCTGGTGATCTGTTGTCTGTTTGTCACCGGTTGCACCGACGAACCCGAGACCAAGGCAGACGCCACCACAGCGGACGTGGAAGAGGACGGCGGCGGAGAGGTGGTCCCCACGGACACACATGACGCGGGCCCGCCGGACGCGGGCCCCGCTGACACGGGACCCGCCGACGCGGGCACGCCCGATGCGGGTGCTCCAGATTCCGGCCTTGCCGACGCCGGCTCGGCCGACAATGTTTCGCAGGGCTGTCCTGGCCAGCCGGGTTGCTCGTGCACGGCAGATGCGGAGTGTCCCGGCAGCGCTTGCACCTAGCTGGCGGACGGCTCCAGGGCGTGCGCTGCGCCCTGCGGCAACGGTTGCGCCGCGCCGCAGACCTGCGCCGAACTGAACGGCACCAAGGTCTGCATTGACCCCGCGGTCACCCTGTGCGGTCCGTGCAATGCCAACGCCGATTGCACCAAGACCGGCAATGCGACCGCTGCCTGCGTCAACTGGGGCGCCACGGGCGCCTTCTGCGGCGTGGGTTGTCAGGCCGACGCCGACTGCCCCAAGGGTCACACATGCGCCGACGGCAAGGACGTCGACGGCAAGACCGTCAAGCAGTGCAGGCCGGCCGCCGGCGGCACCTGTACCTGCAGCGGCTGGGCGCTGACCGCAGGCGCGACCACCACCTGCGCCGACCCGACCGGGGCCTGCAGCGGGCAGCGTTCCTGCACAGCGGGCGAGGTCAAGGCCGGAGATCCCGTACCCGCCTGCGACGCTCCCGATGCCACCACCGAGACCTGCGACGGAGTCGACAACGACTGCGACGGCCAGACGGATACCGGCGCTCCTTGCAGCGATGACGTCGACTGTACCGTGGACACCTGCGCCGGCACCAAGGGCTGTCAGTCGGCCGCCAGCGACGCCGCCTGCGATGACAAGCAGGCGTGCACGCACGACATCTGCAGCGCCACCAAGGGCTGCATCCACCTGCCGGCGGCGGCCAGCTGCACCGACGGCGACGCCTGCACCTCCGGCGACAGCTGCGCAGGCGGCAAGTGTGTACCCGGCGCCAAGACCGACTGCGATGACGACAACCCGTGCAGCGTCGACGGCTGCGATCCCAAGGTGGGCTGCAAGTACAGCCACAACGTCGCGCCCTGCGACGACGGCAACATCTGCAGCCTGAACGACAAGTGCAACCAGGGCTTGTGCTTGCCTGGCCAGGACCTGAATTGCGATGACGGCAACGGCTGCACCAACGACAGCTGCCACAAGAAGACCGGGTGCAAGGCGACAGCCAACACGGCCAAGTGCGACGACGGCCAGGGTTGCACCGGCGAAGATACATGCAAGGCCGGCACATGCGTCGGTTCGCCGATCAGCTGCGACGATGGCAACGACTGCACCGCCGACGCTTGTGACGCCAAGACCGCCAAGTGCCTGCACGTGGCCAAGGGTGGCCCATGCGAAGATGGCGACCTCTGCCGAGACGCCACCTGCCTGGCCGGCAAATGCACCCAGGTGCCGACATGGGCCGTGTCCCAGGCCGCCGGCGGCTTTGTGCCCTTCGCCGATGGCAAGGGCGACAAGGCGCGCGTGTCCTTCCCACATGGTTTGGACTTCGACGCCAAGGGCAACCTCCTGGTGGCCGACATGGCCAACGACCGGATTCGCAGCGTCGCCCCGGATGGCACGGTCACGACCCTGGCCGGCGGTCAGCGCGGCTTCGCCGACGGCAAGGGCGCCGCAGCCCGCTTCAACGGTCCAGCCGGGGTCGCCGCCGGCGCCACCGGACAGGTCTACGTCGCCGATCGGCTCAACAATCGCCTGCGCGTGATCGCAACCGGCGGCAACGTGACAACGCTGGCCGGTGGTGAACCCGGCTTCGCCGACGGCAACGGTGCAGCCGCGCGATTCGATCGTACCTGGGATCTGGCTGTGCACAGCGAGGGCGACATCTTCGTGTCCGACGTACGCAATCATCGCATTCGCCGGGTGACGCCCGATGGCGCGGTCAGCACCTTCGCCGGCGGCGCCAAGGGCAAGAAGGACGGCAAAGGCACGGCCGCGTCGTTCGTGAAACCCTCCGGCCTGGCCATTGACGCCAAGGACACCCTCTACGTGGCCGACCGCGGCAACAGCCTCATTCGGCGGATCGCTGCTGATGGCACCGTGACCACGATCGCAGGCTCCACGTACGGCTTCGCAGATGGCGCCGCGAAGTCGGCCAGTTTCGCGCGGCCATTCGCCATCGCAGTGGACGCAAAGGGCACGCTATATGTGGGCGACACGTTCAACTCCAAGGTCCGAACGATCGCTCTCGATGGCACCGTCAAGACGCTTGCCGGTAGCGGCACCGGCTATGTCGATGGCAAGGCCAACGTGGCCAGATTCTACCGCCCCTTCGGTGTGGCTGTGGACGCAAAGGGTGTGGCGCACGTATCGGATTGGGGCAACAGCTTGATTCGTCGGGTGGCCGCCGATGGCACCACCTCCACCTTCGTGGGCGCACTCAACGCCGGCTTCGTCGACGGCAAGGCCAGCCTGGCCCGCTTTGATGGCCCACGCGGCGTCGCCGCGGACAGCCACGGCCACGTCTACATCGCCGACTACGACAACCATGCCATTCGGCGCATGGCACCCGATGGCGCCATCAGCACCGTGGCCGGCGGTACGAAGGGGTTGGCCGATGGGGTTGGCAAGGCAGCGAAATTCTATCGGCCCATCGCCCTGCATGTGGCTCCATCTGGATTGATCTACGCCGCCGACAACTACAACCACGCCATCCGGCAGGTAACGCCGCTCGGCGAGGTGACCACCGTGGTCGGCGGCAAGGGCGCTGGCGCGGTCGACGGTCCATCGTCCGGCGCGAAACTGAACAGCCCACACGGTCTGGCCATGGGCGACGCTGGCGTGCTCTACGTGGCGGACTCGACCAATCACCGCATCCGTGCCATCGCGTGGAAGCCGGGGATGGGCGCGACCGTCGCGACGCTTGCGGGCAGCAGCAAGGGCTATGCGGACGGCAAGGGCGCCGCGGCGAAGTTTGACCTGCCCTACGGCCTGACCTTGGGCAATGATGGACTCATCTACATCACTGAGATCATCGGCAACCGGATCCGGCGCATCACGCCGGCAGGTGTGGTCACCACGGTCGCCGGCGGCGGCACCAGCTCGTCTTTCGACGGCCTGGGCAAATCAGCGCGCTTCCTGGCCCCCAGCGCCATTGACGTATTGCCCTCCGGCGATCTGGTGGTGGTCGGGTCCACCTCGAACAGGATTCGACGGGTGTCGCCGTCGGGCAAGGTCGTGACCCTGGCGGGGGGCGAGAACTCCGGCTACACCGACGGCGTAGGCGCGCTGGCGCGATTCGGCTGGCCTTGGGGCGTGGCTGTCGGCGTTGATGGCGCCATCTACGTCTCTGATGTGCTCAGCCGGAGCGTGCGCAAGCTCGCCGATCCCAATGTTTCCTGCTCCGATGACAAGTGGTGCACCGCCGACGCGTGCGATCCCAAGTCGGGCAAGTGCGGCCACACGACGGCAAAAGACGGCGCGCTCTGCCTGGACGGGGATCCCTGCACAACGTCCAGTTGTGTGTCGGGCGCGTGCAAAGCCAAAGCCAAGACCTGCGACGACGGCAGCGTCTGCACCACCGACAGCTGCATCAAGGGCAGTGGCGTCTGCGCCAATGTGCACCTGCACGGCAAGTGCGACGACGGCAAGGCATGCACCTGGACCGACTGCATCGCGGGTCAGTGCGCCACGGTACCCAAGTACTCCGTGGGCACCCTGGCCGGTCGCGCACCTGGCGTGGCCGACGGCCCGGCCCTGAATGCCACGTTCCGCGTACCCGCGGACCTCGACGTCGCGCCGGATGGCTCGATCTGGATCGCCGACACCCGCAATCAACGCATCCGCCGGCTGGACAAGTCCGGCAACATCAGCTCGGTCGCGGGCAACGTGTCTGGATTCGGCGACGGCAAGGGCGAAGCGGCGAGCTTCCTCAACCCGAACGGTATCGCCTTGGACGCCAAGGGAGTGGCCTGGGTCGCGGACACCAACAACCACGCGATCCGCCGGGTCGCTCCGGACGGCACGGTCTCCACCCTGGCAGGCGCCGGGGAATCCGGATTCGCCGAAGGCAATGGCAAGGCGGCCAGGTTCGCCCGGCCGACCGGACTGGCCGTCGACGCCAAGGGCAACGTCTACGTGGCCGATCGCAACAACCATCGCGTCCGCAAGGTGGCCCCGGACGGCACGGTGTCGACCTTCGCCGGCGGCGCCTCCGGCTACGCCGATGGCAAGGGCAGCGCGGCGAAGTTCAACGCCCCCAATGACGTGGCGGTGGACGCCAAGGGTCGCGTCTGGGTGGCTGACTACTCCAATCGCCGCGTCCGCCGCATCGACCTCGACGGCACGGTCACGACGGTCGCGGGCAGCGGCAGCGGCGGCAGCGGCAACGGCAAGGGCAAGGCCGCGACCTTCAATCGGCCGAACTACATCAACACCGACGGCAAGGGGGGCGTCGTACTCAGCGACGTATTCAACCATCGCATCCGACAGGTTGGTGAGGACGGCGTCGTCACCACCATCGCGGGCAGCGGCCTGGCTGGCGATCAGGACGGCCCGGCTCACAAGGCGCGTTTCGTGCGTCCGGCCGGCGTGGCGGTGGGCGCGGACGGAGTGGTCCTCATCTGCGACAACTGGAACAACAAGATCAAGGGCCTGACCGGCGCTGGCCAGGTGGTGACGGTGGCCGGACATTGGCTGAAGCACGCAGATGGTCGTGGCAGCGCGGCCGCGTTCTTCCACCCCATCGACGTCGCCGCAGATGACAAGGGCAACGCCTTCGTGGTCGAGAACGCTGGCGTCGTCGTTCGCCGAATCGCGCCGGATGGCACGGTGAGCACCTATGCCGGCAGCGGCGTGGCGGGCACCTCCGACGGTCCGGCCGCGGTGGCCACCTTCTCCGCGCCGGTGGGCATCACGGTCGACCCAAGCGGTAACGTTTTTGTCAGCGGCAACAGCAAGCGCCTGCGCAAGATCAGCCCACAGGGCATGGTCACGACCCTGGCTGGCAACCACAACGCCTACAAGGACGGCACCGGCAGCGCGGCCCTGTTCAGCTTCATGGGCGGTATGGCAGCCGACAGCAAGGGCGTCATCTGGGTGGCCGACTCGGGCAATCGCCGCATCCGCCGGGTGACCCCCGATGGCGTGGTCACCACCTTCGCCGGCGACGGCAAGAAGGCTGCCGTGGATGGCAAGGGCACAGCCGCCAGCTTCGAATGGCCCGTCGATGTCGAGGTCGACAAGCAGGGTCGACTCTGGGTGAGCGACGGGAACGTCGCGCTCCTGCGGCGCATCACCCCGGATGGCCTTGTCACCACGGTTGCTGGCGGGAAGACGGGGTTCGTCGATGGCCTGGGCAAGAAGGCGTCCTTCTCCCGGCTGGGCAAGCTCACCATCGCCCCGGACGGCGCCGCGTGGGTCATCGATCGCAACAACATCGCCATCCGACGCGTCGCGCCGAACGGCGTGGTGACCACCCCGGTCGCCGCCAGCCGCGGTCACATCGACGGCCACGGCATGAGCGCCGCGTTCGTCAACCTGACCGGCATCACGGCGATGCCAGACGGCCGCCTCCTCGTCGTCGAGCTCTTCGGCGACACGGTCCGCGAACTCAAGCCACCCAAGAGCGACTGCGACGATGGCAACCCCTGCACGGCGGACAAATGCGACGCCAAGGCGGGCTGCAGCCACGCGGCGGCCACCGGAGCGTGTGATGACGGCGTCGCGTGCACGATCAAGGACACCTGCAGCAAGGGCAGTTGTGCAGGCACCCAGAGAGACTGCGATGATGGCAAGGATTGCACCAAGGACTGGTGCGTCGCCGCGACCGGCGCCTGCGCCAATACGCCGCGGGATGGTGCCTGCGAAGATGGCGACGCGTGCGCGTCAAGCATTTGCCAACCGTCGGGCGCCTGCAAGGCCACCACGGGCTGGTTGGTGGAGACCATCGCCGGGATCGGCGGCACCGAGCACAAGGATGGGCCGCCAGACGTGGCCCAGTTCTCGCACCCCTTCGACGTCGCCATCGACGCCAAGGGCAACGTCCTGGTCGCCGATCACACCAACCATCGCATCCGGCGCATCACGCCCTCCGGTCAGGTCAGCACCGTCGCGGGCACGGGAGAGCCAGGGGCAGTGGACGGCAAGGGCGACGTCGCCCGCTTCAAGGAGCCCTGGGGCGTCGGCGTGGATGGCAAGGGCGGCGTATTGGTGGCCGAGCCCATCAACCACCTCATCCGCTATATCGACGCCAAGGGTGTGGTCAGCACGCTGGCGGGCAACGGCAAGCCGGGCTTCGCAGAGGGCAAGGGCAAGGCGGCCATGTTCAACTTCCCGCGCGATGTGACCGCCGGGCCGGACGGCCACACCTACGTGGTCGATCGTCTGAACGCTCGAATCCGCAAGATCGCCGCAGACGGCACCGTGTCCACCTTCGTCGGCAATACGAAGTGGGGGTATGCCGATGGCAAGGGCGCGGCGGTGCGTTTCCGGCGGCCGGCCTGCCTGGCGTTCAACAGCAAGGGCGATCTCTTCGTGACCGACACGGACAATCATCGAATCCGCAAGGTGACCCCAGACGGCACGGTGTCCACCGTCGCCGGCGGTGCGGCCGGATACAAGGACGGCAAGGGCAGCGCGTCCCAGTTCAACAAGCCGCAGGGCATTGGCGTCGACGGCAAGGACAACATCTTCGTGGCCGACTGGGCCAATCAGCGCATTCGCCGCGTTGCCCCCGATGGCACGGTGACCACGGCGGCCGGCGACGGCAAGCTCGGTTACATCAACGGTCCCGCTGCCAGCGCTCGCCTGGCGTATCCGTATGGACTCGCCGTGACCGCAGCCGGCGCCGTGGTGATCGCCGACACCTCCAATTCCGTCATCCGCTACCTGGCCACCAACGGTTTGATCAGCACGTATGCCGGCAGCGGCGCCCTTCACGTCGATGGTCCGGGCGAGCTGGCGGCGTTCAAATTCCCGGTGGGCATCGCCATGGAGGCCTCGGGAGACCTGGTGGTGGCTGATTTTGGCAACCACGCGGTCCGCCGTGTCAGCCAGGGTGGCAAGACAACGACCCTGGCCGGCGGCGGCATCAACGGCTTCGTCGATGGGCCAGGCGTCAGCGCCCGCCTGGATGGACCCCGCGGAGTCGCCATCGGCACTCAGGGCGAGATCTACGTGGCCGACATGAACAACTTCAGCATGCGCCGGCTCTCGACCAGTGGACAGCTCGCCACGCTCGCAGGCAATGGCAGCAAGGGATTTGTCGACGGCAAGGGGCCGATCGCACGTTTCGGCAGGCTCTTCGGGATCGCCAGGGCAGCCAACGGAAGCATTTTCGCGGCGGACTATGACAACAATCGCATTCGAGTGATCGCCCCAGACGGCACGGTGACGACCTACGCCGGTTCGGGGAAGAAGAGCAGCGTGGACGGCAAGGCGCTCGAGGCGTCGTTCAACGGGCCGGGCAACGTGGCATTCGACGGCGTGGGCAACCTCTATGTGACGGAGATCTGGGGCCATCGGGTGCGGCGGATCAGCGTCGACGGCGTAGTCAGCACGGTCGCCGGCAGCGGCAAGGCCGGCTACAAGGACGGCGCCGGCCCCGTGGCCATGTTCGAGCGCCCCGGCACCATCGCCGCCACCTTCGATGGCGTGCTCTACGTGGCCGGTCAGAACAGTCGGTTGCGGCGCGTCGGCATCGACGGCGCGGTGACCACCATCGCGGGCAGCGACTCCAGCAACTTCTCCGACGGCCCCGCCGCGCTGGCCACCATCCAACCCGCAGGCATGGTCCTGGGCGCCGGGGGCGTCATCTGGGCCACTTCCCACAATCGCATCCGCAAGCTCATCCCGCCCAAGGCGAACTGCGACGACCTCAACGCCTGCACCGCCGACGCCTGCAGCAGCCAGACCGGCGTCTGCAGCCACCTGGCCAAGTCCTGTGACGACGGCAACGTATGCACAAACGACGTCTGCGACCCCGCCAGTGGCAACTGTGCCAACACCGAGAGCCACGCCCAGTGCGATGACGGCAACGCCTGCACCACGGCCAACTGCATCGCGGGCAAGTGCGTGCTCATCCCCAACTGGATCGCGACCACCTGGGTCGGCGGCGGCGCCGGCCATGTGGACGGCAAGGGGGATCGCGTGCGCTTCAACTGGCCAACGGGCGTGCACGTCGACGGCAAGGGCGACACCTGGGTGGCCGACACCTCCAACGACGCCATCCGCAAGTTAACGCCCGACGGCGCCGTCAGCACGGTCGCCGGCGGGTTCACGGGTTTCGCCGACGGCAAGGGCGCGGCGGCGAGATTCCACATGCCAGAAGACGTGGTCGCCGACGACGCCGGCGTCGCGTGGGTGGCCGACGGCGGCAACTCGCGCGTTCGCCGGATCGCCGCCGATGGCGTGGTGTCGACCTTCGCTGGCAGTACCCGCGGTTATGCCGATGGCAAGGGCACGGCAGCGCAATTCAAGCGGCCCGCCGGGCTGGCGCTGGACGACAAGAACATGATCTGGGTCGCCGACGGGGACGATCACAGGATCCGGCGCATCGACCCGCAGGGAGTCGTCACCACGATCGCAGGCAGCAAGGCCGGACTCGCTGACGGGCCCGGCTTCGCGGCCATGTTCAACACGCCGGAGGGCATCGACGTCGACGCCAAGGGGTACGCCTGGGTCGCCGATCGACGCAACCATGCCCTGCGCCGGATCAGCCCCACCGGCGTGGTCGAGACGATCGCCGGCGGCAAGTCGGGATTCAAGGATGGTCCGGTGGCCGAAGCGCTGCTCAAGTTCCCCTTCGACGTGGCCGTCGACGCCAAGGGACAGGTGCTGATCGCAGACGAGGGCAATCGCCGCCTTCGTCGGCTGGACCTCGCCGGCTCGATGAGCACGGTGGCCGGCAGCGGCGTGCAGGACGCGATCGATGGGCTCGCCGATGCGGCCGGCTTCTCCCGCCCGCGCGGCGTGGCCATCGATGGTCAGGGCAATACCATCGTCGCCGGCTTCCGCGATCAGAGCATCCGCAAGGTGACCCCCGATGGCATGGTCAGCACCATCGCCGGCGAGGCCAGTCGGGGTTATCGCGAGGGTCGCGGGCAGAACGCGCGTCTGCGCTGGCCCGCCGGCGTGGCCGTCAAGGCGGACGGAAGCGGGCTGATCGCCGACGCAAAGAACCACGTTCTGCGGCACGTGACCTCCGACGGTCTGGTCAGCACGCTGGCCGGCAGCGGCAAGGCGGGATTCGCCGACGGCAAGGGCGCAGCGGCGATGTTCAATGACCCACGAGATGTGATCCGCGACAGCAAGGGCAACGCCCACGTGGCCGACTACGTCAACCAACGCGTCCGAACTGTGGCACCCGATGGCACGGTGACCACCCTGGCCGGCAGCGGTGGACAGGGCAGCGTGGACGCCAAGGGCAGCAAGGCCAGCTTCGCGTGGCCACGTTCGCTGGCCATCGACAGCAAGGATCGCGTCTACGTGGCCGACTGGTATAGCAATCGCGTCCGGCGCGTGGCGCCGGATGGCACCGTAAGCACGCTGTCAGGCAGCGGTGCGGCGGGTCACGTTGACGGCGCCAAGGACAAGGCGCAATTCGGCCAGCTATCCGGGATCGCGGTCGACAAGAAGGACCGGGTCTGGGTGGTCTCACGTCACCCGACCACGAAGGTGGGCTGGATCCGGCGCGTGGACACAGATGGCAGCGTGCAGACCATCGCCAACGCCCCGGGTACGGGCGAGATCGACGGCGTCAAGGGCGTGGCGAGGATCACCACCGCCTACTCTCTCGCCCTGGGACCGTCAGACTCGATGATCACGACCCGCAACTTCGCGCCGGTGCGCCGGATCGAAGGAAACGAGACCGTCACCACCCTGGCACCGAACCTGGACCGCGGCTTCCGCGACGGACGGGCTGCCTTGATGCGCACCTGGCAGCCGCTCAACCTGCACGGCGACGGCAAAGGCAAGGTCTGGCTCGCCGACTCCCATAACGATCGCATCCGCGTGCTGCAATCGGGCCAGAGCGCCTGCGATGACGGCGACGTCTGCACCATCGACAAGTGCGACAAGAAGGCCGGTTGCCTGCACAGCCCGGCCAGCGGCAAGTGCGACGATGGCGACGCCTGCACGGCCAACGACGCCTGCAGCAAGGGCCGCTGCACGGGCGCCACCAAGAATTGCAGCGATGGCAACGCATGCACCGCCGACACCTGCGACGGCACCACGGCCAAGTGCCTGCACAGCAATCTCGTCGCTCCCTGCGACGACGGCGACAAGTGCACCACCACCGCCTGCCTGGGCGGCAAATGCGCCATCGACAAGCGCTGGTCGGTGACCACCATCGCCGGCAGTATCGAAGGATACCTCGACGGTCCAGCAGCGCAGGCGGAGTTTGCCCATCCCCACACCGCCATCGTCAGGGCCAACGGCGACATCTGGATCAGCGACGCGGCCAACCATCGCATCCGCTCACTGAACACCAAGGGACAGGTGGGCACGGTCGCAGGCAGCGGCGTCGCAGGAGTACTCGACGGCGCGGCGGCGAAGGCGCAGTTCAACGGTCCACGCGGCCTGTGGGACGACGGCAAGGGCCGGGTCTACATCTCCGACCGCTTCAACCATCGCATCCGCTACCTCGACGCGAAGGGCGACGTGAAGACCCTCGCCGGCAGCACCAAGGGCTTCGCAGATGGCAAGGGCGCTGCGGCCCAACTCAACGAGCCCCAGTCCTTGTTCATGACGGCCGCTGGCGCTCTGCTCTTCACCAGCGCGGGCGGGCACCGGGTACGCAAGGTCACCGCCGACGGCGTCGTCAGCACCATCGCCGGAAGCGGCGTGAAGGGGTTCAAGGATGGCCCGTCGGGACAAGCCCAGTTCAACGGCCCACGGGGTATCGTCATGGACAGCAAGGGCGACATCCTGGTCGTCGACTATCGCAACCACCGCATCCGCAAAATTGACAGCAAGGGCAACGTGAGCACGGTCATCGGCAGCAGCAAAGGCTTCGCTGACGGCAAGGGGGCGGCGGTGCAGCTCAGCTACCCGGGCGGGCTCGCGCTGGCCGGAGGTGGGAGCGTCGTCTTCAACGACGGCGATAACAAGCGGATTCGCCACCTCGCCGCAGACGGCACCGTCACCTCGCTCGTCGGCGCACTGAAAGGGGTCGCCGATGGCAAGGGCGAGCAAGCGCGCTTCCGTTGGCCCGCTGGCATCATGCCCGACGGCAAGGGTGGCTTCCTGGTCGGCGACTACAACGGCCACGCCATCCGCCGGGTCTCCCCCCCGCCGATACTCTGCGCACCCTGATTCCAGCGACCGTCGTGCCGCCAAACGCGCGCCCGCCCGCCCCCGAGACACGGGGGGGGGCGGGCCACGCGGCGGGTGCTTGGGGGGCTACAGCACCATGTCCATTGCGTCCTGCTCGACCTTGGGCGTCACCTCGCCCTTCTTGTGGACCTTGATCCAGAAGTGGTCGGACAGCTCGCCGATGTTGAACAGGGCCGCCCCCTCCGCCAGCTGGTAGAGGTTGAAGCTGCGTTCGTATGACTCGGTCTGCACCTCGAGCCGCGCCTTGCGATCCTGGCAATGCACCGCCAACCGCAGCTGCACGCCGTCGTTATGCACGTTGGTATGGGAGCGCCAGGCGATGACCCGCGGCGTCTCCATCAGCACCGCGTCGTGCTTGTCAAAGCGAATCAGGTCCTTGAGCACCATCACCCCCTTGGCCCCACGCAACCGCGCGCCGCCATTCCAGGACACGATGTCGCCCCAGTGCTTGGGCATGAAGTGCTTCTTGCCCCAGACCAGCGTGACGTCGTATACGCAGAAGGGACCCGCCGGCAGCTTCGCCGCAGCTGCAGCCTCCTGCGCAGCCTCGTCTACGCCCTCGTCGCCCTGCCCCGCCGCCGGATCCCCCGACGTCGCCGCCGCACCCGCCTGTTCGTCGCCAGCCGGGTCGATGGTGCCGTCACAGCCCTCGTCACCGGGCACGCAGTTCTCCGGCCCGCTCACCGCGTTCGGATCCTCCGGCAGCTCGCAGCCAATCGCAGCGACCAGCGCCGCCGCCATCACCAGCATCCCCATCCTGGTCGTCATCGTCTTCATGATGTCCTCCTCGCCCGGCGGTCCATCGCCCGGTCTGGTGGACTACATGAGCAACGGCTGTGCCAGCGTCGGGTCAAGTCGCAATTTCACGCTTGTTTACCAGCTATTGAGAAGGTATTTCGGCCAGGATTGTGGCCCCAGAAACGGAGCGTTTGCCGTGTGCGGGTGTGACGAGGAGTGTGCGGTGTCACACGAAAGCCCAAAGACAGATTTCGCGCAAAGCCGCCAAGCCGCGAAGACCCAAGAAGATTGAGTGCCAAAAACTTAGCGTCTTTGCGGCTTTGCGCGAGCCTTCCTTCGAATCGGAACGACGCCCTCAATCCTCGCGAAGCGCCTCACGCAACGGCCCCAATCGCCGATAGACCGCCCGCCGCACGCTCGCCGGGCTCTTGCCGAGCACTTGGGCCGCGCGGACCGCGAACCCCTTGATGTTGCCGCCTTCTTCGCTGCGAATCGCCGCCGCCAGCGCCTCTGCATCGGCCAACAGGCCCTCTATCCGCAGCCGCTCCGCCGGGTCCACCACCGGAGCCGGCGCGGGCGTGGTGACGGGCCCTGGCTGCCCTGGCCGCACCCGTGCGCCCAGCACCTCTTCCAGGGGCGGGATCGGCCCCGTCAGCTGGTCATCCCGCCGCGCGGCCATGATCTCGGCGAGTTGACCGACCTCCTGGCGCAGCTCGCGCACATTGCCCGGCCAATGATGGATGAGGTAGTGCTCCATCAACTCGGCGCCGTACCAGGACGCCTGCGGGTGCAGCAGGACCACCTTGGACATGGGCGGCGATCCCGCCAGGGCCAGGAAGTGGTCCACCAGGGGCACCACGTCCAGGCGCCGGTCGCGCAGCGGTGGCAGCCGGATGCCGCCGTGGGCCAGGCGCCAGAAGAGGTCCTGACGGAAGCTGCCCTGGGCGACCATCTCCTCCAGGTCGCGATGGGTGGCGGTGATCAGTCGCACATCTACGCGGTGGGCGCGGGCGTCGCCGACCCGCTGGACCTCGCCGCTCTCCACGGCGCGCAGGAGTTTGGCCTGCAGGGGCAGGGAGAGCTCGCCAATCTCGTCCAGGAGCAGGGTCCCGCCGTGCGCAGCGTCGAAGACGCCCTGCTGGTCGGCGGAAGCGCCTGAAAACGCGCCCCGCTTGTGGCCGAAGAGCTGGGACTCGGCCAGGTTTTCGACCAGGGTGGCCATGTTCAGAGCCAGGAAAGGTCCCTTGGCGCGCGGCGAGCGCTCGTGAATGGCCCGGGCGACCACCTCCTTGCCGACGCCGGACTCGCCCAATACGTGCACCGGCCGGTTGCCGGTGGCGGCGCGGCCGATGCGGGCCCGAATGCCGGCCAGGGCGGCGGACCAGCCGACCAGTCCCATGTCGTCGCTGGATTTGTCGCCGTTGGCGAAGACCAGCACGCTCGAGCCCGCTCGCAAGACATCACCGGGATGCAATGCCGCCTGGCCGGCGAGCTTGTGGCCGTTGAGGAAGGTGCCGTTGCGGGTGCCGAGATCCTGTACCGCCCAGCTGCCCATGCCGCCGTCGGCGACGATGTCCAGGCGGAAGTGGGCGCGCGATTGCCAGTGGTCGTCGACGCAGAAAGTGGCGTCGTCGCCACGCCCGACCGTGCAGGTGATGCGTCCGGCCAGGGGCAACGTCTCGCCGGTGCGGCCGGCGTCTGGCGAGCAGACCAGCCACAGGCCCAGCGCCGCCTCGACCCGTTGGGAGGGCCGCGGTGGCGGCGGCGGCATGATGGTGTCGCGATCACCCATGGAGCGCGTGGCCTCGATCCGACGATCGGTGGCGCGCCGGTGGGGCTACTTGCTCACGGCCGCGTCTTCGATCAGCACGGGGTAGTTATAGCCGGCGCCGATGTTGCGGTCGATGGCCACCACGCCCGAGACCAGCACCACGTCGCCGACCTTGGCGGTGGCCTTGCTGGTGGCGGTGACGTCATGGGTCTTGTCCGCGGCGCTGCCGCTGCCGTCCTGCAGGTGCATCCAGTTGCTGCCCATGATGTTGGCGCTGTAGCGCACGACCTTGCCGCGCAGGCTGACCTTCTTGCCGGCCAGCTCCTTTCGCTTGGCCCACAGCTCGGCCACGGTCACGGCGTCGGCGCCTTCGGCTTTCGGCACGGCCTCGCCGATCTTGCCGCCAGCCTTGGCGCGATCGGCGCCGCTCTTGGCCGCGGGCGCCACGGCGGCGCCATGCACGGCGGGATTGCCGGCCGGAGCGGCAGCACCATGGGCGGCACCACCGGTGGCCAGGGTGCCGAACCAGATGCTCGGGAACTCGCGGTCCAGGGTCTTGCTCTTGAAGTTCTTCATCTCCATGGCGCCGGCCAGCGCCACCATGTCGCCGACCTTCTTGTCGGTCGCCGGCACGGCGGCCCAGATCTCGCCCTTGCTGCTGGCGATGCGCAGGTAGGTGTACGTGCCTGCATCCAGCGACTCGAGCACCTTGCCCGACGGTCCACCCGGCGCAGCGCCGCCGCCGTGGTCATGACCGGCGTGGTCGTGACCGGCGTGGTCGTGACCGGCGTGGTCATGGCCTTCGTGGTCGTGACCTTCGTGGGCGCCACCGGCGGCCTTCTTGGCGGCCGCGGCGACCACGGCTTTGTCGGCGGGCAGGGGCGCCTTGGCGGCGGCACCCGGGGCGGCGGCGGGCTCGGCCTTGACGGCGACGGGCTCGGCGGGCGCTTTCTTGTTACCGCAGCCGGCGAACAGGACCAGCGAGAGCGCGGCGACCAGCGCGGCGATGGGGAAATGGATCGATTTCATCTAGAGCTCCTTGATTACGGTCTTCGGCGCAGCTTGCCCCGATTGTTCTGGCCGGTCAGCGAATACGTCGGAAATGGTCATCTTGGTCTTGGTGGGATTCTTGGTCACGTTGAGGCCACGCTCGGTCAGCGGGAACTCCTCGGTGCCGGCCCACTTGCCCTCGTCCTTGGGCAGACCAATGGTGTACTTGTACTTGAGCGTGGTGCCGCGGGACAGGTCGAAGACGCGCGTCCAGATGCCGTCGCCGGCCTTCTTGTCGCCTTCCTTGCCGTCGTCTCGCATGGCGATCTTGTTGGGCACCCACTTGGTCTTCATGCCGAGTTTGGGGTGATTGCCCGCGATGTAGACCACGCCCTTGCCATTGGGAGGTGGCCAGGTGTCGATTTTGTTCCACAGGTCCAGCTTGATGCCATGGGGGCCGCTGGCCCCGCGAGCGTCGACCTCGAAGGTGCAGAAGACCGCGTTGGTGGCGTCTTCGATGAGCTGCTTGGCCTCCAGCGAAGGCGCCGTATCGGCCAGCTTGCCCACATGCAGGAAGCCCAGGCGCACCTCCACCGGGTCGCCATCGCTCATGCCCAGGTCGGCCCAGGGCAGCAGGATCTCGATGAGCTTGCCACCCTTGACCGGGCCACCCACCGCGCCGGTGAAGGTCTTCTTGGCCAGCTTCGGCCAGTTGGACTTGCCGTCGCTCACCCGCAGCTCCGCCTTGGACTTGCCACCCTGCATCCACACCGACAGCTCCCGCGAGGCGCCGCCGGCCTTCATGGCCAGATCGGCGCCAGTACGCGTCTTGCTATAGAAGGGATCTTGCTTGAACGTGCCGGTTTTTGGGTTGGTGATGTGCTTCTGGCTCAGGTAGACGAGCAAGGCCGAGCCATTCAACCCGCTGAGATCAAAGTTATGCTGCACGCCCAGGTACAAGCCCTTGGCGTCGGTGCCGTAGTAGACCGCGGCGATCCAATCGTCCGGATTGGCCTGCGCGTCGGCGGTATCGGAGTCAAAGAAGAAGCCACCCTTGGCGCTCCACTCGGTCTCGTTGGGGCTGAACTTGCCGTCCAGCTTCGGCGCCGGCACCAACGGCCCTTGAGGCAGCTGTTCGGCGGCCTGGATCAGCGGCTTGAACACGGGCATGGGAATCTCCGCCTTGCCCTGCAGCTTCAGCGCCGCGTTCATATGCTGATACATGCCCGCCAGGTGGGTGCGGAAGGCCAGGTCAAAGGGGGAGTCGTTGTTGCTCGGCGAGGTCATGTCGGCGCCATACCACCAGAACCAGTCCGAGCCCTCGGCGCCGTACATCTCGTCGAAGGCCCGCCAGGTCTCGTATTCCACCGTGTTCTTCTTGGTCGGCAGCAGTGTCTTGGGGTCGGGCTGCTTGAGACCGGACTTGGCCAGATCGGCGCGCGCGGTGTGCAGGTAGGCCCAGGCGGCGTTCTCCTCACCTTCGCCGATCCAGATGGAGAAGTTGCCGCCGATCCACGAACCCGGGAACAGGGGCTCGAGCTCGGGCAGCTTGCTGATCTGGTGCGCCGGCACGTTACGACTGGGGTTGCCCAGCAGGTACTCGCTGCCGGTGACGGTGATGATCTCGCCCGCGTCGTAGGCGGCGGAGAGCTTGGTGTAGAGCTTGTGGAAGAAGCCCTTGCCATCGTGCTCCTTGCTGAACGTCTCCCAGGCGTTCTCGCCATCGAGAATCAACGTGATCACCCGGTCTTCAGCGCCGAATGAGGGCGCCTGGGCGACCACGTTCTTGACCAGGTCGCTGGACGACTGCTCGCCCGTCAGGCTCTGGTACTTGAAGCCCATGTCGTTGGACTGCTGGGTATTGCGGAAGTAGACGGCGAGCTCATCCTTGTTGCTGCCGTCGCTGCCCTTTTTCGTATCGGCGTCGACCAGGAAGGGCCGCACCGGCGCGCCACCCGGGGCGCCACCGCTCTTGTTCATGACCTGCTGGTCGGTGGCCACCCAGACCACACCGTGCTCGACGAAGTGCTGCACCACCTCTTCAGCCACCGAGCCCTCACCGGGCCACATGCCGCGCGGCTTGATGCCGAACAGATCCTCGAAGTAGGCCACCGCACGACCGACCTGGGCCGAGGCATCCTTGGGGTAGTTGAAGCGCTTGGGCGGCTTCGGATCCCAGGGCTGGCCCTGGCTCATCAGGTCGGTGTCGTGAATCAGCGGCAGGATCGGGTGATAGAAGGGCGTCGTCGACAGCTCGATCTGGCCCGTATATTTGTCCGGGTCGTAGGCCATCTGCTTGTGGATGGGCACCACGGCGGCCATGATCTTGTACTCTTCGGCCACGATCCGATTGGCCAACGCCTCGCTCAAGGGCACCTTCAACTCGAAGATGCCGCCGGGTTTGGCGGCGATGATGTCGGTCATATCGACCACGTCGCCCGTTGCCAGCTTGACCGGGCCGTGCAGGAAGTCTGGATCCATCCAGGCGAGCTCGAACCAGATCTTCAGGCCGAGATAGTCCTTCTGGGTCAGCGTGGCCGGGTTCTTATCACGCAACGCCGCGTAGGCGGGGAAGCGCTTCATCAACACGGGCGAGGTGGACACGCAGCTCCATGGGTCGGCATAGAGCAGGCCGATCTGCTTCTCGGAGGCGGCCTTGGGCGTCGGGGTGGGCTCCAGCAGCAGGTCGATCCACGGGTCGGTCTTGCCCTTCCATGCGGCCAGGAAGGCCTTGGCGTCGACGGTGTTCTTCTTGGTGTCCACGTAGGGCTTCATGCGCTCGACGTAGAAGTGCTGCAGCTGCTTGAGCAGCACCGCGGTCAGGTTCATGGTCAGGTGGACCTTCGGGTAGGGCTCCAGCACGCTGGCCATATCGTAGTAGTCCTTGGTGGCGTGTTTGCGCACCCAGGGCGACTGCAGCTCATCTTTCAGCGGATCTTCGTAGGTCGGCTGGTGCTGGTGGAACATCAGGTGCAGGTAGACCGTGCGCTTGATGACCGCCTTGCGCTTGCCGCTGTCCAGCCCCTGGCCGTCAGCGGCTTTCAGCGATTTGACCAGCACCGTGTAGGTGACCTGGGGGTTGATCTTGGCCTTGGGATCCAACGTCAGGGCGACCATCACCGGGTTGATGTCCAGCTTGGAGGACAACACCGCGATCTTGTCGCCGGTGCTCGAGGAGATGGTGAAGTTGGAGGTCTTGGCCGACCCCTTGGCCTCGGGCGGCTTGTTGAAGCGCACCTTGACGTTCTTGCCGTCGGGCGAAAACGCGCTCAGCACCTGCAGCTTGCCGGGTGGCCAGGTGGGACCGGCATCCTTGGTGATGTCCGGGCCGGCGTCCACGGGCGGCTTGTTGGTATCCTTGATCGGGCCGGCGTCCACCGGCGGCTTGTCGCCCGCGTCTTTGGGCGGCGGCGTGCCGCTGTCGACTACGACGGGCACGTCTACGGGTGAACCCGCATCGAAGGTCGTCGAACCATCTACGGTCTTGTTGTAGTCGCCGATCTTTGCCGACACGCCAGCACCGCCGGCGGCCGGATCCCGGTCGGCCATATCCGGTGTCACCGCGCACGCGGCAACAACGAAAGTCGCCAGTATGATCAAAGAGTTGACGGCAAGTCGGGGGGTCCGTTTCACGGCGGCCTCCTGCGAAGGGCGCGGAGTATAGCGGACGCGTTGCGGTTTGGGCAGGCGATTCTTGGCCCCGCGAGGCGAGCCGTTTTGACCTGGGCCAAGAAGCCCTGGAGATGGCTAGAAAGTTCCCACCACCGACGCAGTCACCCCCAATCCGGCCTCGTCAAAACCCGAGCCGTGGTAGCGATAGGGCACATCCAGCGCGTTGTGCACCGTGGCATCCAACCGCAGCTTGTCGTTGAAGGCGAAGCCACCGCGGGCGTTGAGTGTCCACCACGCGGGCGAACCGGGGCACTGGGTGCCCGACTTGCTGTAGGTCTTGCCCGGCGTATTCGGGTCCTCGCAGATTCGCAGGTCGCTCTCGTCGCTGGGATGCAGATCCGCCTGGGCGCCGGCAAATCGACTGTAGAACTCCACGAACCAGCGCCTGCTGGCGGCGTCCCAGCGCAGGCCGCCGGCGCCCATGGGCGGCGGAGAGCGTCGGGCGGGCACCGTCTCGCCCTTGCGCTCGATCTCACCGCGGATCCAGGCCACGCGTGCCCAGGGTTGCAGTCGCTTGAAACGGGGCCCCCTGGCGGTCAACTCGGCGCCGAGGAACGTGCCACCAGGGCTGTTGAAGCGCTGCACCACGGTCTTGCTGCCAACCTCCTTGGCGTCGATGGGCAGATCGCTCCACTGCTCGGATGTGAGCTCCTTTTCGTCGATCACGTCGTCGACCAGGTTGGCGAATGCGGCGCCGTGCACCTCGATCTCGCCGCGTCGCCAGCGGGCGCCCAGCTCGAAGGCGTTGCTGCGCTCGGGGCCCAGGTCGCCGTTGGGCACCTCGAACTTGCTGCCCGTATCGCCCAGGACCGTGACCTCCTGCAGGTTGGGTGCCCGGAAGCCCTGCGAGGCGTTGACGTAGGCCATGGCGTTGCGCCCATGCAGCCAGCGCAGACCGATGGAACCGACCGCCCCGGTGTGGTCATAAACCAGATCGCCGACACCCGGCACCGCAGCCGCGCGGGCGCGAAGTTGCGACAGGCGGACGCCGGCGGTGGCGACCACCACGTCGTCGGCCCGCTCGAGCAGGTCGAACTCGGCCATCAGGAAGGTCGCCACGCTGGTGTAGGTAGAGTCGTTGGAGAAGTTGCCGCGATCGGCTTGCTTCCAGGTCCACCCCTTGTCGGCCCGCCGCTCCTCCTTGGCCGAATCGCTGACCAGGTCGAACTGCCCCTCCAGGCCGGCGCTCAACAGCAGCGCCCCCTGCAGCAGCGCCCACTGGCCCATGGCCAGGCCGCCGGGCGACCAGACCGTGTCGTTGTTGGTGGTCTGGCGGGTCAGCGGCGCGTCCGGCGACGGGATGCTGTCATTGACGCCGAAACCACCGCCACGTTGGGCCACGGCGGCGTCGACGCAGCCAGCCACGTCCGTGGCCACGTCGTTGACAGTGCAGCGGTAGCGGTCGACGTTCTCGTTGGTGCGGTGGATGGTCGCCGCCAGGCGCGCCTGGCGCAGGCTGCCCTTGCCCCTGCCCTTATGCCGCAGCTCCAGCCAGCCCAGGTCATCGTCGTTGTCGTAGAAGCGGAAGTCGCCGGAGTTGATGCGGTCGGCCCGCCCGGCGTCTCGAATCCGGGTGCCGAACCAGGCCAGGCGAAGCTCCGTACCGGGCGCGATCTCGTGCCGGCCGCGCAATGACCAGGACCCCTGCAGGTAGTCCGAGATGGGCTGCATGACCCCACCGCCAGCCCGCAGTTGGCCGAATCGACGCAACGCCGCCGCCGCCTGCACGCCGGTACCCTCCGCCTGCCAGGCCGCCCGCCCCCAGACGGTCGCCGCCTTGTCGGCGCTGCCGAAGCGCAAGCCGGTCTCGCCGGCGGTCTGGGCCTTCTCCGGCCAGTCGTGGGGCACCGCCTGGATGACGCCGCCCATGGCGTCCGACCCATAGAGCACAGAGGCCGGGCCCATCATGACTTCGAAGCGGCTGAATGAGACCGGATCCAACATCGCCAGGTACTGGTTGGGCCCGGTGCGGAAGGTGGCGTTGTTGAAGCGGATGCCATCCACCACCAGGAGATTCGCCGGGCCGATCATGCCGCGCAGGATCGGCGCGCCGGCGCCGCGATTGGTCTTCTGCACCAGCACGCCGGTGGTCTCGTGCAGGGCTTCGGGCGCGCCGGAGGCCTGCAACTCGCGCAGCTGGTCGGCGTCCACGGTCTGCAGGCTGCGCTCGACCTCGAAGGACTTCTGCGCGAATCGTCGGGAAGAGACCACCACTGGAGATACGGCCACAGGCGCCGGCACCACCTCGGCGCCGATGCGATCGGCCGGAGCGTATTCGGCGGCGTGGCTCCACGAAGCCGATGTCAGCATCGAACCGAGCACGGCCATGAACGCGACAGGTCGGATGAATCGGAGCGATTTGCACATGGGTCGGCCTCCAGGCATACCGGTGACAGCGTGCCCGCAGGTTGCGGCGGCCGGTAGAGGCGTATGCCCCGGCGCTTTCGGGAGATCTTCCCGGCGCGATGTCAGCACTTCCGTCACCGCGCCTTGACAGCCGGCCCGCCCGATCACAGCGTCCGGGCACGCGGTGTCCACAGTCGGGATGCCCGATCGGAGGTGCTGCCATGGGTCGTGTGATGGTGACGTACAAGGTCAAGCCGGAGTGTGTGTCGGACAACGAGGAGCTGGTCCGCGCGGTCTACGCCGAGCTCAACGCGCTGGGCGATCCCGGCGTGCACTACGCCACGTTCAAGCTCCAGGATGGGGTCACCTTCGTGCACATCGCGTCTTTCGATGGGCCGGACAAGCAGGCCCTGCTCACCGGCAGCGCCGCCTTCAAGGCCTTCCAGGCCGATCTAAAGGCCCGCTGCGACGAGCCGCCGAATCCGCAACCGCTCGAGGAGATCGGCTCGGTCAACTTCGTCTGAGGTTTCCGACGGCGAGGCCGACAATGCGTTAAGCTCCACGGGCGATCCGAGATCGGACCCACCGTCCGACCCGATCGTTCCTGGAGGCAGCCATGCCCGCCCCGACTCGATTCTTCGCCCTCGCCCTGACCCTGATCCTCTGCGCCTGCGGCTCCACCGACGATGAGTCCGTGGTCGGTCAGATCGGCGTCAGCGATGGCAGCGGCGCGTCGGATGGCGGCACGCTCGCCGATGGCGCCCCGGCAGGCCAGGACGGGGCCACCACGGTTGACGGCAAGGGCGGCGGCACCACCAAGGATGGCGGCGGGTCCACGGTCAAGAGCGACGGCGGCACTGTGATCAAGGACGGTGGCGGTGCCGTCAAGGACAGCGGCGGTGGGGTCAAAGACGGCGGCGGCACCACGACCAAGGACGGCGGCGGCACCACGACCAAGGACAGCGGACCGGTGGACACGGCGGGCGACAAGGACAAGAAGTACCAGAGCTGCGATGTGCTCCTGCAGTGCGCCTTCATCGCCTGCGATCTCGACAACAAACCCGGCTGCGAAAAGCTGTGCACCAAGCAGGCGACCAGCCTCCTCTCGGCCAAGTTCACCCCCTTCGCACAATGCCTTTGGGGCGACTGCATGCCGGGTTGCGCCGGCATCAAGGACAAGGACAAGGCCGAACAATGCGGCAAGGACTGCTTCGGCAAGTGCGTGAGTCTGGCATATGGCTGCTACGCCAATGGCGCCGTCGGTAAAGACGACTGCAGCGATGGCTGGTCCTGCATCGAGAAATGCCAGCAGAAGCCCGATAACGACTTCCTCAAGTGCAACGGCGACTGCTATGCCGATCTCTCCGCCGAGGCCCAGCAGCAGTTCGACGCCTATGCCAAGTGCCTCGCCGCCGGCAAGGGCGAGAACATCATCGCCGGTTGCATCCAACCGCTGCTCGCCTGCGCCGCCGATGGCGAGGTCGGCAAGGATGAATGCTACGAACTCATCGACTGCGTCAGCGACTGCGACAAGGGCATGGGCAACATCGCCTGCTCGGGCAAGTGCTACGCCGACGGCACCAAGACCGCGCAGAAGCAATATGCCGACGCCTTCGCCTGCGCCGTGGTCGCCGACTCCAGCAAGGAGAAGGACGGCATGGCCTGCATGGACAAGCTCCTGATCTGCGCCGATCCCAGCGGCAAGCAGACATGCGCCGAACTCACCGGTTGCACACACGAATGCATGAAGCTCGGCGATAACGGAGGGGCCTGCCTGTACAAGTGCCTGCACAAGGGCACCAAGGCGTCAGCCAAGGCGCTGATCGAGACCCTGGCCTGCGACGACAAGAAGAAGAAGGGCGACCCAAAGGCCTGCCTGCAGCCGGTGCTGAAGTGCGCCGATCCCAAGGGCCAGGGGGCGTGCCTGACCATCTGGCCCTGCGTCGGCGAGTGCATGAAGGGCGGCAAGAACGGCGGCGTTTGCTACTACGAATGCCTGGGCAAAGCCACGCTCAAGGACGCAACCGCGCACCTCGAGTTGGTCATCTGCAACGATGTGAATTGCAATCCAGTCTGCGACAAGAAACCCGAGGGCGCAGAGAAGGAAGCCTGCAAGAACACCTGCCAGAAGGATAAGTGCAAGGCCGAACTGCTCGCCTGTCTGTAGTTCTAGTGCTCGTCGCGGCGCCGACCCTCATTCACCGGCGACCGTTTTTGCCCCTCGAATGCGTGGTGGGTCTCGATGAACTCGAGCATCACCTCTGTGGAAGCGCGAAAGACCATCGCAACGCCAAATATGAGCACCCCATGATGGCTGCCCATCCCGTCAGGTTCGCCGCCGAGCTCCTCCATGATCTCGAAGACGCTGCTGACGACCAGGCTGAGCGCGATGGCGATGCGCACCCAGGGATGATGGAGAAAACGCTCGATGCGGACGAAGAGTCGATGCATGATTCGGCCTCCCTGCGGCTGGGCGGGTTGTGACACCATGTTGGGATGCCGCGACGCAATCCCGCCTCCGTTGTGTGCGTAATCAGCGGAGATGACTACTGAATCTCCACGCGCAGAGGAGGAGGATGCCATGCAATGCTGGTGGACGGGGCTGATCCTGGCGCTGACGTTGGGATTCATGGCCGGCTGCTGCGCCGGCGCGGCGCAACCCAGGACCGGTGGTCTGGCAACACAGCAGCCCGCGGTCAACCAGGTGCTGGACGACTGGCACCTCGCCGCGGCACAGGCGGACGCGAGCCGCTACTTCGGCCACTTCGCAGCCGATGCGGTGTTCATCGGCACGGACGCGACCGAGCGCTGGGATCTGGCCGCGTTCAAGTCTTTCGCCATGCCCTACTTCGAGCGCGGCAAGGCGTGGACGTACAAGGCCACGCGCCGGCACGTGATGTTGTCTCCATCGGGCCGCACCGCCTGGTTCGACGAGCAGCTGCACAACGCCAAATACGGCGCGGTTCGCGGCAGCGGCACATTGATTCGGACCGGCAATCGCTGGCGGATCGCCCACTACGTGATGAGCTTTCCCATCCCCAACGGCGTCGCCGGCAAGGTCATCGCCATCGTACGCGCGCCGGCCAAGACGACGCCTTGAGCCGAGGGTCGTTCAATCCACAGGCCAGGGCTCCGGCGGCTTGCTGATGGGCGTCTGCTGGCCGAAACCGGCCAGGTTGCTCAGGAAGAGATCGACATACTTCAGGTCGTCGTCGATGTCGGGATCGGGCGTGCTGTGCTTGGGATCGGCCAGCCAGGTCTCCACCGCATCGCGCAGGGCGATCAATACGCCCTTGGCGGCGCCGGGGTCGCCATCTGCGGCCAGCTCCGCCGCCAGCTTGAAGCCGGCGTAGATGTTCAACATCACAAAGCCCTTTTCGACGGTCGGACCGCTGAACCAGCCGCCCGGTGGCGCGCCCTGACCGGACCACCCCTTCTTCACTTCGATGACCTGCACGTGCTCCTTGGCCGTGGTCGGGTGCACCCAGCGCAGGGTCATGCGGGTCACCCAGGGCCCGCCATCGACCACGCCCTGCAGGGGCATCAGCTCCAGCAGGATGGCCCCGCCACCGCCGCGTCGGCCCGTACCCGGCGGTCCATCCAGGGGCTTGCTGGCGTCGGTGCGACCGGCCAGGAAGAGGCTGGGAATGGTGATCAGCCCGGCGTCGGCCGTGCCTTTCCAGCCGTTGGTGCCGTAGACACCGCCGACCACCCAGCCGTCGCCAATCTCCACGTCGATGCGCACATCCAGGGCCACGGGCACCATGAAGGTCTTGGACTGTTCGACGAAGATCTCCTCCACCGCCGCCGGCTTGTCGACGAAGTGGAAGCTGCCGCCGCCGACCTCGGCCAGGTCGCGCAGTACGCCCAGGTCCACCGCGCTGCCGAGCCCGATAGTTGTGATGCCGATGCCCTTCTTGGCCCAGCCGGCGGCCAGGGAGACCAGCTTGCCGGGCTGAGACAGTCCGGTTGTGGCGGCGCCGTCGGAGAGCAGGATCACGCGCGACTCCATGCCTTTGACATGGTGTGAAGCGGCGAGCGCATACGCCTGGAAGAGGCCGTCGTAGAGGTTGGTCTTGCCGTCAGCGATCACGCTGCCCATGGCATCCTGCACCGCCTGCTTGCCGGCGCCGCCGCCGGTCAACTTCTCGGCCTCCAGCAGCACCTCGGCCTGGTTGGAAAACGCCACCACCGACACCCGGTCGCCGGCCTTCAAGCCGTCGATCATGCCGGCGACGCCCACCTTGACGTGGTCCAGGGGCGCGCCCTGCATGGACAGGCTGCGATCCAGGGCCAGCACCGCGTGCAGCGGCGGCCGCTTGAGCTTGCTGACGTCGAGCGGGGTGTTCAGCCCCAGCTGAACCAGGGTGCAGGTGGAGCCGGTGATCAGGTTGCCCATCTCGCCCAGCAGTCCGTGACCGCACACCTGCTGGCCGCACTTCGGCGCCGGGTAGTCCAGCTTATGCTCGGCGAAGAAACCCACGTCGTCGATGGTCCCGGGGCCGGGCACCTGGCCCGCCTCGAGGATGCTGCGGAAGAGACCGAAATCCTGCGCCCCGGCCTGACCCAGGCCAGCAAACGCCTTGTTGCCGTCGCTGTCGTTTGCGGATTCATCGGGATCTGCGGTCTGGGGAGGGGCCGCAGCGCCGGCATCGGCGCCCGAAGTCGCGCTGCCGCCGCCGCCGATGTTCGTGGTGCTCTTGCTGTAGTCCGCGGCCTCATCGCCGGGCGTCGGCACCGGGTTGACCACGCAGCCGGCGGTCGCCAGCACAGCGGCCAGCAGCGCCACGCGCAGGGCCGGCCAACAGGGGTGCCGCTCGCGCCATCGGTCCATGATTTCAAACATCGCAGCCATCACAGCCCCCCAACTCACTTCGCCGACACCGTCCAGACCGTCTCGATCCGGATCAACCCCGCCGGTGCCGCCGCCAGGCAGGCCTTGTTCATCGCCGGCAATTCACGTGCTCGAACCACGCGCACCACACCGGCACCCACGGCCAGCTGCCCGCCAGATGCCACGTTATCCGCCTGCGCGTCCCCGCTGACCACCACCCGCAAGGGCAAGGAGAGCGTGCCACAGTCGTCATGTTGGCCGGCGCACCCGGGCACCCGCTCGACCTTCGCCGCGCCGCCGTCGAAGAGCACCGGCTCACCACCGATGCCAAAGCGCAGCAGGCGTCCGTCGTCCTGGGCCTGCCATTGCATCCCCTTGACCGGACCGTCGCCGTGCCCGCCAAGCAGGACCTGCGCGTAGACCTGGTCGCCCACCTCGAAGGGGAAGCTGCCGACGGGCAGGCAGAGGTACCAGGTCGCCGGCCCTTGACCGGTCTTGAGGCCCAGCGCCATGCAGCCGTCCGGCGCGTCCACCCGCGAGGTGATCTCCAGGGCCCCGGTCGGCGCCGGCTCGGCCCAGGCCAGGGCGGCGTCTTCACCCGGCAATTTGCAGGCGGGCGCTACAGGTGGATCGATCGTACCCAGCCCACCGAATACCGCGTCATGGGCACCCAATTCGATGGAACCCTCCACGTCCACCAGGCGCACGAGCCGCCCGGGCGCGGCGCCGTTCACCGTCGATGGCATGGAAGTGGCGGGCCACTCGCTGGCATCCCAGAACAGGATGTGCAGCGGCAGATCCGTGCCGTCGATGAGCAGCGTGCGACAGGAGCCGCCGACCATGGCCGGCGCGTCGATGGGCATGGCCCGGCCGGGCGGCAGCAGCCAGGCCTTGGCGCCGGAGAAGAGCGCCTTCGACAACATGGCGGCGGGCGCAGAGGTCACCGACTTGCAGTCCAGGCGCACGCTCGGCAGCAGGGATCGGATGCGAATCACGCGATCCTTGCCCGTCTCATTGCCCAGCGCCAGCGCGCCCTGGATGGGTGGAAAGCTCTGCGGATTCAGCGATGGCGCCGTGCGATTGCCGGTTGGAGCCACGTCCGCACCGACAGGTCCAGCGTCCGTGCCGCGATCCGGTGTGGTGCGATTCGGAGGTGGCGGAACCGACGGCGGCGGGTCGGGCGAAGGCAGCCAGTCCAGGCAACCGCTCAGGGC
>CAYTLW010000028.1:16265-39766 GCA_964438735.1 uncultured Enterobacteriaceae bacterium | reverse complement strand
TCCACACCGTGTTGGAGGTTTCAACGCTCGGCCTCGTCGATGACCATGGCTTCGAGCTCCTCCAACTCGGGTGCCTCGACCACGGCCTCGCCATCAAGCGGCGCCTCGCCCTCGGCCGATTCGGCGTTTGCATCGGTCCCGCCTGCAGGCGCCGCCGCTTTGGCGCCTCGCGCGGGCCCATCGGCCAGTGCCTGACGTACGACCTCGGCCACCGACTCGGCGCGCCAGGTGGTCGACTCATCGCCCGCGGCACCGGCAGCTTCCAGCAAGGCCAGGCCCGCCGCAGCGTGCAGGCTCACTTCGCCGCCGAGACGATCTTGCAATTCGGCAGTCAGCACGCCCAGCGCGTCGTCCACTTCGGCAGCCATGAGCAGCATGCGCTCGCCCACATCTCGCACTCGACGCTCCGTCGCAGAGCCACGGCGACGACGACGACGACGTCGCTTGCGCTCGTCCGGCTTGTCGAAGAGGTCGACCTGAAACGGTCCGCTCTCGCCGCTGCGCACGATATCCAGCAGCTGTCCTGCGAAGAGATCGAAGAAGGTCCACGGGGTCGTACACGAGATCCGGTAGCCCCGCTGCTGACGCATGACGTGCATACCGGTCAGGCGCAGGGTCGATATCACCTTATGAATGCGCCGACGGAAGAGCAGGTGCGAACCGTCGTGGGTGCCATCGCGCAGCTGACCGTGATGTTGTGGCGACAACATCAACACCGGGGTGTCGGAGTGGGGCTCCATCAGCCGCAGGTGGAAGAGGAAGGACTCGTGGAGGTAGAACTGCACGTTCTTCGCCGTGCCCATGTGGAAGCCGGTCTCGCCCTCGCAGAGGACCTCGAGCGCCTGCAGGAACGCCATGCCAGCCGGAAAGCTCTCCGTCATCGCGTCGCGACGTTCTCGGTACGCGCGGCTGAGGGAGGTTGAATACATAGGCACCACCGATCGAGCGCCCTTCTTCTAGCACCAGCGGGCCCGGGGGTCACCTGCCGGCGTTCGGTCCGTCGCCGGCGCTACTTCGCGTTCGCCTTCTGCGCCTTGACCATGGCGGCCACGAAATCACCAATCAGGGGCTCAACCTCCTTCTTGGCATAGGCTTCCAGCTCCTTCTTGTCGCTTTTGGACAGGTCCTTGGTGATCTGGTCGCCCCGCTTCTTCATGCGCTCGGCGTAGCGCTGGAAGCGTTTGGACATGCGGGCCAGGCGGCGGGGATTGTCGCCGACCCTCTTCATGCGCTCGATCATGCGCTGCATTTCTCGAACCATGCTGTCCACCTGGACCTTGGCCCGATCCAGGTCGCTGCGCCCTTTTCTCGCTGCCAGCAATTCCATGAGGCTGCTGGCACCACGTGGCGCCTTGGCCGCCTTTGCGCCAAAGGCCGAGGCCGTGCCCGGCTCTCCCTTGGCGGCGGCGTCTTCTGACGGCCAGCGATGACGTTCGGCTTTGGCCGGGCGCTTGTCTTTTCGCCAGTCGTTCTTCTTGCTGCGGTAATCCTTCTTCTTCCAACGATCCTTCTTCTTCCAGCGATCCTTCTTCTTCCAGCGATCGCTCTTGCCGTATTTGCCGGGCGCCCGGGCCGGTCTGGAGGGAGCGGAGCGTGCCCGGAAGGTCAGCCCACGCGGCCGCTCGCTGCCGCTGACGCCGGGCCATTGACCACCGAAGAGGTTGGGCATGGCCACGGGGCGCGACGATCCCACGCCCAGGTCGACGACGGTCTGGCCATCGATGGCTGATTTGGCGCTCTCGCCAGTGGCCGACGACGAGGCGAAACGGTCGGTGGGATGGCAGGCTGCCAGGGTCAGGCAGAGTCCTGCGACCCCGGCCAGGAAGCGTCCCATCGGGACCCCATCAAAGCCTCTCATGCGGGCACCGTGAGCAGCGGGCGGAACCGCGACGACGCGGCATCGGCGCCACCTGCCGGAGCCGCCGCGGGCATTTCGCCCTCTTCCTCGCCGAAGGCAGGCGCCGCCGGCTCAGGCTCGGGCTCGGGTTCCGGCTCGGGCTCGGGCTCCGCCTCGCGCACTTGCAGGGGCTTCTCGGCGACGGGCGGTGGCTCCTTGTTCTCTGTGGCGAAGCGATCGCGCGCGCAGCCGACCAGCAAAGGCAGCAACAAAGCGAACACGCACAGACCGCGGGCGAGTCGGCTGAGGAGTTTGTGGGTGCGCATCAGGCCACCTCCTCTTCGTCCACGACCTCGTCCATGAGCGCCTCTGCCCGGTCGACCGCGGCCGTGCCCAGCACCTCCCAGGCTCCCAGGGAGAGCAGCGCCGCCAGCAGCACCACCGCGATGTCCGTCAGCCAGACCAGCAGGGGCAGGAGCACCGAGGCTTCGAAGGCGTCCGGATTGAAGGGGCTGAACACCAGGCTGGACGCCCAGCCGCTGCCGTCGAACCAGTGGGGCAGCAACAACAGGGCGTAGATGGCGAACAGCGCACCCAGGGCCGTGCGACGGAAGAAGAGCAGGCCAAACAAGCCCAGCATCAGGGCCCGCGCCGCCGCACCCGCCGAGAACAGGCCGGCGAAGACCTGGGCGACGAAGTGCATGATCTGCGACAGGACGATAGCCGGGGCGTCCAGCAGGGCGCCGCCGGAGTTCTTGCCTTCACCGGCCGCCCGCAGGTCGAAGGAAGAGAAGGCGTCCGGGGCAGCCACAAAAGCTACGCTCAGAGCCACCACCAGGGCCCACAGCCAGCGCCAGGTCGAGCCGCCGCGACGCAATCCGGCCTGGGCCACACCCAGGACCATGAAGAAGAGCAGCGCAAACGCCGCGCTGGTCGCCACCCGCGTGAACGTGCGATAAGCATGGCCGGTCAACGACTCCTCGAAGCCCTTGGCCGTGTCGGCCTGGCTGGTCGCCAGCGCCACGGACATGGCCGCCAGGCGCATCAGCTGGCGCGGCTTGATCTTGTCCTTGTCCTCGCCGCTCACGTCCAACTTGGCCAGCATGGCACGGCCGTCGGCCACTTTGCCCACCGCACGGCCGCCCGAGAAATGTGACCAGGCCGAGCGATCGGCATCGCCGTCATAGCCAGCGGCGGCCAGGCGCAGCTCGCCGACCTTCAGATTGAGCGCCATCAACGCCGTCATGGTCTTGCGAGCGGTCTGTGGCCAGGGCGTCTTTTCATTGAGCGCGTTGGCGCAGGAGGCCTCCTCGAAGTCGATCTTGCCGCTGTCCGGATTCAGACTGCAGGCGTAGGGCCACGACGCGCCGACCACGCCCCGCGCCTTGGCCAGGTCATCTTCGGCGGCGGCGAGCACCGTCTCCTGGACCCGTTCCAGCGGCTCCGGCGTGTCCAGGTACACGTAGGTGGCCAGCCGGCCCAGGTCACCGGCGACCGTGCTGCCGATGTAGAGGAGGGCTCCGGTGAGCACGAAGAACAGCACAGGAAAGCGCTGCCAGAACTCGGCGACCTTGGACATGATGGCTCCCAATCACAGCGGCAAACAGGACGAAAACACGTATCACGCCCCCCCCGTCACAACAAGACAGGTGGACCTGACGTGGCGCATGCCGGGCGCGTCGATCGCCGACCGCACTTCCGTCCGATGGTGGAAAGGGGTAGACCGTTGACCATGCGTCAGGAGTCCGCCATGTCCCGCATCCATCCGACCGCGTTCATCGCCCGGCTGCTCTGCCGGGCCCTCTGCTTGGGCCTCGGGCTGGCCGCCGCACCCGCCAGCGCCGCGGCCCCGCTTGATGGGGACGGCGCCTACGTGCACGCGATCACCCTGCAGCCCTCGGCGACGACCGCGCCCATGCCGGTTGCGCCTCCCCTGCGCTTCATGGCCTGGGGTCCCGACGGACGCGGCGGGCTGGTCCTGGTGGGCGGCAGCGACTACCTGCTCCTGGATCGTGATGGACGCCTCGATCGCCGACGTTTCGCCCGCGCCGTCATGGCCTACCCGACCATGTTCCACCTGGTGCCGCGGGGCGACGCGCTCTTCCTTTGCGCGCAACGGGACAAGAAGGTGCATCGCCTGGGCCCGGGACAGGCCGTCAGTGAGGCCCTCTCGCCCAAGTCGCTGGGCCTGGGCACCACCTGCCAGCTCTTTGCAGCGTCCGACGGCGGCTTCATCGCCACCCAGGCGTGGCCGATGCTGGCCGTGCGCACCGACAAGAAGGGACGCATCGTCGGCAAGATGGAACTGCACCGTGCCTTCCTGCCCGGCAACGCCGCCAAGGCCGTCCTGCCCTGCGGCAGCCTGCCCGACGGCCGCCCCATGGCTGCAGGTCTGTCCGCCGACCGCAAGGTGGTCAGCCTCTCCGCGCTGGGCGACGACATGCGACGCAAATCAAAGCCCTTGTGGACCCTGAAGCTGGACGGCAGCGACCTCGGCAAGACGTTGTCCGCCGCCCGGCTGCCCACCGCCCAGGGCTGTGCCTTCGCCGCCGGCAGGACCGTCTTCTGGTATCACAGCCAGGTCCTGGTCTTCGAAGGCGATAAGCTGGTCTCGGCCATGCGCAATGGCACCCCGCTGAGCGCCAGGAAGCCCCACGCGCGGCCGGGCGACGGCCCCTACGCCTTCAACGTGGTGGCGGTGAGCTCGCCCCTGGGCGACGGGCGCCTGCTGGCCGTGGTCGAGCGAGACATCGGCCACATCAAGCTCTATCGCCGGCGGGGCGGCAAGCGTCGGACCCCGCTGAAGTGGGAGGGGGCGATCGGGGCCGAGTCCATCGCCAACGCGCCCGCCCGGGCCAGGGGCCGGCTGGCGGCCGGCTGGTGGGACGCCGCGCTGGCCCTGGCATCCGGCAAGGGCGACATCATGGACGCGATCGCCGCACGGGCGCGGGCGCGGCAACTGAAGCATTGGTCGGGCCGCGTGATGCAGACCGGTATCGCCGGCATGGCGTCGCCGCAGGTGCCGAAAGCGCTGGCAGCGACCTACCTGGCAGAGATCGACAAACTCGCCGCGCGTCACAAAAAGCTCCCCGATCTGCACGCCGCCGGCGCCCGCCTGGCCGACGCCGCCGGCCGACCATCCGCTCGGACCCGACACCTGGAGGCGCTGGCCGCATCACTGCGGGTCAAGGGCGCCCAGGCGTGGCGCTATCCTGAGGTCTTCGATGTGCTCATCCGCCGCAAGGATGACCGCGCCATCAAGGCGATGTTCATGTCAGCTTCTGTCGGGCTGGACGCTGCCACTCGCCGGCGCTGGCAAGCCCGCATGCTGCGCACCCAGGGCCTGTTCAAGGCCGCGCTCCGTGCCCTGGGGCCCGCAAAGGGAGACGATCTCAAGGCCCTGGCCCTGCGCGCCCGTCTGCTGGTGGACCATGGCCAACTGGACAAGGGCATCGCCGCCTGGACCAAGGCCATGCAGAAGGGGCTCGCCGACGACCCGGAGGCCAACAACAGCATGGGCCTGGCCTGGCTGCAGCGGGGCATGATCGAGCTGGCGGTGCAGTCCTTCAACAAGGCGGCCCAGGCCGACCCGGACAACCCCATCTACCCGGCGAATCTGGCCACCGCATATGCCGCCGCCGACAAGCGCAACGACGCCATGAAGCACCTCTTTGGCGCCCTGGCCAAGGCGCCGAACGACGCCCTGCTGCAGATGCAGCTCAAGCAGATCTCGACCCCGGCGGCGGCCGCCAACAAGCTCACGGGCGCAACCGTGGCCGTGATGCCCCTGGGCACCGCAGGCAGCGAGGTGGAGCGCGCCGGGCTGGGCGAGATGGTCGCCGGCATGGTCATCACGGCCATCAGCGCTGTGGGAGGCCCGCCGGTGGTCGAGCGCAGCCGCATGCACGCCATCCTCGCCGAGCAGAAGATGCAGCGAACCCGTCACTTCGATCGCAAGACGGCCGTGCGCATGGGCAAGCTGGCTGGTGCCAGGCGCCTGGTGATGGGCAATGTGGCCGAGTTCGCCGGCTCACTGGTGGTCGAATTGCGCCTGGTGGACGTGAAGAAGGGCCGAATCCTGGCCGCCAAACGGGCCGTCAGCAAGGTGGATGCGGGCGCACTGGGCACGGCGCTGGCCAAAGCCGTGAAGAGCCTGCTGGCCGCGGCGCCTTGAGTTGGATTCCTGAGCTACATACCCGGCACGCCCAACGGATCGTCCACCTTGCGCACGCGCGGCGCCCCCGGCGCGCTGGCCGGTTCGGTGTAGCGCAGGGCCATGAAGGGCCGCACCAGGGGCACGCCGAAGCCGGGCCACAGACCCACACCCGTGCCAAAGAGCACGTGCATGCCGAATCCCATGGGCAATCGCACCGAGACCTGACCCTCCAGGCGTTCCAGGTACATGTCTCGGAAGGGGCCATCCAGCGGCGTCTGCCAGGACAGGGCCACATCCAGCCACCAGCGCGGCTGATCCAGCGCCGACGCGATACCCAGCCGGCTCATGGCCACGTCCACGTGAAGCACAGGTCCGTCCTCGAGGTTGTAGGTCACCTGGGTCGACTGCAGGCGGGTGCCCAGGTTGGCAGCAAGGCGCCACGGACCGCGCCGCAACGAGGCGACCAGGGTCGGATCGACGGCCAGGCTGCTGCGCCCCATGTAGGCCTGGTCGTTGCCGAAGGGCAGGCTGATGGGCAGGGTGAAGGCGTAGCCCACGTGGCCCTCCACCTCCGGGTGGAAGACGTACTTCAACGACAGCGTCGGGTCGCCGGCTGCCAGGTCGTCGACGGGCCCTGCTCCCGAGCCATATCGGGGCGGTTTGTTGCCATTTTGGAAGAGCGCCACATCGAAACGCGCCGCCACGCTGAGCTGCTGCCAGACTCGCATGGAGCCGCCCAGACTCAGGGCCATGCGCTCGTAGAGCAGGTTGCGGGCGACCACGCCATCTTCGCGCACCACCAGCGGCCGTGACAGGTATTGCAGGTCGGTCACCACGATGGGCTCGAAGGGTCGCGCGCTCACCGCCGCGTCGACGCCCAGCACGCCCTGGTCATCCAGGTTCATGCGCATCTGCGGCACCTGGGGCACGTCGATCGCATGCCCGGCCGTCGGCGCGCTCAGCGCGAACATCAGCAACATCGGCACCACGAATGCCGACAAACGCCGCCGCCCGACCAGCGCCAGGACCGTCAACAAAAGGACCAGCAGTCCGCCGCCGGCGGCCCCGCCCAGACCGCCGCCTGCGCTGCAGGACCACAACGCGCTGCCGCCGATGTGTGCGCCTTCACCGATGCCGAAGAGGTCGTCGTTGGGGTCCAGGGGATCGGTCTTGTTGACCAGCACCTCCTTGCCGTCGGACACCGAGCCGCCGTCCGTATCCGCCACGTAGGGATTGGTCTTGTAGACCGCGAACTCCGGCCCGTCGCCCAGCCCGTCATCGTCGCTGTCAACGTCGATCCAATCTCCCTTGCCGTCCCCATCGGTATCGCGAGGCGAGGCCGGTTCGGCGCCGGCCTCGGCGGTATCAGAGAGTCCGTCGTCGTCGCTGTCCAGGTCCAGGGCGTCGATCTTGCCATCGCCGTCAGTATCCCGCGCCACCTTCTTGTCGCCCACCTCGACGCCGTCCGGGATGCCGTCGCCGTCGCTGTCGGCTTTGACCGGGTTGGTGCCGATCTGGATCTCGTAGTCGTTATCCAGTCCGTCGCCATCGACGTCGTCGTTGCTGAAAACGTCGTCAATCGGGTCGCGCGGATCCGATTCATTAGAATCCTTACGACCATTGGCGTTGAAGTCCTCGATGCCGTCGTGCAGGCCGCCTCGATCGCTATCTGCAACGGCGGCGAAGGTGCGCGTCAGCGGGTCCAGGTCAGGCGAGAAGTGGCGTGTATCCTTACGCGTGGCCTCGCCCAGCGCATCCGCTGCAGCCTGCTCGAGGCCGCGCTCGGTGCCATCGCGGATGCCGTCATCATCGCTGTCCGAATCGCGGACGCAAGGCGTTCCGTCGCCATCGAGGTCAAAGAACGCGTCATGCTCGGCGCCATCCATGACGCCATCGTCATCGCTGTCTGCGTCGGCCGGGTCGGCACCGACCAGCTCTTCTTCCGCATCCGAGAGGCCGTCGTTGTCGCTATCGGCGGCGCTGGACTTGCTGCCAGCGTCCAGCGGGTCCCCCTCATCCGCATCGAGCTTGCCGTCATGGTTGCCGTCTTCGAAGCCATCGCGCTGGCCATCGCCGTCGCTATCAGCGGCCAGCGGCAAGGTGCGCGTGGCGGGGTCGGCGTCGGCGTAGAAGAAGCCACGCTTGGCATCGGTGCCGGGGCCGGGTGCAACGACGCCGTATTCGATGCCATCGGCCAGACCGTCGTCGTCGGAGTCGGGATCCAGGGCACCCGGCAGGCCGTCGCCATCGGTATCGAAGATCGCGTTATGTTCCTCGCCGTCGGGCACGCCATCGTCATCGCTGTCCGCGTCGTTCTTATCGCTGCCGGCGCGGGCCTCTTCGGCATCCAGCAGCCCATCGCCATCGGCGTCGGCCAGGGTGGACTTGCTGGCCATGCTCACCGGGTCGCCTTCATTGCCATCGACGCGGCCGTTGCCATTGCGATCCTCGGCGCCATCTCGCTGCCCGTCGCCATCGGTGTCGTACAGCAGGGGCGAGGTGGTGCTGGCCGGGTCCAGGTCGGCGGCGAAATTACGCGGCAGCAGATCGGTCGCCGGCGCAGGCGTCGTGCGCCCCCGTTCCAGGCCATCGGGCAGGCCGTCGCCATCGCTGTCGGGATCGACACAATCGCGCGCGCCATCGGCATCGGTATCGGCGGCAAAGTTCCACTCGGCCAGGTCGACCAGGCCATCGTCATCGCTGTCGGCGTCGCCCGGATCGCTGCCCAGGAAGGCCTCTTCGGCATCTGGCAGGCCGTCGCCGTCGCTATCGGTCAGGACCAGCTTGATGGACGCGTCGGCGGCGTCGGACTCGCCACCATCCAACTTGCCGTCGTGGTTGACGTCTTCGGCGCCATCCCGGAGCCCGTCGCCATCACTGTCGGGGCTGTTGGGGTTGGTCTTGGTCGACGGATCCGCGTCGGCGATGAAGCTACGCCGGGTCACGTCTGTGCCCGGATCCGGCTTCGTCACGCCCAGCTCGGTGCCATCGAACAGCCCGTCGTTGTCAGAGTCCGGATCGAGCGGCGCGGTCCGCCCGTCGCCATCGGCGTCGGTGAGCGCCTCGTCGCCATCGACCAGGCCGTCATCGTCGCTGTCGCGATCCAGCGGGTCGACGCCAGCGTCCACCTCGGCGCCATCCTTCATGCCGTCGCCATCGGTATCCGCCTTGGTGCGATCGGTGCCGTACTTGCCTTCTTTGCCATCAGCGAGCCCATCGCTGTCGCTGTCGGTCTGGCGCCAGTCACCGACGCCGTCGCCATCGCTGTCCACGGGCTTGGTCTTGGGATCGGCGTCGCCCGCCTCGAGCTTGTCGGCCAGGCCATCGGCGTCGCTATCGCTGTCGAGGGCGTCGATCTTGCCGTCACCATCGGTGTCGATCTTCTTGCCGCCGTCGGTCTCGTCGTGGTCGTTGATGGTGTCGCCATCGCTGTCGGTGGCGGTCGGTGAGAGGCCCAGCTTGATCTCAACGCCCGTGTTCAGCCCGTCGCCGTCCGGATCGCCATCATAGTCGTCATAAGGCGCGATGGGGCTGGTGCCGGAGGCCACCTCCTTGCCGTCGATCGTTCCGCCATTGTCGGTATCGGGATTGGTCGGATCCGTCTCACCGAAGTCCACCTTGCCGTTCTTGTTCTTGTCCTCGAAGCCATCGAGCAGGTTGTCGTAGTCGCTGTCGGGATCGATCGGGCTGGTCTCCCCTTCGTCCACCTTGCCGTTCTTGTTCTTGTCCTCAACGCCGTCGTGCAGCCCATCGCCGTCGCTGTCCTTCTTGGCCGGGTCGGTCTCGCCCTTGTCCACCTTGCCGTCTTGATTGGCATCCTCCACGTTGTCCGGGATGCCATCGCCATCGGTATCCTTCTTCTTGGGATTGGTCTTGGTCGACGGATCCGGGTCGCCCGCCTTGCCGAGCTCGACCGGATCATCGATGCCGTCGCCGTCGGTATCCTTCTTGTTGGGATTGGTCCCCCACACCTTGACCTCGGCGCCATCGGTCAGGAAGTCGTCATCAGAATCCGAGTCCACCGGGCTGGTCTCGCCCTTGTTCGGCTCCCAGACCCCATTGTGGTTCTTGTCCTCTGCGCCATCGAGGAGCCCGTCGCCATCGCTGTCATTGACTCGCGGATTGGTCTCGGGCGGCAGTTTGACGCCACCGACCACCGTCGCAATGTCCACGTAGCCGTTTTCGTTCTTGTCCTCCACGCCGTCGGCCAGGCCATCGTCATCGGTATCCTTGTCGGTGGGATTGGTGCCCTGCCAGAGCGGATGGGGGCCGCCGTAGTTGCCCTCCACCTCCACCTTGTCGTTGAGGCCATCCTTATCGGTATCGACGCTGCGCGGATTGGTGCGATTGGACTTGGGGATGCCGTTACTGGCCGGCCATTTCATCTGGTACTCGTCCAGATTCGTCAGCCCGTCGCCGTCGTTGTCCTTGGCGGCATCATTCTTCAGCGGCGTCAGGGGCGGGCTGCTGCCACCGGGCTTGCTGTAGATGACCTCCCAGCCGTCATCCATGGTGTCGCCATCGGTGTCGGGATTGGTGGCGTCGGTCTCGTCCGCATCCCACTTGCCGTTCAGGTTCTTGTCCTCTTCGCCGTCGAGCAGGCCATCGTTGTCGCTGTCGCCGTCGGCGGGCGAGGTGTTGGACGTCGGATCGGCGTCGCCCTTGAAGCCCTCCGAACTGGAGATGCCCTTGGCGCTCTTCTGGGCCGTGGCCAGGCCCGCTTCAATTCCGTCGGGCAGCTTGTCGCCGTCGCTGTCGGCGTCTGTCGGTGAGGTCGAGTAGATGGGCGGACCGGGCAGCTTGCCCTTGATCGGACCGCCCTCGTTGCCGTCCAGCAGCCCGTCTTCGTCGGTGTCCGGGTCGAGCGGTTCGGTGTGCAGATGGTCGTAGAGCTTGAAGTATTCCTCGCCATCGGTCAGCCGGTCGCCATCGGTGTCGATGTCTTGGGGGTCGGTCTTGCTCACCTTCTTTTCGAAGTTGGTGCTGAGCCCGTCGCCGTCGGGATCCTTGCCCACGTCATCTTTGGGATCGGCCGGATCGGCGCCGTCGTAGACCTCCACGGAATCGAGCACACCGCCGCCGTCGGTATCTGGCACCAGCGGGCTGCATTTATGCTTGTGAACCTCGTCGCCATCCTTCAGGCCATCGTAATCGGAGTCGATGGAGAAGGGTTTGGTCTTGTATTTCAGCACCTCGTCGCCATCGCTCAAGCCATCTTTGTCGGTGTCTTTTTCGTAGGGCAACGTGCCGTAGTTGTTGACCTCCGCGCCGTCGCCCAGACCGTCCTCATCGCTGTCGGTCTTGGTCGGATCGGTCTTGTGCACCTTGACCTCGGCGCCATCTTTCAGCCCGTCCCCATCGCTATCGGCCAGCAGACGATTGGTCAGGTAGATGTTCAACTCCTGGTAATCCGTCAGCCCGTCGCCGTCGCTATCCTTCTTGTCGTCGGCCGGATTGGTCGGGTCGGTCTTGTGCACGTGCACCTCGACCCCGTCATCCGAGAAGCCCCCGTCGCTATCCACCGCCTTGGGGTCGGTCTTGTAGGTCACCACCTCGGCGTAGTCGTCCAGTCCATCGTTATCCGAGTCTGTATCGGCCGGGCTGGTGCCGTGTTTCAGCACCTCCTCGCCGTCTTCGAGGCCGTCGCCATCGGTGTCCAGCTTGAGCGGGTTGCTCTTGGCCACGCCATTGGCCGGCGACAGCTCCTGCTGGTCGCCCAACCCGTCGCCATCGCTGTCCTTCATGGTCGGATTCGTGCCGAGGGTCTGCTCCTGACCATTGGTCAATGTGTCGCCATCGAAGTCGTCATCAGCCGTCTGGCTGAACTCGCCGAACCAGGTCAGCTCCCAGGCGTCGTCGAGGCCGTCGACATCGATATCCAGGGCCAGGGCGGCCGACGGAATCGCCAGGCCTGAGGCCATCGCCACGGCAACCAGGGTTGCGCGGCGGGTCAGTGGGAGCGGGCGTGCGCATCTCATCTTGGGATCCGGGTCCCCGGCGATGGCGGTCTGGCGCGCGGTGGACGGCTCAGGGTAGCCCCGGCCCCACCACACCGGCAACTTTTGTGGCGCACGCCCGAGCGCGCCCACGCGAGGCGTTCGAAGGGAAGCAGGCCCTACTTGCACGTGTTGGTGCAGGCGGTCTGGCAGAGCGTGGCACACAAGCCGCTCCACGACTGCGAACAGCAGGTGCCGTCGAAGTCACATACGCACTTCTCGCACGCACATCCCTGGCAACCTGCGGCCGGCAGCGCCTTGCAGCCATCGGGAGGACAGGCGCCACAATCTTTGGCGCAGGAGGTGCACGTCTCGCCGATGGACTTGGTGCACTCGCCGTCTCCGCAGCCCTTCTCGACGCAGATGCCGCCCTTGCAGCTTTTGCCCGCCTTGCCGCAGTCGACGGTGTTGGCGATGGCGAGTCCTGTGACGTCGCAGGTCTTGGCCACCGCCTTGTCGCACCAGGACGAGCCCGGCGTGCACAGCTGTGCTTTGCACGCCGCGTCCATGCAGACCTGACCGGCCGGACAGGATTGTGGCGAATAGCCAACGCCGTTCTTGTTGCAGACCAGCACGGCACCCGGCCCATCGCACTTCTTGGCGCCGGGTTTGCAATCCTGCTTCTTGCACACGCCCTCGGAACAGGCGCTGCCGGCGATGCACTCCGGCTGCGGAATCCACGCCGTACCATCCCCATTGCAGTCCAGCGGCTTGCCGTCTTTGCACTGCTTTGCGCCGGGCGCGCACACGGCGGTCACGCACTTCTTGCCAACGCAGAATTGTCCCTTCTGGCAGGGCTGCTCCAGCTGCTTCTGGCCGAACTCATCGCAGACGAGCAGCTTGGATTTATCCTTGCTGCACACCGCGATCCCCGGAATGCACTTGATCAACCCGCACTTGCCGGCTGCGCAGTCCAGCGCTTGGATCTTGCAGTCCTCGATGAACTGCCCCTTGGACCCCAGCGCGTTGCACAGCATCGCCTTACCATCTTCGCAGTAGCCCTTGCCGGCGATGCACACCGCGGGCACGCACTTGCTGCCTTCGCAGACGAAGTCCTTGCCGCAGGAGGTCTTCTGCCAACTCTGCCCATCAGAGGCGCACTTGCCCAGCGAGGTCCAGCCCAGGCAGACAAAAGTGCCAGGCTGACATTTCACCGACAGGCACTTGCCCGCCAGGCATACCTGCGGCTTGCCGGCAGCGTCCAGGTCATTGCAGTTGGCCGCCATGCCGGCCGACAGGCCATCGTCGGCACACTTCATGGCCTTGCCATCGACGCAGAAGCCATCCCCCGGTGTGCACGCCCAGCCCTTGCACGACGCCTCGCCGCCGCTGCCGTAGCCTGGATCGCAGCTCTCCTTGTCGCCACAGGGCGTCACCTTCCATTGCGAACCGTCGTCGGCGCAGGTGAGCACATGGCCGTTCTTGCAGTCGGTCTTGCCAGCCCCGCAGACCAGCGTCTTGCACGCCCCGGCCACGCAGACGCTGCCACCAGGACAGGGTTTGGCAGCCTGCGCATCGCCGCGCCCGTTGCAGACCAGTCGCGCGCTTCCCGCACCGTTGCAGACGACCGAATCGGGAACGCAGAGCATGGTCTTGCAGACGCCGTCCACGCAGGTCTGCGACGTGGTGCAATCGGTCACCTTGAATCCCGATCCGTCACCCTTACAAGCCGCCGCCACACGCAGGCTTTTGCACAACCGCTGCCCGGCCTCGCAGCTCGAAGGCAGACATACCCGCCCCTGACAGGCCTCGCCGCCAGCGCAGTGACCGTTGTCGAGACAGTCGACGCATTTGCCCGCCGCCGTGTCACACACCCGCGACCAGGGCGCACAATCGTCCACCGCCGCACAGCTCGAAGGCACCGGTCCACCGGCGTCTGCCACATCGCCAAACACCGGCCCGCCACCGCCAGCATCCACCGCCGGCGCGCTCGGCTCTGGCTCACCGCAACCCGGCATCCAGAGCAGCGGCAACAAGGCGCAAGCGATGAGCCAAGGGCGGGTCATAAAGCTCCAAATGAGGCCGTCACAGCCGCGACGACACGTCGGCACAGGGTAGCGCCTCGGCCCAGGGATGCGAAATCCACGCCCCATTCCCCCGGAACAACCTCCGGCGAGCCACCGCTAGACAGCGGACCACCATGGTGGAATCCTCCCCGCCGCGCCAAGCGCGCCCCGCGCCCATAGCTCAGCTGGATAGAGCATCGGCCTTCTAAGCCGACGGTCGCAGGTTCGAGTCCTGCTGGGCGCGCTATAGAGAATCAGGCATCAACACTTGACACCTTTCACGCCATTCGCGTCACCAAACGCCCCACCTAAAAGGGGTCAGGTATTGACACTTGACACCTTTTGAAGCTGGGCGATCCAATCACGGAACCGTTCGTCGCTCTCACGGCGTTGCTCCACCCGACGGATATTGCGACTTACTGCGTCGTGGCCGATGCCGAATGCGTCCGCGATTCCGCCATGCGGGATGCCACATCGGCGACTCATCCACCAGGCAGCCAGCCACTTGGCGGGATGACGCCGTCCCCGGCCTGGCGGGCCGACAAGGTCGTCGAGCGACACGCCAGTCACACGGGTCACCGCCTTGAGCGCGTCGGCCACATCGAAAGTCGTGTCCGGAATCTCGACGCCCGTCACCGCACCGGTGGTTTCCGGTCGCCAGAGGTTCTCCGGAGAAAAGCCCGGTGGCGGCTTCGAGTCGCCATCGGCCATCTCCTGCCAGGCTTGCGCATACCGGGCGCGACTGCCGAAAAGCCTGAGAATCTCGTCAGTCCGCAACCACTCGGGTCGATCCCCTTCATCCTGATAGGCCTGATGACTCGTCCACGCCGCTTCGGCTGGCTCCGACAACCCAGCTCGCACTGGGTTGGCGTGCAGGTACAGCAGCAGGTAGCGCCAATACTCCTCTGTACTCACAAGCCGATTTCGGTAGCGCCCACGAAACAGCGGGCCATCCCAGTGGTACGTCGTATTGATTCGGCGACTGTACTCGCCGCCCAGATGCCGCATCGCTCGCGGCAAAACACCCCGCACGGACTCCAGCATCAGGTGATAGTGGTTGGGCATGAGGGCGTAGCCATGCACGCGCACGCTGAATCTAGTTGGCAGATCCGCGAGTAATTCCAAAAAGATCTCTCGTGATTGGTCGTCTGGAAACACGGCCTCTCGGCGCGCACCGCGATTCATGACGTGATGTCGCGCGCCCGGGTGATCGAGTCTTGGCAGTCGCATGGTCGGGGCCTCCGTGCCGGCAAAAGGTGTCAAGTGTCAATACCTGACCCTCTGTGGATGGGGCTTCTGGTTTCACGAATCGCCCCAAAGATGTCAAGTGTCAATACCTGACCCTCCCGAGACGGGCCTTGCGCATCGACTGCGCCGGCTGCACCATCGCCTGCCCACCCCCGACACTTGAACCAGAGAACACATGCCCACGTCGCTGCGACTCCTCTGTATTGCCGTTTTGCTGGCTGCCGGCTGCGCGCCGGGTCCTGCGTTGGCGCGGCCCGACCGACCCGACAATGTCGACCGCCCCATGTCCGTGGACGACGTCGCACGATTGCGCAGCGCCCTCGAGGTGCGAGTGAGCCCCGACGGCGGCCGATTTGCCTGGGTGCGCGCGGTGCAGCGGGACCCGAAAGCCAAGGGTGATGGGCCGGCCTGGCGCGAACTCCGGGTGGCCGGACGCGACGGGGTGGATCGGGCGTTTGTGCATGGCAAGGTCTCGGTGCGCCATATCCATTGGACTGCCAAGGGCGACGCCATCGCCTATATCGCCAAGCGTAGCGGAGACAAGAAGCCCGCGCTCTGGCTGATCCCCGCGGGCGGAGGAGAGTCGTACAAGGGGCTGGATCCCAAGGGCGGGCTGCGTGGCTACGCGCTGCATCCGGACGGCAAGCGAGTGCTCTATGTGGGCCGGAGCGAACTCAAGCGACACGACAAGAAGCGCGCCGAGCATGGCTTCACCCAGCGAATTGTCGAAGAGCAGAATCGCCCGTGGCGACTGTTCATCGACACGTTGCGCGGGCCGGAAGGCAAGGGGAAGAAGCCGAGTTCTCCGCTGCCATTCGAGTTGCCGGGCAGCGTCTCCAATCCCGTTGCGAGCCCGGACGGCAAGCGGGTCGCGCTGACCATCGCGCCGACACCGCTGGTCGACGACGCGATCATGAAGCGCCAGCTGTTTATCGTCGATGTGGAGCGGCGCGCCGTCGTCGGCAAGCTGGCGCATGTGGGCAAGTTGGGCCGCTTCTGGTGGAGCCCGGACAGCAAACACCTGGCGCTCATCGGCTCGGTGGACAAACACGACCCTCGGGCCGGTCGCCTCTGGCTGCTGAACGCCGAGGGCAAGCGGGTGCGAGATCTGCTTCCGAAGTACGACGGGCACGTCTTCCAGGCGGCCTGGCGCAGCCCCGATTCGCTCGTCTTTGTCGGCCACCGCGGTGAGCAAAGCGTACTCGACACGGTCACCATCGCCGGCAAGCGCGGCCGGTTGAAGAGCCCCGCTGGCATCGTGCGCAGCCTGACCATATCAACGAATGGGCGGGTCATAGGCGCCCTGGTCGACAGGCCAGAGCATCCGCGCGAGGTCTATGCCATCGACGCAGCGACCGGGGCCGGTAGCCGCATCACGAACAACAACCCATGGCTCGACCAGGTGCGCATGGGTCGCCAGGAGGTCATCTCTTTCAAGGCACGCGACGGGCTACGCATTGGCGGTGTGCTGGTCCGGCCCCTCAATGAGAAGAAAGGCCGACGCTACCCGCTGATCCTCGGCGTGCACGGCGGCCCGGAAGCGCACGTGGCCAACGGCTGGGTGACGGGCTACGGGCATCCCGGACAGGTCGCCGCCGGTCGCGGTTTCGCCGTCTTCTACCCCAACTACCGCGGCAGCACCGGTCGCGGGGTGGCGTTCTCCATGTCCAGCCAGAGCGACTACGCTGGCGCCGAGTTCAATGACCTGGTGGACGGAGCCATGCACCTGGTCGCCACCGGGCTGGCGGACAAGGCGCGAATCGGCATCACGGGCGGCAGTTACGGCGGCTACGCAGCGGCGTGGGCAGCGACGAAGCTGACGAAACACTTCGCTGCGGCGGTCATGTTCGTCGGCATCAGCGACCTGGTGAGCAAGTTCGGGACCACGGACATCCCCAACGAGATGTACCTGGTTCACGCCCGCCGCTGGCCATGGAAGCACTGGGACTACATGCGCGAGCGCAGTCCGTTGCACCACGTCGAGCAGGGCCGCACGCCTTTGCTCATCGTGCACGGGGACAGCGACAAGCGGGTCCATCCCAGCCAGTCCATGGAGCTGTTCCGCTACCTCAAGTCCATCGGCAAGGTCGCAGTGCGCCTGGTCCTGTACAAAGGCGAGGGCCACGGCAATCGTCGGGCGGCATCGCGCTACGACTACAACCTTCGTCAGCTGCGATGGTTCGAGCACTACCTCAAGGGCAAGGGCAGCGCCAAGCCACCGCCCAAACTGGAGTACGGCCTGGCGCGCGACGGCGACAAGGATGGCAAGAAAGGAAAGGACGGCAAGGGCGGCAAGAAGGTCCGCGGCAAGCGGCGTCCATAGGCCGTCAAAGACCCTTGGCGGTGACGACTGCCTCTGGGAATAAAGCCACTCCCTGTGTTGTCGTGAACACGTTGCTGGCCGCCTCTCGCTCCTTGACGAAGCGGTCCAGCCAGGCCGTCACAAAGGCCCGCGTAACTTGGTTGCCCCGCTCACCGTCGATGATCCCATCGGTGCCGCAGAACTCCTTCAACAACGTCTTGGCGAAGTCCAGGGAGCAGATGTCGGTGAAGCTCATGTGGCCGGCGTTTTCGATGACCACGCGCGCCTTGGGCGGCGGCAGGCCGGCGTAGATCGGATCGATCTCCACCTCGATGGACGTGTTGGTGTCCTTTGTGCCGCCAAAGACGACCGTCGGCACGCTCACCTGGGACAGGCTGTCGCCAAAGGAGGAGTATCCACCCGGCGCCAGGGCGACGGCTGCCTTCAGTCCGGGCCAGGGCGGGTCGCCGCCGACCTTCTGATCGTCTGGCAACAGTTCCGTGTACTTGCAGAATAGGTTGCTGCTCGCGCCCGCCTTACAACGCTTGTTGGCCTCTGCCACGTGCACTCGGGCGCCGGCCACGATGAGGGCCGTCCACCCGCCGAAGGAGTGCCCCATGACGGCAACGCGGGAGGCGTCCACCTGGACGCTCAGCTCGTAGTCCGGCGCGGAGATACGGTCGAGCGCGTAGCGCAGGTCGACCGGACGCAGGCGGGCCACCTCGGCGGCGTCCTGATCGGTGGCGCTGAAGGCGAACAGGGTATTGGTCACGTGGTCGGGGGCGGCGACAAAGTAGCCCCAGCTGGCGATGTGCTCGGTGATGGAGAATGACTGCTCGGCGGCGCCCCGAAAGCCGTGCGAGAAGAGCACCACCGGATACGGCCCGGCCAGACCTTCGGCGTCCACATGGGCCGAGCCCTGCAGCAAGGAGATGTACCTGGCGTCGCCGTCGCCTTCTGCGCTGGCTGGATACCAGACGCGCACCGGGACGCTGCGGTCGACCGCCGCGTTGACCCATTTGTGGCGCCGGGTACCGACCGCGTGGGGCCCGCGCTCTGCCGGCACCGGGTATTCGACATCTCCGGTGCCACCATCTGCCGCAGGGTCATCCAACGCTGCGTCATCCGACGCCGAGCAGGCGGCCATCAGGCCTACCAGAACCAAGACAAGGACCCGCCTGGCCCATGGCGGTGGAACGTGCGTGCCGTAGTCGCAACTGGGCCGGATCTTCACCTGCGAGACGCCTCCAAGGCAGACCATATCAGACCGATTCCGAATTCGACGGCTGACGTGGGCATCAGCCGCAGTTGAAAGACGCAGAGGAACGGCGCACCCGGGCGGTCCCGGAGACCCGTTCGCAACCAATCGGACTCAGTGACCTTTGTACAGCTGCAGCTGCGGCCGAGTGGCGATGGGAGCCAGCGGTGTCGGCGGTTCTGTAGGAGCAGACGGCTGCAGCGGAGCAGGTGCCGCGTCGCGCGACAATCGATGATGAATGATCCAAGACAGCGCCACAAAGGCCCACAAACGGGGCCGGAACTGGCCGGTGAACATCATGGACGCGGCGACAATTCCGCACAGACTGCTCAACAGGCCGCACATCAGGATGTGGTTGGAGCCCGTCAGGCGCCTTCGGTTCAACCACGCCACATAGATGCTGCCCAACAGCAAGAACAGGTAGAGCAGCGCGGCTGGTACACCATGCGCCACGGTCAGCCCCAGGACCGATGAGTGCGCCCAGGTTCGGGTCATGCCGAGCATGGTCCGGCGCATGACGAAGCCGGTCGCGCCGTGACCGATCCAGGGGCTCTCCGGGATCATGTCCAGGGCCATGCTCAGGTGCTCGTCGCGTTCGCTCAAGCCGACCTTCGGACCGCTGTTGATGGAGGTCTCATCGGCCTCCGTAATGGTCGCGGTCAAACGATAGGTCATGGTCGCCGGGCTGAAATACCAGGCGGTGGGCAGGATCACTGCGACTGCGGCGATCATCATCAGGCGGACGCGGAATGTGCGGCCCAGGGTCAGGCCCAGAACCATGAAGGCGAGCACAGTGCCACCGGCACCGGCCCGAGACGCCGTGCCGAGCATGGAGTAGATGCCGAATACCACCGCCGCCACGCCGACGATGCGAATCAGACGACGGCTGCTGCCATCGAAGGCCACGGCGAAGGCCAGCGGCAAGGGCCCGAGGACCGCGATGGCCAGGGCGTTGGCGTTGCCGGTCGGGCCATCGAAACGCACATACTGCGAGCCCGGTTCGCCGCCGCTTTCGAAAAAGGCCACATACAGCCCCAGAGCGATGAGGTTCAGGACGATGGGGATGGCCATCGCCCGCATGTCTTCCATCGAGCGAATCAGTTGGGTCAGCATGAGGATCAACAGCAAAGTGCCGAGGAATTCGTAGAGGCTCGAGAAGTGGCCGCCATAGGTCGCCGAGATGTCGGAGATCAGCTTGACCACCAGGATGAACAACAGGGAGCCCACCAGCGGCCAGGTGATCGAGACGAACCCCTCCCGGTAGACCTTGTTCGCTGTCAGCCCGGCCAGGACGACGATGCTCAGCTTGAACGGCGTGATGCCCGCCGCCCCGCCCAAGGTGACCAGCGGCCACGCGTGCAACGCCACGCATGCGCCGGCCATGTGTGCGGGTCTTCGAAGCAGCCACAAGAAGATCGGGATGGCGGCGCAGCTGAGCAGCACCAGGGCGCTCATGTCGAAGAGCAGCGCCAGCACGCCGAACGCGACCAACAATATGACGACCAGTACGCCGATCATGAGTGAATTCCGGGGGGGCGACCTTCGGTTCATGGAGGCGCGCGTTGACCGGCCTCCAGACCATAGTTGCCGCGGAGGGTAGCCGAGATCATCGCTGCGGTCATCGAAGATCGACGTGGCGGCGGGCCCGGGCTACCCTGCGCCGTCGTCGCCTGCCGCGACCGGATCCCGCCGTGACCGAACCCGCCAGCCCAGCCCGACCCGCACGCCGACGTGGTTTCCTCGCCAACGTGCTGATCGTCAGTAGCGGTTCGATCCTCGGCCAGGCCGTGGCCCTGCTCAGCGCGCCGATCATCGCCCGGCTCTTCGCCCCGGAGGCGTTTGGCATCGGCGCCATCTACGGCACCATCTGCGCCGTGGTCGGTCTCGCCGCCTGCCTGCGCTACGACAACGCAGTGCTGCTGCCCAAGGATCCGGCCGACGGGGCTGCGGTCCTGGTCGTCGCCGTCACCGCTTCGTTGCTGGTCAGCAGCCTGTGCGCGCTGCTCGCCGGTTTTGCGGCCGAACCGTTGCTGAACGCGCTCGGCGCCGAGGAACTGTTGCCGTGGGCGTGGATCCTGCCCATCGGCATCCTGCTGACCTCCCTGAACGCGCCGCTGAGCCTGTATTTCCAACGCAGCGAACGCTTCGCCACGGTCAGCGGAGTCCGCGTCGTGGCCAGTATCGGAGGCGTGCTGGCCACCATCGGCGTCGGCTGGATGGGTTACCAGGACGGCATCCACCTGGTAGCGGCGCGCACCAGCTCGCTGCTCCTGCTGTTGCCGCTGATCTTCCTGGTCTGGATCGCCGTGCGACCGAGCACGGTGGCCTGGGTCCGGCCTGGCCTGGCGCGCATCCGCAAGGTGGCGTGGCGATACCGCGAATTCCCGCTGGTCAATACCTGGGCCGCGCTGCTGAGCACGACTGCGCTGCAGTCGCCGCCGCTGGTGCTGGCGGCATTGTTCTCGCCGGCTGTGGTCGGCCTCTATGCCATGGCCGACCGCCTGATCGGGCTGCCGATCCAGTTCCTGTCCTCCTCTGTGGCGCAGGTCTTCTTCCAGCGGGCGGCCGCCGAGCACGCCCGGGGTGACCTGGAAGCCTTCGCCGCCACCGTGCGCCAGGTGTCGCTGAAGTTGACGGCGGTCGGCGTCTTGCCAGTGTTGGGTATCGCTTTGTTGGGCCCGCCTGCGGTGACCCTGGTATTCGGCGAGCGATGGGCCGACGCGGGCATCTACGCGGCACTGATCGCGCCCGTGACCTTCGGCATGTTCGTCGCCTCTCCCATGACGGTGCTCATGAGCGTCTTGGAGATGCACCGCTTCAACGTCGCCATTCAAGCCACCATGCTGGTGCTCCGGGTCGGTGCCCTGTGGGGCGGCCTGCAGGTCACGGGCACCCCCGAAGGCGCCCTGGCCTGCTATGGCGCCCTGGTGCCCCTTGGCCTGCTGATTCAACAGACCGTGATCCTGCGCCGCAGCGGGGTCAGCGCAGGCCACTTCTTCGCGCACCTCAGCCGGCACCTCATCTACGCCACCCCCTGCGTCGCAGCCTTCCTCATGGCCGACGTGTGGCTGCACCTGCCCTACCCCGCCGTGGTGCTGGCCACCATGGTCGGCGCCCTGCCCTACGTCTTCCTGGCCCTGCGCGAGGATCCCGCTCTGCTCGACGTAGGCAGGCGCGTTCTGAGCCGCATCCGAAGCTGATTTTCGGGGTCCACGCACCCCACCTTGAGCGACCTTATGCTCGGACCTGTTGCGAGCCGGGGCCAGCTTACCCCACCCTTGCGGCGCCAGGAGGGTGACCATGCCGACTCCCGCTGCCAGACCCGCGCCACAACCCGACCGCCGCTCAGCGCAGCCGGCCGGACCGGTACCGGCACGAGGACGAGGCGGCCTGCGCAACAGCCTGCACAGCATGAATTACGCCGAGGGCGCCGCCGCCGTGCGACCCGACGGACCCGCAGCCGGCGACACCACTGGCGACACGGCGACCAGCGGCAATACCACCAATCCACTGGCCAATCTGCCCGAAGGTGTGCCTTCCACGCCCGAAGAGATCCAGGACAGCATCGACTACGCCGGCATCTCCGCGACCTCGGTGCGCGGCCGCAGCCTCGGCAGCTTCAACGGCGTCGACGTCTCCATGGCCGCCGGCACCCGCATGCGCGCTTCGGTGGGGCATGGCTCGCTCTCCATCGGCGCCGATCCGGGTCTGCACGCTTCCATCCCCTGGGCGCCCGACGCGACCATCAACAGCCTGCGCTACAACTTCCACAGCGGCACCTTCACCGCCTCCGCCGAGGGCCTGGGCCCGGACGGCCTGTACAGCAAGGCCGTGGCTTACGTCGCCAACAAGTACTTCAAGCCCAAGCTGCCCGCCGCCATGCGCCGACCCGGCTACAGCCCGGGCAGCGATCCGCAGGCGCTGGAGACCTTCAAGTCCCTGGGCGGCATCTTCGACATCGACCCGTCCAGCGCCGTACCCGGCGGCGAGGCCGACGGTCCCGCCGAGTTCGTCGATCCCTCGGCCGAGCTGGGCTTCCACCTCGACAGCGCCATCAAGATGCCTATCGCCGGCGGCGAGGCCGAGATGGAGATCCCCGCGGGCGCCCGTTTTGGCCTGAACGCCTCGCTCAAGGGCGACGCGCGCCAGCCGACGGTCAAGAGCGTCTCCCTGCGCGCCCACGGCAGCCCGATCTCCATCCGCAAGACGGAGGGCATCTTCGCCAGTCTGCAGGGTCTGGATCTGAACGGCATCACCATCCTGCCCGGCGGCAAGTTGAGCCTGGACTACGACCTCATCGTCGAGCGCATGGCCGACGGCGCCGTGGCCCTCTTTGGCCTGTTCGCCGCCCTCGCCGGCGACCCCAGCGCTCTGAACGGCTCGTTCCCACGCACCAAGATGGAAGGCCTGCGCAAGACCGTGGACGACAAAATCGCCGCCGACGTGCAGCCGCAGCTCATCGCCCTGCTGCAGCAATACGACAAGGCGATCCCGGGCATCAGCCTGACCCAGGCGTTCGGGTTGTGATAGCGAGGTGTCAGACCCTCACATATCATAACTCTGCCATGCAACTCATTGATCTCTAGCAATCGACTTGGCGTTCGCGCGACCTGACCGCGCGACCTGACCGCGCGACCTGACCGCGCGACCTGACCGCGCTACCTGACCGCGCTACCTGACCGCGCTACCTGACCGCGC
>CAYTLW010000028.1:0-16165 GCA_964438735.1 uncultured Enterobacteriaceae bacterium | reverse complement strand
ACCTGACCGCGCTACCTGACCGCGCTACCTGACCGCGCTACCTGACCGCGCGACCTGACCGCGCGACCTGACCGCGCGACCTGACCGCGCCTCGGGCCGCCGCCTCTACGCCAGTCGCCTCCACAGCCGCCAGAGCCGACACTGCTGCCGCCTGACGGCTCCGCTTCTGACGCTTCTCCATGAGCTCATCCCACTCCACGATCAGCTCGCCACCACTCTCTTCGTGGCGCGAACGGAAGCCGTTGAGCAGGTCGAGGCAGGCGTGGTCGATGAACTCCAGCTCGTCGAAGTGCACGTGCAACTCGGTGCCCGGCTCCACGTCATCCAGCACCTCCTGCAATTTCGGCAGGCCCAGGAAGGTCGCCGAGCCATGCAGGTGCAGCTCGACGCGCTCGCCATTGCGCTCCAGTTCGAAGTGCACGTGGCTCATCTGGTACATCAGCTTCAGCCCCGACAGGACCAGTCCGATGATGATGCCCTTGAGCAGGTCGATGGCGACGATGCCGACGCAGGTGGAGACGAAGATGGCCACCACCGGCCAGCCATAACTGGCCAGCTCTCGGACCGCCTTGACGTTGATGAGCTTGAATCCGATGTAGATGAGGATCGCCGCCAGGCTCGACGTCGGCACCAACGCCAGGGCATCGGGCAGCAGGATCACGAACAGCGCGATCCACGTGGCGTGCATCACGGCCGACCAACGCGTCGACGCGCCCGACTCGACGTTGGCGGTAGAGCGCGATATCACGCCGGTAATCGGCAGGGTGCCGACGAGTCCACAGAGCGTGTTGGCGACGCCGTGAGCGGTCAATTCGCGGTCGTAGTCGGTTCGACCGTGGTTGTGCATTCGCGACACAGCGGAGGCACACAACAGGGTCTCGGCGCTGGCCACGAAAGCCAGGGCAACGCCGGCGAAGATGACGGCACCGTCCTGCGCGCTGACCAGGCTGTTGGCATCCGGTAGGGTGATCAGGGACAACAGGTCGCCGGGCACGGCGACATAGCGCACGGGCGCCTGCAGCACGGCTGCAGAGATGGCGCCGACAGCGACCCCCATCAACGGCCCGGGGATGGATTTCAGCCGATCGGGTCGATATTTCTGCCAACCGAGCACCACAACCAGGGTCAGCACACCGATGAAGGCCGCTTCGCCATGGGTCTCGTCAGCCATGTTGCTCAGCGCTTTGACGATGCCTTCGGGGATGGCGAGGATGTTCGCCAGACCGCTGTTGTGGATGTTGTCATCGATCATGACGTGGAACTGGCTGGACGCGATCAGGATGCCGATGCCCGCGAGCATGCCGCGGATCACAGCCGGCGAGACCGCCTGGAAGAGACGCCCCAACTTGAGCAGGCCAGCCCCCAGCTGGACCACACCAGCGATGATGACGATGACCGCCAGGGTCTTCATGCCGTGTTCCTGGTGCATCTGCACGACCAACACGGTCAGGCCCGCCGACGGCCCGCTGATCTGCAACGGTGCGCCGCCGAGCACACCCACCACGATGCCACCGATGATGGCCGTCACCAGGCCCAGCGCTGGAGTCACGCCAGAAGCGATGGCGATGCCCATGGACAAGGGCAAGGCGATCAGGAAGACCACCAGGGAAGGTGGGAAATCTGCGGTCAGGCGCTTCATGCGGGGGTCGTGCCTGCGGTCTGCTCGACACCCGGCCGCGGGGCGAAGGTGACACGCCCCGAACCGAGCTCATAGTAGGCCGACACGATGGTCAGCCGCCCCTGCTGCACAGCCTCGCGCAGGATCGCCGAGCGCTCGACGAGCTGCTCCGCGGCGAGCGCCGCGTTTTTCTTGACCACGTCGGCCAGCGGCTTGCCCGCCGCCGCCTCACATGCCGGCGCGATATGGCCCAGGAGGTGGTCGAGATTGGGGCCGCCGTCGGCACCCTGCACCGCTGCGGTCACGGCGCCGCAGCTCTCGTGTCCGAGCACGACGATGACGCTGGTATCCAGGTGCGCGATGGCGTACTCGAGGCTGGCCACTGTAGACGTATTGGCCACGTTGCCCGCCACTCGGGCGACGAAGATCTCGCCGAGGCCGACATCGAAAGCCAACTCGGGCACCACGCGCGAGTCGGCGCAGCTGATGATGGCGGCGTAGGGCGACTGACCGCCCTCGAGTGCCGTCCTGCGTTGGCTGTCTTGCAGTTGGCCGTCGACCTTGTCGGCGACAAAACGCGCGTTGCCTTCCGACAGGCGCTGAAGAATCTCGGATGCTGTGTTCACGTCAAGCTCCATGCGGGCGCCGCGCCCGCGCGTTGAACAATGGGCCCTTCTCCGAGGCCCCCGAAGGCCCGCACGGTACACTGCGGACACTCACGGCGCCGCTGTGACCGCTCGAAGACGCCGTTGATAGACGACTTTTGGGTCCGGAAGTCGCCGGGCGAGCGGCGAGATCCGGCGCGACATCGAAGGTATATCGCACGTACTCTGGCAGCGTGCCAAGGCCCGGAGTTACGGTCCCCGTCCGCCCGCAAAGACACGAGGAAGCACCATGAGTCTCATCACTGCCATCGTTCACTTCACCGCAAAGGCGGGCCAGCGCGACACCATCGTCGGCGGCCTCAGCGAGGCCATCCAGGGCACCATCAACAAGCCCGACTGCTACAAGGCCGAACTGCTCGTCGACCAGGACAGCGACACGGCCTTCGCCATGGTCCAGCACTGGACCAACTCGGACGCGCACCGCGCCTACGTCGATGAAATCATGCAGAACCCCATGATGCTGCAGATGATGGACCTGATGGAGCATCCGCCCAAGACCAGCTACTTCGACCTCAAGGCAGCCGGCGGCGGCATCTGGGGCGGCCCGGGACACCTGGAGATCAGCAGCAACGACACCAAAGCCACCGCGGCGTTCCTGACCGACGTATTCGATTGGTGCTTCACCGAGATGATGAAGGACTACGACGGCTTCTGGGCGCCCGGCGCGCTCATGGGCGGACTGCGACCGAAGATGGACGAAGAGCCTGCGCCCCAGACGGTTCCCTACCTCATCGTGGACGACCTGGACGCGCGCCTGGAGCGGGTCTCGGCGGCGGGCGGCACCATCGTGGTGCCGATCCAGGAGATTCCCGGTGCCGGTCGATTCTTCTGGTTCCTCGCACCTGGCGGGCTGACCATGGCGGCGTGGGAGAGCGCGCAGAAGGCATAGGTCGCCCACCGGCTCCGAGCGAATCGCCGGAGCCAGGCAACAGTTTTGCCCCCTAACTACAGCCGGCGATCTTGGTCGAGGTGCACAACCCGGTCTTGGCGCTGCAGGCGTCCTTGGTGCACTTGTTGCCGTCGTCGCAGTTGGGCTGCTTGCCGGCCGCGCACTTGCCATCCTTGGCGCACTGGTCCTTCAGGGTGCACAACTGCCCATCCTCGCAAAGCGACGCCTCGACTTTGGTGCTCCAGGCCTTGCTGGCCTTGGCCGCGTTGCAGTACTGGCAGTCATTGGCCGGATTGCGCAGCCCGGCGCCCCAACAGAATTTGCTGATCAGGCAGTTCCCGCTGCTGTCCACCAGCTTACGGATGCGGTGGTTGCTCTCATCGGCGACGTAGACCTCGCCGGTCTTCGCCACCGCTACACCGCGTGGATAGTAGAAGCTGGTCGCGGTGCCCAGCCCGTCCTTGTCGCTACCGGAGCCGTTGCCGGCGACCGTGGTGACCGTTCCGTCGGTGCCGATTCGGCGGATGCGATGATTCTGCCGATCGGCCACCCAGACTCGCCCGGCGCTGTCGATTGCGACCCCGGCGGGCCGATAGAAACGCGCCCCAGACGCGGGCCCGTCCAGTATGCCCGCCGTGCCGCTGCCGGCGTAGTTGGTCACCTGGCCACTCTTGGTGATCTTTCGAATGCGCTGATTGTTGTAGTCGGCCACGTAGAGGTTGCCCCAGGCATCGACGGTGATGCCCACGGGGGAATGGAACTGGGCCTGGCTGCCGGCGCCGTTCTTGTAGCCCGAGCCCGAGCCCGCCAGCGTGGTGACGTAGCCGTTCTGGGCGATTCGCCGCACGCGATGATTGCCCTCATCGGCGACGAAGACGATGCCACCCTTGGTGACCGCCACGCCGTTGGGCGAACTGAATCTGGCCGAGCTGGTCCAGCCATCCTGCCAGCCCCCGTATTGGGAACCCGCCATGGTCTTGACCGTACCGTCGGGCATGATCTTGCGGACCCGATGATTGGAGGTGTCGCCCACGTAGATGATGCCCTGCCCGTCCACCGCCACGCCACGCGGGTAGCGGAAACGGGCCGAGCTGCCCTTGCCATCGGCGTGTCCATAGGAGCCACCGGCCAGCAGGCTGACGATGCCGGACTTGTTGATGCGCCGGATGCGATGATTCTGCGTGTCGGCCACATAGATGGTGCCGTCCGGTGCGATGGCGACGCCATTGGGGTTGTAGAACTTGGCCAGCGAGACGTTGCCGTTGAGGTAGCCGGAGTAGCCCGAACCCGCCGCCGTGCTCACTTTGGCCAGACCCATGGCGGTGCACTTGCCAGACTTGCAGCGGTCGCCCAACGAACACGGCGCGCCGCTGGTGCAGGGGTTGCTGTTGAACTTGATCTCGCACTTGTTGGCGACGCACTTGTCAGTGGTACAGAAGTTCTTGTCGTCGCAGTCCAGGTCCTTGCCGCAGTTGCCACCACAGCCGACGATCGGCTTGAAGACGCACTTGCCGGTGGCCGCGTTGCAGGCATCGGAGGTGCACTTGTCGCTGTCATCGCAGACGAGCAGGGTGCCCTGGCACTGGCCCTTGTCGGTGCAGGTGTCCACCTTGGTGCACGCCTTGCCGTCGTAGCAGGGCGTATTTTTGGGCACGATCTGCCACTTGTTCTTGGCTTTGGCGGCGTCGCAGAACTGGCAGGCGCTGATCGGATTGTAGACGCCAGCGGCGTAACACTGCCCGTCGATGAAGCAGTTATCCTTGCTGTCGATGATGCGCCGGATTCGCCGCGCCGGCTGGTCGGCCACATAGACCGCGCCCAGGGGGTCGATGGCCAGCCCGATCGGGCGGTCGAAGGTGGCGTAATTCCACTGGCCGTCAGCCGAACCCTGGCCGCCGCTGCCAGCAAAGGTCGTCACCGCACCGCCAGCGCTGATCCGCCGAATGCGCCGATAGATGTAGCCGGAGACAAGGATCGTGCCCTTGGGGCCGAGCACCAGGCCGTTGGGTCGGTAGAATTGCGCCGCCGTGCCCGTGGCATTCTTGAAGCCAGGCTTGCCGTTACCAGCTACGGTCGAGACCAGGCCCGCCGGCGTGATCTTGCGGATGACGTGGTTTTCATAGTCGGCGACAAAGAGGTTGCCCTTGCGGTCGATGTCGATGCCGGTGGGCTGATTGAAGCGCGCCTGGCTGCCGGCGCCGTTGACGTAGCCCGGCGAAGAACCGGCCACCGTGTTGACCGCACCGGTCGGTGAGACGCGACGAATGCGATGGGAGCTCCGTCCAGCCACGTACACGCTGCCATCGGGTGCGGCGACGATGCCCCACGGCGTCGAGAAGCGGGCCGATCCACCGTAGCCATCGTTGGTGCCACTTCCGCTGACATAGCCTGCGATTTTGATGACTTTACCCAACGTCGAGATGCGGCGGATGATGTGGCTGTTGCTGTCGGTGACCCAGACGTTGCCCGCGCCATCCACCGTCGCATCTGCCGGGTAGCGGAAGTGGGCCTTGGTGCCGACGCCGTCTGCGAAGTTGTAGGAGCCGCTGCCGGCGAAGGTCGTCACCTGGCCGTCGTTGTCCACCTTGCGGATTCGGTTGCCATAGAAGTCGGCGATGAAGAGCTCGCCCTTCTTGTTGAAGGCCATACCCGTCGGTCCCTTGAACTGAGCCAACGCCTTGGGGCCGTTGAGCGCGCCGTTGTAGCCGGAGCCGGCGAAGGTGGTGACCCAGACGGCCATGCCGGAGACGCACTTGCCGCCGCTGCATTTATCGCCCAGCGAGCAGGAGTCGCCGGCGCTGCAGGCGTTGCCGTTGTTCTTGATGCTGCACTTGCCGCCGATGCACAGGGCGTTGGTGCACATGTTGCCGTCGTCGCAGTCGCCATCCTTGGCGCAGTAGCCGCCACAACCGATCTTCGGCTTGAAGACGCACTTGCCGGTGGTCGTGCTGCAGCTGTCCTCCGTGCACTTGTCGCCATCATCACAGACGACCGCGCTGCCCTTGCACGAGCCATCCTTGCCGCAGGCATCCTTGATGGTGCACTTGCTGCCGTCGATGCAGTCGACTCCGACAGGCAGGGCGGTCCACTTGTCCACCGCCTTGTTGGCCAGGCAGTACTGGCACATGCTCTTCGGGTTGCGAATGCCCGCCCCGTAGCACTTGTCGCCGATCAGGCAGTGTCCCTTGCTGGCCCACACGCGGCGAATGCGGTGGTTGGTGCTGTCGGCGACCAGGATCGCCCCGGCCGGATCCAGGCTGAGGTTGAGCGGGTAGTAGAAGGTGGCCTTGGGCACCAGGCCGTCGATATCGCTGGCGCTGCCGGTGCCGGCCAAAGTGCTGACCTCGCCGTTGGTGCTCAGGCGGCGGATGCGCTGATTCTTGTAGTCGCTGATGAAGACCACGCCAGCGCTGTTGACGGCGATGCCCGACGGCGTGTGGAAGCGCGCCTTGAGCGCCTGGCCATCCAGGAAGCTGGCCGATCCACTACCGGCGATGGTCGTCACCGTACCCGCGACGGTGATCTTGCGGATCCTGTGATTGCCGCGATCGGAGACGTAGAGGTTGCCCTTGGGCCCGATGTCGATGGCTGTCGGGTTGTTGAAGCGCGCCTGGTTGCCAGTGCCATCCTTGAAGCCCGAAGACCCGCCCGCCAGGGTGGTCACCGTGCGGTTGGTCGAGATGCGCCGGATGCGGCTGTTGTTGGTGTCTGCGACGTAGACCTGGCCCACGGAGTCGACCACCAGCCCCTGCGGGTGAGCGAAGCGGGCGCCGGTGCCCCAGGCATCCTTCCAGGAACAGTACTGGCTGCCGGCCCAGGTGATGACCACGCCGGCCTGCGTGACGCGGCGGATGCGGCAGTTGTTGTACTCGGCGACGAAGATGTTGCCCTTGGGTCCGACATCCACATCCCACGGGCCGTAGAAGCGCGCCTGCTTGCCGTCGCCATCGGTGTGCCCGGCAGAGCCCGTGCCCGCCAGGGTGGTCACCTGGCCGGCGGTCGAAACCTTGCGAATGCGGTGATTGTTGCGATCGGCGACGTAGAGGTTGCCAGCGGCGTCCATGTCGACGCCGGAGGGGTAGTAGAACTTGGCCAGCGGGGCGTCCGTATTGAGGAAGCCCTGGTAGCCCGAACCTGCGGCGGTGTTCACCTCGGTGGCCTGGCCGACCAGGCATTTACCCAGCGCGCAGGCAGAACCGGCGGCGCATTTGTTGCCTGCTTTGCAGGGCACCGAGTTGAAGGTGTGCTTGCACTTGCCGTTGGAACAGACGTCGTTGGTACAGAGGTTGGCGTCGTCACAATCACCGGTGCCCTGGCAGTAGCCGCCGCAGCCGATGATGGCCTTGTGGGCGCACTTGCCAGTGCCCGGCTCGCAGGCGTCGATGGTGCACTTGTCGCCGTCGTCGCAGCTCGTCTTCTTGCCGACGCACTGGCCCTTGGCGCAGACGTCGGACGAAGTGCATGCCTGACCATCGCTGCAGATCTTGCCGTCCGGCGCCGTCGCCCAGCCGTTGTCCTTGACCTTGGCGTCGCAGCGCTGGCAGGCGTTGGCCGGATTGACCGTATCGGCGGACCAGCACAGGCCGTTGATGGCGCAGCTATCCTTGCTGTCGCGCACGATGCGGATGCGATGGTTGCTGCCGTCGGCCAGGTAGACCGTACCAGAGGGCGCAACGCCGATGCCATCGACCGTACCCAGCAGCGCGGTCGCGCCGAGGCCATCTTTGAAGCCCTTGCTGCCGCCGGTGAGGGACAACACCAGGCCGTTGGCCAGCATCTTGCGCAGCCGGTGGTTGGCGCGATCGGAGATGTAGATATTGCCCGCCGAGTCGATGTCGATCTGCGACGGTCCGTTGAACAAGGCCAGCTTGCCGGCCTCGACCTTGAAGCCCTTGGCGCCGCCAGCGACGGTGATGGTCACGCCCTTGTCGGTGACCAGCCGGATGCGATGGTTGACCTGGTCGGCCACGTAGACGTTGCCCTTGGCGTCCACGGCCACGCCGGTGGGCGAGTGGAAGCGAGCCTCCATGCCCTGCCCGTCCTTGTAGCCGGCGGTCGACCCGGCCAGGGTGCTGACGGTGTTGCCCACGATGCGACGGATTCGGTGGTTGCCCGAATCGGCGACATAGAGGATGCCCCCCGGCCCGCGCGCCACGTCGACGGGGTTGTTGAAGCGAGCGCTGCTGCCGCTGCCATCCTTGTAGCCGCCGTAATAGCCCGCCGTGGTGGTCACATAGGCGGTCTTGCTCACCCGTCGAATGCGGTTGTTGCTGCGATCGGCCACATAGAATACGCCGCCGCTGATGGCCGACATGCCGCGCGGCCCGTTGAACTTGGCCACATTCGGCAGGCCATCCTTCCAGCCGGCACCACTGCCCGCCCAGGTGGTCACCTTGCCGTCGACGCCGATCCGGCGGATGCGATGGTTGTCCCGGTCGGTCATGTAGGCGTTGCCGAGCACGTCGACGGTCACATCGGCCGGCCAGTTGAACTTCGCCTGCAATGCGTCGCCGTCCGCGTACCCGTTGTAGCCCGATCCGGCGACCGTTGTGACGCCCACATCGGCGCCCTTGACGCACTTGCCGAGCACACATTTGTCACCGATGGTGCAGCCGCCGCCGCCCTTGCACGGCTTGCTGTTGAAAGTGAAGCCGCACTTGCCGTCCAGGCAGAGGTCCTCGGTGCACGCGTTGTTATCGTCGCAGTCGACCGAGTACTTGCAGAAACCACCGCAACCGGGCAACGGTTTGTGCACGCAGGCGCCCGCTTCGTCGCAGGTATCCAGGCTGCACTTGTCGCCATCATCGCAGTCCAACTTGCCGCCGGCGCAGGTGCCATCCTTGCCGCAGATGTCCTTGGACGTGCACAACTTGCCGTCGCTGCACGGCACGCCGATGCCCTTGACGGTCCAGGCCTTGGCCGACTTGGCCGCCTCGCAGACCTGGCAGGTATTGGCCGGGTTGATGGCGCCCGCCGACCAGCAGCCCTGGCCCACCTTGCAGTTGCCGGCGTTGTTGCGAATCGTGCGGACGCGATGGTTGCCCGCGTCGGCCAGCCAGACGGTGCCGAAGGGATCCACCACGGCACCCAGGGGCGCGTTGAATCGCGCCTTGGCGCCCGTGCCATCGGCCCAGCCCTTCACCGAACCGGCGATGGTCGTCACCTGGCCGCTGATGGAGATGCCGCGCAGGCGATGATTGCCGCTGTCGGAGACGAAGATTCGCCCAGCCAGGTCCACAGCGACGCCCGACGGCAGGTTGAACGCCGCCTTGGCGCCCACCCCGTCCTGGTAGCCGGCGACCCCACCGGCGAGGGTCGACACCACGCCCGCCGGGGTGATGCGGCGCACACTCGGCGGCCCCCTTGACCGACCCGGCCAGGGTGCTGACCGTGCCATCGGCCGCCACCCGGCGGATGCGATGGTTGCCCGCATCGGCCACGTAGACCACACCACCCGGCGTCACCGCCAGCGACTCCGGACCGTTGAACGAAGCCTTCAAGGCCGACCCGTTGGCGGCTCCCTGTTTGCCGCTGCCGGCGATGGTGATGGTCACGCCCAGCGGCGAGATCCGGCGCACCCGATGACCGGCCGTATCGGCCACATAGACATTGCCCTGTCCGTCCACCGCGACCCCGCGCGGGCCATTGAACTGAACCAGCGCGCCCAGACCATCCTTGTGGCCGGCCTTGCCGTTGCCCGCCAGGGTGCTGACAAATCCCTTGGTATTGATCCGACGGATCCGATGGTTGCCAGGATCGGCGATGATCACGCTGCCATCAGGACGTAGCGCCAGCCCTGATGGACCCTTCAAAAGCGCCGCCGCGCCGGGACCATCCAGGTATCCTGCCGCCGCGCCACCGGCCACCGAGACCACCTGCACGCCGATGCCGAGCCCGCACTTCCCCTCCACGCAGGCGTCGTTGACCGTGCACGGATTGCCGTCATCGCAGGACTTGTTGTTGAACGTGATGTCGCACTTACCATCCTTGCAGAGCGCCGTGGTGCAGACGCTGCCGTCATCGCAATCCTTGTCGACCTTGCAGAAGCCACCACAGCCGACCACGGGCCCATGCACGCACTTGCCGGTGTTGGCATCGCAGCTGTCCTTGGTGCAGTCATCCTTGTCGTCGCAGCCCTTCTCGGGACCACCGACGCACTTGCCCAGGGCGCAGGTGTCCTTGTCGGTGCACTTGTTGCCGTCGTCGCACGGCCCGGATTTGGCCGACTTCACGCAGCCGATGGACGGATTGCAGGTGCTCGAGATGCACGGGTTGGCGGCATCGCAGGTCTCCTTGGCCCCGGCGCATTTGCCGGCCCCACAGGCGTCATCCTTGGTGCACTTGTCGCCATCATCGCAGGTCTTGGAGTTGTTCTTGACCAGGCATTTGCCTTGCACGCAGGCGTCATCGGTGCAGACGTTGCCGTCATTGCAGTCGGCACCCTTGCCGCAGTAGCCGCCGCAGCCGGCCACCGGCTTGATGTTGCATTTGCCCAGCACTTTGTCGCAGAAGTCCTGCGTACACGGATCCTTGTCGTCGCAGATCTTCGCTTTGCCAGGCGTGCACACCTTGTCCTTGCACAGGTCGCTCACCGTGCAGCCCTGGCCGTCGTCGCAAGGGGCCTCGTTGGCCACATGCAGGCAACCCTTGACCTTGTCACAGCTGTCGTCGGTGCAGACGTTGCCATCGTCGCAATCGACCAGCGAGCCCGGCTTGCAGATGCCGCTGGCGCAGAGGTCACCGGACGTGCAGACGCTGCCATCCGCATCGCAGGGCTGGCCCTCGTTGATGTCCTTGAGCAGGCAGGTGCCCTTGGCTTTCAGACACGTGTTCACCAGGCACTTGGTGTCGTTGACCTTGGGGCAGCCGATGATGGTCTTGGGGTCGACCTTGCATTTGAAGGGTTTGGCCGACTTATCGCAGATCAACGTGCCGTTGCAGAGGTCGCCATCTTCCTTCTTGGCGCAGTCGTTATCGGTCTCGCATTCGCAGGCGTTTGAGCCGCTCTGGCACTTGCCCGACTTGCACGCGTCGCCCTCGGTGCAGGGGTTGCCATCATCGCAGCCAGCGCCGTTGGTGGGATTGATGCAGCCCAGCTTCTTGTCGCATTTATCGTCGGTGCAGGCGTTGCCATCCTTGCAGTCCACCGCCGGCTGCAGCGCCGTGCCCACGCATTTGCTGTCCTTGCACAGGTCGGTCGAGGTGCAGGCGTCGTCGTCGTCACAGGGCGCGCTGTTGGCCTTGTAGGTGCAGCCATCCTTGGGGCTGCAGGCGTCGTCGGTGCAGGCGTTCTTGTCATCGCAGCTCTTCACCTTGCCCACGCAGACGCCGGTGGTGCACGCATCGCCCGTCGTACAGGCCGTTCCGTCGTCACAGGGCAGCCCATCGAGCTTCGTCTGGAACTTGCATTTGCCTGAAATCAAGGAGCACTTCGCCTCGACGCACTCCTCGTTGCTGGTGCATTCTTTGGCCCCACCAGCGTCGCATTTGCCCTTGCTGCAGGTGTCGCCCACGGTGCACGGGTTCTCGTCGTCGCAGGGCGCGCCGTCGTCTTCGGACTTGGTGCAACCCTTGGTCTTGGTGCAGACCTCCTTGGTGCAGTCGTTGCCGTCGTCGCAGTTCTTCAACTTGCCAGGTGTGCAGATGCCCTCATTGCACTGATCGTTCTCGGTGCAGACGTTGCCATCGGCATCGCAGGGCGCGTTGGCCGCGGCGTGGTTGCAGCCCTCCTTCTGGTCGGTGGACTTGGCGGGATCGCATACATCAATGGTGCACTGGTTGCCGTCATCGCAGGTCTGCTCGTCGATGTCGCCATCGCAGTCGTTGTCGACGCCATCGCAGTACTCCGCCTGGGCTGGCGGCGCGATGCACTGCGTCAGTCCGGTCTTGGTGCACTTGCGCAACCCGGGCACTTGCCGGTGACCTCGCCCTTTTCGTCCTTAGCCTCGATGTAGCAGGTGGTCGACAGCTTGGTCGCCTTGGCGGCGGCCGAACAGACGCACGCTCCAGGCGCGTCGTCATCGCCATCGCCCTTGCGCACGCACTGCTTGGACTTGGCGCCCTCGACGCTGACGGTGTCCTTGCAACTGTAGTCCACCGGGCAGCCGGCGTCGTCCGTGCAGGAGATGCCGCAGTAGGATCCCGCAGCGCCCTGGTCGACGCAGAGCGGATCTTTCAGACCCAGGGACAGGCACTCCTTGGACGACGTACACGGGTTGCAGATCAGGCCCCAACGGGGCACGCAGATGTTCAATGTGTCGCCACCGCCAGCGGATACGGGCGCGCACTTGAAGCCTTCGGCGCACTTATCCACGCAGGTCTTGGCGCACTGTTTACCCACCGGCGTGTCGATGCAGAGCGCCGAGTCGCAGTCGTCGTTCTCCTGACACGTGCAACCGGGCCCGCCGGGGCAATCATCTGGCGGCTCGCCAACGTCCTCTTCGGGCTTGCTGCCAGCATCCTCAGGGGTGGTGCTGCCGGCATCCTCAGGGGCCGACGACGTGTCCACGGCGGGATCGCCGCCCGTGTCCACCGAGCCCAGGTCCGCCTCGCCTGTGTCGGCCGTGGTATCAGTCGTGGCCTCGCCTTCAGCCCCCTCTTCCGGCCCGGCGCAGGCGACCGCCATGGCCGCCAGCAGAATAGGCACCAAACACCGGATCCACTGATTTCGGGCGACGACGGGATGCATAAGTGGCTCCTCTGACTGCCAAACGCCGCCACAAACACGGGGTGGCAGCAAGGTCGTGTCGGTCGGGCACAGGCGGGGCTTCGGCCTGCGAGCAGCCTAGCGCATGCCCGCGCCCGCGCTCAAGGCGACCCGCAGGTGCGCAATAAGATTGGCCTGCCAGCGAAGTGACTTGATTTAGGACATGCGCATGGTGGAAACCGTTATCTGCGCGGCTACCCTGGAGCACCCGCCGCCTGGCCCACCCCCAACGGCCCGGGCGAGTCGACCAACCAGAGGCACCTCGTGCAAGCGCCATCTGCCCGAATCCTGTTGCCACTCGTTGTGGCTGTCCTATCGCTGCACGCCCTCCCGGCGCAGGCCGGCTCCGCCTTGACCGCGGACGCCGATGACCTGTCCAAACCCATGACGCGGAGCCCCTACCACCCGCCCTTCGCCGACGACATCCACAACATCTGGGGCGCCAAGATGGTCAGCCTCAGCACGTTCAACCACGGTACATACGTACCAGTTCTACGGCCCGGGCTTCTTCGTCGAGCGCGTCCTGATCCCACACCACCTCGAACTCGAGATCACCTCGGCCACCACGTTCAACAAGCGAGGCGCCCTGATCCCGATCGATCTGCTGCTCAAAAAGGTCTTCAACCTGCACCCGATGCTCGAACCCTTCGTCGGCGCCGGCGTGGCCCTCGCGATGCACGCGGCCGTCGACCACACCGTGTTCTACCCGGGCGTCATCTTCAACTCGGGCACCGCCATCTGGCTGGGCACCCACTGGGGCCTGACCGCCGAACTCGACTACTCCATCATGGCCCACCACGGGGTCACCTACGAGATGGAGATCGCCATGGGCCTGGCCTACCGCTTCCCGTAGAACGCCACCCCGCCCGCTCCAGTTCGTCTCCGCTCCGGCTCGTTTCGCCCGGCCCCCAACTGGAACCCCACCGCCGAAGCGCCTACACTGCCGGCGCTACCCGCGGAGCCCCATGCCCTCACGCCGTCCCCTCTCCCTGAACCTCGCGCTGGCCATTCTGCTGATTTCGGGCGCCTGCGGCGAGAAGATCGTCGTCTGCCCGGCCGGTTACACCGCCAACGGCCCCTACTGTTACCCCAATGACAACAGCGGCACCGCCAACGACACCGGGCTGCCGGCCGACATCTGCGTCGGCGCCGGCTGCGCTGACGCCGGCCCGATCGTCGACACCGGCCCCGATCCCAAACCCGACGTGCCGACCACGCAACCGGATACCGGCGCCAAGGACATGGGTGCCAAAGACACCGGCCCGACCAAGCCCAAGAGCCCGGTCGGCGCCCCATGCAGCGACGATCTGGACTGCAAGGCGGGCCTGTCCTGCTTCAACTGGCCCAAGGGCTATTGCACGGTGCTCAACTGCAATACGCCCGGCAACCCCTGCCCGGGGGCGTCGAACTGCTGGGGCCAGACGACGCCAACTCACATCTGCAACGCCGCATGCGACCAGGACGTCGACTGCCGAACCGATGACGGCTACGCCTGCAAACGCTTGACCGCCGATTTCGGCGGCATCGACGCCCGTATGTGCCTGCCGGGCGGCAAGCAGGCCGTGGGCCAACCATGCGCGGCGCCCCTGGATTGCGCCGGTTCGGCCACCTGTCTGGTCGGCGAGACGGGCATGGCCGGCGGCTATTGCGCCCGGGTCGGCTGTGGCAAGAGCGACCCCTGCGACGCGGGTACGGCGTGTGTACTCAAGGGCAAGCCGACCTGCCTCAAGCTGTGTACCAGCGATGTGGACTGCGAGGTGCCTGGCAAGCTGATCCGCAAGTGCGTCGAGCGCACCAACCTGGCCAAGAAGCCGGTCAAGGTCTGCCTGGACTCGGCCAAAGCGGCGCCCATCGGCAGCCCCTGCGGCGCCGACCTCGACTGTGAATCCAAGAACTGCACCATCGTCGCCAAGGGCACCTGCAAAGGCGCACCCGAGAAGCCCTGCTCGGTCGACAACGACTGCGGTGCTCTCGGCCCCTGCGACATCGGCAAGGACAAGGAGTTGGGCGTCTGCACCCAGCCGTGCGCCACCGACAAGGCCTGCCCGCTGAGCTCGGTCTGCGTGCCCGGCGCCAGCGCCCTGACCGGCAGCTGCCAGGCCGTCTGCAAGGGGCCCGGCGACACCGCCACCTGCGCTCCGGTACCCGGCACCGAATGCACCTTCGGCCAGCCCATCGCACCGCCCGGAGGAGTCGCCACACTGACCTACGCCTGCGCCCCCTACGTCAAGGGCGGCGCCGGCGCCAAGTGCAGCGACGGTGCCGAATGCGCGTCCAAGAAGTGCTCGACCAACATTCAGGGGACGGCCGGCTTCTGCCTGGCAGGCTGCGAGATCGGCGACCCACCCTGCCCGTACGGCACCGCCTGCATCAGCAGCGGCGTGAGCATGTGCCAGAGAATCTGCAGCGTCGACTACGACTGCCCCACCCAGATGGTCTGCGCTGGCTCCGGCAAACCTGGATTCAAGGCCTGCCAGATCCCGTGACCGAGGCGTGGTTTCAGCGTGCTCTCCGATCGCCCGCGATGACCCCGTCACGCGCAGGGCAAGTCCCCTTCACCTTTCTTCATGATTGGTTCCATCTCCCCCGTAAACCGTGGTTCCCTGGCGCATTTGAGCAGCGATGTCCCGGGTGGTTTGGGGGGCTTGCGCGTATGTCCGCGCGGACGGAACGGTCCCGCGTACCGGTGAGTGGTGGCCGCCAATGGGCCCGTCCGCCGCAAGATCCCCGCTCGGCGCACCCGCTCGATTTGCTACGAAGTGATGGATTTGGTGCGTGATTTCCGCTAACTTCCAAGTGCGCAAACTCGCGCCACCGTCAGTTGGCCCGCTCAGGGCCCCCTGTCGGGGCGCGGTCCTTGCGCGCGTGAGGCCGGGCCAAACAACGGTCGCCGGTCCACCGGGAGTCGTCATGCGCAGCAGCATTCGCATCCTCATCCTGACCTTCTCGGCCCTCGCTCTGGCCGCTTGCGGTAGCGCGGATTCCGGCCAGCAGCCGCCCCAGCAACCGGGCGTCGGGCTCGGCGGTGGCGGCACCGTCAATCCGGCCGACAAGGACCCAGGCGACAAGGACCCGGGCGACAAGGACCCCGGTGACAAGGACCCGGGCGACAAGGATCCGGGTGAGAAGGATCCGGGCGAAGATCCCAGCAAGGATCCCACCAAGGATCCGGGCGACAAGGACCCTGGCGACAAGGAACCGGCAGACAAGGAGCCCGGCGACAAGGACCCCCCCGACAAGGAGCCCGGCTACAACGACCGCGCCGACAACGACAGCGCCTACAAGCA
>CAYTLW010000027.1:55227-73655 GCA_964438735.1 uncultured Enterobacteriaceae bacterium | reverse complement strand
GCTCATGTCGCCAGGTGGGCAAAATGATCCACAACCAACGTGAACCTGTTTAGAACTGCGACGTGGCGCTGTTGGGGTTGTTGGTGCGGGCCATGGCGATGGTGCCGCGCAGGTTGGACAGGCCGTTGTTGGACTCGATGGCGATGGGCGGGTGGGTGGCCTTCTTCTGCATGTTGGCCGTGAAGCCGCCGCCCTGGATCATGAAGCCCTTGATGACGCGATGGAAGATGGTCGCGCCCTTGTCGTCGCTGCCGTCGAAGAAGCCCTCCTTCACGTAGACCAGGAAGTTGGCCACCGTGTTGGGCGCCTTGGCCGGGTTGAGTTCGACCACCATGTCGCCCTTGCTGGTGCTGATGCGCACGGTGGGCGACGGGCCGACCACGGCGTCGGGCACGGAGATGTCGACCGGGCCTGTGTCGACCGGGCTGGTGTCGACCAGTCCGCTGTCGACGGGACCGGTATCGCTCGTGCCCGCGTCAAGGGAGCCGCTGTCGCCAGGCTGCGGGGTGGTGTCGACGGGGACGGTGGCGTCGGTCGAACCCGCGTCGTTGATGGTGCCCGTTTCGCCATCGGGCAGCTTGGTGCCCGAGGAGTAGCCGGCAGAACTGGCGCAGCCGACAATGGCCGTGGCGGCGAGCAGAGCGAAGATGGGGCGCATGGCGGGCCTCCGTGTCAGGGGATCAGGGGCGCGCCGGTGGCGGCGCGGGCGTGCTCCAGGTCCACGTCTGGCGCCAGTTCTACCACGGTGAAGGCCTCTCCGGCGGGGTCGAAGACGCCCAGGTTGGTGATCACGCGATGCACCGCGCCCACCGCGGTCAGCGGAAAGTCGCATCGGCCGAGCAGCTTGGCGTCGCCGCGCTTGGAGGTGTGGGTCATCAAGGCGATGACCCGTCGGCAACCGCCGGCCAGGTCCATGGCGCCGCCGATGCCCATGGTGCGGCCGCCGGGGATGGCCCAGTTGGCCAGGTCGCCGCTGGCGCTGACCTGCATGGCGCCGAGAAAGGCCAGGTCCACGTGGCCGCCGCGAATCATGGCGAAGGACGCCGCCGAGTCGAAGGTGGAGCCGCCGGGCAGCACGGTGACGGTCTGCTTGCCGGCGTTGATGAGCTGCGGGTCGGCGTCTTCTTCGTAGGGGAAGGGCCCCATGCCCAGCAGGCCGTTCTCGCTGTGCACCCAGACGCCGTGATCACGGGGCAGGTAGCCCGGGATCAGGGTGGGCAGGCCGATGCCCAGGTTGACGATGGCGCCGGCTGGCACCTCGGCGGCGGCGCGTTCGGCCATCTCTTCGCGGGAATAGGGCATCGTCGAACCTCGTGCGATTGCCGCCGCGGGCGGCAAAAGGTGTCAAGTGTCAATACCTGACCCTCTGGTTCTGGTCGTCTTGTATTCGAAGGGATCGGCGTGTTCAGGCACGTGCACGATGTGCTGCACGTAGAGGCCGGGCAGGTGCACGTCGTCGGGGTCGATGGCGCCCAGGGGCACCATCTCGTCGGCTTCGACGATGGTGGTCTTCGCTGCGGTGGCCATGATGGGCGAGAAGTTGCGCGCGGTACGCCAGAAGCGCAGGTTGCCGAATGGATCGGCCTGGCGGGCGCGGATGAGGGCGTAGTCGGCCGACAGGGCGGTCTCGAGGATCGCTCTTCGGCCGTCGAAGGTGCGCTCAACTTTGCCCTCGGCGACCACGGTGCCGACCCCGGTTGGGGTGTAGAAGGCCGGGATGCCGGCGCCCGCGGCGCGCATGCGCTCGACGAAGGTGCCCTGCGGGTTGATCTGCACCTCGATGCTGCCCTCGGCCATGAGGCGATGCATGTCCTCGTTGTTGCCGACGTAGGTGCAGATCACCCGGCGCACGATGCCGGCGCGCAGCCAGGCGGCCAGCCCGAGGCCCAGGTTGCCGGCGTTGTTGCTGATGAGGGTGAGGTCGCCGACGCCGCGCTCGACCACGGCGGCGATGAGGGCCTCGGCGTTGCCGCACAGGCCGAAGCCGCCAACCATGATGCGGGCGCCGTCGGTCAGATCGGCGAGAGCGTCGGCGGCGGTCGGCAGCAGCTTGGTGGGCGGAGAGTTCATGGCGCTCCGTTGGGTGTGACTTGTCTGTGGACCATGATAGCCGCGCCAGGGTTCACGTCGCTATGGGTCTGCGGCTCCGGAACGCTCGGCTTCGTCGGGCAACAGGAGGTTCAACCCCACCGCGACCAGCGCGCCCACGGCGAGGCCGGACTTGGCCACCACGGCCATGGACTGCAGGGCCACCGCCAGGCTCCCAGAGGCGCCCTTGGCGGCCGCATCCAGTCCCGACAGGGCGCCGGGCACGGTGCTCAGGCCCACGCCGATGGCCAGGCTGACCGCCAGGATGAACTGATCGCGCGGGGGGAGGCCACCGCTGCTGGCGATGCGAATGCCGGCCACCGCGACCATGCCGAACATCACCAGCGTGGCGCCGCCGAGCACGGGCTTCGGCATGACACTGACCACGGCCGCCAGCTTGGGCAGCAGCCCCATGGCGATGAGCAGGATACCGACCGCGAGGCCGACGCGACGGGCCGCCACACCGGTCAGAGCGATGATGCCGTTATTCTGCGAAAACGTGGTGTTGGGCATGGCGCCGAAGATGCCGGCGAAGGCGCTGCCGAGGCCGTCGGCCAGCACGCCGCCCTGCAGCCGTCGCAAGAAGATGGGGCCCTGCACCGGCTGGTCGGAGACCTCCGAGGAGGCCGTCAGGTCGCCGATGGACTCGATGGTTGTGACCCCGTAGGCGATCAGCCAGGGCAGCACGTGCACCGGATCGAAGGCCAGCCCGTGGTGCAGGGGCGTGGGCAGGGACAGCCAGGCCGCTTGTTGCATGGGGCCGGGATCGACGCGGCCGAGGGCGGCGGCGAGCAGGTAGCCGGCCACCAGGCCGCCGGCGATGGAGACGGTGCGCAGCCAGCCGCCGCCGAAGCGATGCAGCAGGACGATGACGGCCAACACGAAGGCGCCCAGGCCGACATTGGACAGGCTGCCGAAATCCGCCGCGCCGTGGCCGCCGGCCAGGTCGGTCATGCCGACGGCGATGAGGTTGATGCCGATGAGCATCACCACGGCGCCGGTGACCACGGGCGGGAAGAGGCGCCTCGCGAGCGGGATGAACCGGCTGAAGATCATCTCCGTGGGCGAGGCCAACAAGGTCATGCCAAATACCAGCGGCAGGCCGCCGTCCTGACCGGCCAGGATGGCCAGGGGCACGAAGGTGAAGCTGGTTCCCTGCACGCTGAGCAGACCTGAACCCACCGGGCCGATGCGGCGCACCTGGATCAGGGTGGTGACGCCCGAGGTGAACAGGGCGGCGCTGACCAGGATGGCCGCCGTGGCGGCGTCGAGACCGAGCGCGCCGGCGACGATGAGCGGCGGCGTGACGATGCCGGCAAACATGGCCAGTACGTGCTGCACGCCGCCCAGCATGGCGACGGGGGCGCCAACCGACGCGTCCAGGGGCAGGAATGGGGCGGCTCGCGGCACTGGTTCTCCGGGCCTGGAACGTATCACCGCGGCGTTTGGGTTGAAAAGCGGCCGGTGCTAGCCTGCCGTCCTGGAGGCGCCATGTCCCACCCGTTCGCCCTGTCCACCTGTTGGCCGCGCGCCCTGGCCGCCGCCATCACCCTTGGCCTGGTTGTTGTCCTGGGCGCCTGCGCGGCCGAATCGGACGCCGACGATGGCCCGCCGCCCTACCCACTGGATGACGTGCTGCGGCTGAATCACCTGCAGGTGAAGGGCACCCACAACAGCTACCACATCGCGCCCGATTGGGATCCGGTGGTGCCCGCCTGGGACTACACCCACCAGCCGCTGGATGCGCAGCTCGGCGCGCAGAATGTGCGCCAGTTCGAACTCGACCTGTACTGGGACAAAGAAGACCAGGACTACGACGTCATGCACGTGCCTCTCCTGGACGACGTGACCACCTGCGACAAGCTGCGCGACTGCCTGGGTGTGATCGACAAGTGGTCCCTCGCCAACGCGGACCACGTGCCCATCATCATCTGGCTCGAACCCAAGAACGGCTTCGCCTACAGCGGCGTGGAGGCGCCTTTCGACAAGCTGCAGGCCGCCATCCTTGGGGCTGTCGATCGAAGTCGCCTGGTCACGCCGGATGATGTGCGCGGTGAGCACGCCGACCTGACCGCGGCCATCAAGGCCGATGGCTGGCCGACGCTGGCCGCATCGCGCGGCAAGCTGATGCTGGTGCTGCTGGACTCCGGGGTCGATCGCGACGAGTACGTCAAGGGCAACCCGGCGTTGACTGGTCGCCTGCTCTTCGCCGAGGGCGGGCCGGACACCCCGTGGGGCGTGGTGGCCAAGATCGACGGCCCTGTATCCAGCAAGGACGCCATCGGCCAGGCGGTCAAGGCGGGCAGACTCATCCGCACACGCGCCGATGCCGGCAAGCATGACATCGAAGGGGACGATCCGCCGCGGCGCAAAGCAGCCTTTGCCAGCGGCGCGCAGATCGTCAGTACGGACTATCCAGCGCCGGTGGCCGGGACCGGCTACTTCGTCCAGTTGCCCGGCGGCGGGCCTGCTCGCTGCAACCCGCTGACCGCGCCTGGCGAGTGCACGGACCAGGCGCTGGAGCGATTCTGAGCACGCGGTTCAGCGGCTCGGAGCGGCAAAAGATGTCAAGTGTCAATACCTGACCCTCTTCTCGGCGGGTTTGCAGTGCCACGAATGGGCGCAAAGGTGTCAAGTTATGGCACGTGACCCTCGTTATAGCGGCTTGTCGCAGTTGACGCCTTGCCAGCCGGGCAGGCAGGGGCACTGGCCGGTGGCGTCGCAGGTGGCTTTGCCTGGCTTGAAGGACACGATGGTGCCGGCATCGACCTCGATGAAATTGTCGTGCTCGACGCCGACGAAGAGATGGTTGCCGCCGATGGCCACCGAGGTGCCCATGTTGTCGTCCTTGGCGCCGCCGTCGGCGGTCAGGGGCGTCAGTTGGCTCCACTTGCCTTTGGCGTCCCGCTGGAAGAGGTAGGCGGCGCCGTCCGCGGCGAAGGTGACCTTCTGGTTGGGCGCGCCAACCACTGCCAGGTCGCCATCGATGGCGACGCTGGAGCCGAAGTTGGATGAGGGGGTGGCGTCGACTTGGAAGAGCGTGGCGGCTTGCAACCAGCTGCCGTTGGCCTGGCGCTCGTAGACGTAGGCCTCGCCGGAGTTGGACTTGCTGCCTTTGGACTGCCTGGCGCCGGCGATCAGGCGATCTCCATCGAGCGCGACCGAGATGCCGAATTTGCCATAGTGGGGAATGGTCTTGGGGATGAGGCGGACGATCTCCGACCAGGCGCCGTTCTTGTCACGTTCGAAGACGTAGATGGCGCCCGTGAACTTCGAGCCGTCAGACTGGCTTGGCGCACCGATGACGGCGCGATTGCCCGCCATGGCGATGGCGTGGCCGAACCAGTCGCCCTTGAGCGGGTCCTTGGCCGCGAACCAGCCGGCTGCCTTCCACGTGCCCGCCGGTTGACGGTCGCGCACATAGACGCGGCCCTGGGCGGTGATCGGACGTGCGCCAACCATGAGCTGATCGCCGCTGAGCCCGACGCCGATGCCGTAGTAGTGATTGTTGCCGCCATCGACGGCTTTCAACTCGGCGACCTGCTTCCAAGAGGTATCGCCCTGGCGCTCGAAGATGCAGGCCTTGCCAACGTTGCTGCCGTGGTTGGGCGCGCCGACGAGCGCCCGCTCCCCGTCCAGCGCCACCGAGGTGCCGAAGTGATCGTTGCCCTTGCCGCCGGTCGGCATCAGCTTGGCCACCTGCAACCACTTGCCGTCGGGCTGCAGGTCGAAGATGAGCGCCGCGCCGCCGTCCAGGCCCTGCTCCTTGTCCAGCGAGGAACCGACCAGCAGTCGGCCACCGTCCAGGCTCATGGATGTGCCCAGGTAGCCCCATGAGTAGGGCTTCTTGGCGGCGATCTTGGTCTGCTTCACGCCCTTGTTCCAGACGCCGGCGCTGCCCACCTCCGAGCAGGCGCAGGGTGCGCACAGCTTGCCGTCCAGCGACGAGCCGAGCGGGCACTGGCAGGCTCCGGCCTTGCACGTACCGGTGCCGCCGCAGGCACCCGACTGCATGGGCGTCGTGGTGCAGCCCCCCTTGCTGTCACAGACGTCTTTGGTGCAGGGATTGGCATCGTCGCACTGCAGGGCCTTGCCGGGCACGCACTTGCCGGCAGTGCAGGCATCGGACTCGGTGCACACGTCGCCATCGCTGCACGGCGCGGAGGCCACGGGCTTGTTCAGGCAACCGGTCTTGGCATCACAACTGTCCGTCGTGCAGGCGTTGCCGTCGTCGCACTTCTTTGGATCGCCGCCCGAGCATGCGCCCGACTGGCAGGTGTCGATGGCGCTGCAGACGCTGCCGTCATCGCACGGGGTGCCATCGGCCTTGGCGTTGTCGAGGCACTTGCCGGTCTTGGGGGCGCACGCACGCGTCTGGCAGGGTGCGAGGCCGGCCTGCGAGCACTTGACCTCGGAGCCCACCTTGGGTTTGCAGACGGTCTTGCCATCGGGGCCGGGTTTGACCGTGCAGGCCAACACGCCGTTGCACAGGTCACCGTCACCGAAGGCAGCGCAGTCTGCGTCCGACTTGCAGGTACACGTATTCTTGCCGGCGACGCAGACGCCATTGTTGCAGCTCGCGCCGACGCTGCAGAAGTCGCCGTCGACGCAGGGCAGACCGTCACTCTCCTTGATGAGTGTGCACTTGCCGGTCTTGGGTACGCAGCGACTGCGAATGCAGGGGCCGTCGTCGACGGTCGGGCAGGTGGGGATGGTCGCTGGATTGACGGTGCAGACCTTCTTCTTTCCGGACTTGTCGCAGAAGAGCGTGCCATTGCAGGGGTCGCCGTCTTCCTTGGCCTTGCAGTCGGCGCTGGTGGTGCACTCGCAGACGTTGGCGTCCGGGGTGCAGGTGCCCTTCAGGCAGACGTCCAGGGGTGTGCAGAGGGTGTTGTCGGCGTCACATGGGGTGAGTTCGGGGGCCGCCGTCATGGCACACAGGCCGGTCTTTGCCTGGCAGGTATTCTTGGCGCAGACGGTATTGCTGCCACCGGGGCAGTGCACCACGGTGGCCGGATTGACGCGGCAGGTGGCGGTCGACTTGTCGCAGAACAGGGTGCCGTTGCAGAGGCTGCCATCTTCTGCCTCTTTGGCGGCGCAATCGGCGTCGACCTTGCACTCGCAGCCGTTGGCGGCCTTGGTGGCCTTGCAGCCGCCGACCACGCAGACCTCGCCGACGGTGCAGTTGTCGTCGTCATCGCAGGCGACCACGCCCGACACCGGGGTGAGCAGACAGAGCCCGCTGGCGGGTTGGCAGAGGGTCTTGGCACAGGTCGTGTCGGCGGCTGTGGGACAGGTGATGATGCTGGCCGGGTTGAGCTTGCATTTGCCGGTCGACTGCTGACAGAACAGAGTGCCGTTGCAGAAGTTGCCGTCCTCTTCCTTGTTGCAATCGAGATCGCTCTTGCAGCTGCAGACCCAGGCGCCGGCCGAGCACTTGCCATCCTTGCAGGTGTCGCCGTCTGTGCAGGCATCGCCGTCATTACAAGCCGTGGCGGCGGCCGGCATTCCGGGGCCGCGCAGCTTCCATTTGCAGGCGGCGGAGTTGTCGTCTGCCTTGCAGCCCTTGTCCTTGGACACCTTGGCTACCGGCGTGAGCTCGCATTTCTGGGTCGCCGGGATGCAGACATTCTTGAGGCAATCGGTGTCGGACTTGGCGTTGCAGTCGATGACGGTAGCCGGGTTGAGCGCGCACGCAGGGCCGCCCGTGGCCTTCTGGTCGCAATACCAGGCGCCGAAGCAGGGGTCGCTTTGGGTGGCGCAGTCCTTGTCGGTCTTGCAGGCGCAGATCGAGGCGCCGGGCTGGCAGGTGCCCGCCTTGCACACGTCATCGTCAGTGCATGGGTCGCCGTCGTCACATGCCTTGTTGTTCAGCGCCTTGTTGTCGCAGGCGCCATTGCCTGTATTGCAGTCGTCGGTGGTGCAGGCGTTGCTGTCATCGCAGTTCTTCTGCTTGCCGCCGCCGCACGCTCCGGCCTGGCAGTCCTCGCCAAATGTGCAGGGATCGCCGTCGTCGCAGACGGCGTCATCGACCAGGTTCGCCACCAGGCAACCGGCGCTGGGATCGCACTTGGCCACCTTGCAGGGCTGGCCGGGGTCGGGGCATTGCGAGGCGTCGTCGCAAGCCGCGCCGGCGTGGTCTGCGGCACTGTCTCCGGCGTCCGTCGCGGCCACATCCTCAACGGCCCCGTCGACCGCGTCCACGCCGGCGGAGAGGTCGGGGTCAAGGGTATCTGGCGTGCAGCCAACGAGGCAGAACACGACCACAGCCACGCCCCAGCGCACCCCAATCGGCACAACAAAACCGTCGCGACCGCGCCGCTCCCAACTCCACGTCGACATCCAGTTCCCCTGTCCCTACCAATCGAAAAGCACGAATTGTCCCGTTTGCGGATCCCAGCCTACGTTGCGGCCGTGGTTGTAGTCCAACCCGATTTCCCGCACCTGGCCGTCCGCGCCGGGGTTGCCGATCTGCCCGGCGAAGTTGGCCCGGCAGAAGCGGATCACGGCGCCCGCGCTGTCGCGGTACATCTGCTCCAGGGCGACCAGGCGTTGTTCGAAGTCGTCGGGGATGCGGAACTCCTGCCGGACCCGGCCGCAGAAGGCGGCGATGGTGGGCACCTTGGCCAGCTCGCGACAGCCGCGCACGAAGCCGACCAGGTGGCGGACCTCCGGGCCGATGTGGGCGACGCTGTCGTAGCGATCGAGGAAGCCCAGGACCAGCACGCGGTTGATGCCCGCCCTGGGCGCTTCTTGCCAGGCCTTGTCGCGCAGCGGGCCGTCGGGGCCGGTCATGCCTTCGAACATGGCTTTCAGCTGGTTGGAGGGCGAAAAGGAGATCAACTCTTCTTCCAAGATGCCGCCGGCCAGCGCGTCGGGTTCGAGGATGCGAGCCACGCGCGCCAGGCGGCCGGGCGGCCCGGCGGGCGCTTGGGGGGGCTTGACCACCGAGCCGGCGACACGAAGCTCGGCCGGACCACCGGCGGCATCCAGCCAGCGGGCCCGGCTGGTGACCTGCTCGGCTACTGCGGCCACGGCCAGGTCCCGTCGCAGCTTGTCGGCGGCGTCGCGGGCTGCCTTCAGACGGCCGGCCGCGGTGCCGGCCACCGGCACCTTGCGAATCTTGACTACGATGCAGGCCTTCTTGGACCGACAGACCCGCCAGGCCACCTGGTGCCCGCCCTGGCCGAGCAGGTGCAGTGTCGCTGTGGCACCGAACCGGGCGTGTAATAGCGCCTCCATGCCCGCGTGCCCGGCATCGGTCAGCCGCCTGCCGTCGGCGCCGCTGTGGAAGGCCGCGAATGCCACCTTCTTCAGCTTCGGATAGCGCCTGGCGAGGTCGACCGATGGCGACCAGGCCGTCGCGGATGGGGTCTTTGACGGGGCGCCGAAACGATAGCCCGCCGGGATCTTCGTGCCGATCAACCGAGCCTTGGAGCCAGCGTAGTAGACATCGTCCGGGTGACCGATAGGCAACGCCGCGCCCGAGGCCTGCGCGGCCAGGGGGGTCGTCTTGCCATCGGCCGCGGCCGGCTTCAACGGCCGGGTCCACTCCGCGCGCTTGCAACAGGGTCGCAGGGCCACGTTCGGCGGCGCCTGAGGGCGATCTGAAGTCGAAGCCGTCTTCTGGCCGGCCTGGGTAGTCGGTGCCTTCGGCGGGGCGGCCATGGCGATCGCGGCTACGCAGACAGCCGGCATGATCAAAAGCAGGGAAATACGGCGCATGAAGCATCGCACCCTAGCAGAGGTCATCCGCAATCCGCCATCTGGCCGATCCATGCCTTGATGCGGACCCCCTCCACGCCTTGTATTACGTGCGCACGAACCCACGGAGGCCCGCATGACCGCAAAAGCCGCCATGTTCCCCGATGCCCGAATTCCATACGGCACCTGGGGCAGCAGCTATTTCCCAGCCTGGCAGACGTCAGCCCTGGCCGAGGTGAACATCGGCCAGTTCGCCGGCGAGAGCATGAACCGCATCCTCGGACTGCGGAATGTCCGCAAGGACGCCTTGGACTACCTGGTGATCGGCTCGACGATCCCGTGGCACTGGAAGTTCTGGACCGCCCCGGTGGTGGCCAGCTGCATGGGCCATCGCATCCCCGGCTACCACACCGAGCAAGCCTGCGCGACGGGGCTGCAGGCGGTTGTCCTTGGCGGCGCCCAGGTGCAGACCGGCGACTCCGACGTGGTGGGTGTGCTCACCTTCGACCGCACCAGCGACTCGCCCGTGGGCGTCTTCCCCGAGCGCCGCGCATACGAGCGAACCCACGCCATCGCCGACGTCTGGGATAACTTCGGCTTCGACCCGGCCACCGGCGGCGCGATGATCAACTGCGCCGGCCTCGCCGCGCGCAAATACAAGCTCGATCGCAAGATGGTCGACGAGCTGACCCTGTGTCGCTACGAGCAGTACTTCGCCGGGCTGGAGTCGGGCTTCCTGGACCGCGTCTGCGTGCCGCTGGAGCTGCTCAATGTGGCCGGCAAGCCCCTGGGTCGCGTCGACGCCGACGTGGGCGTTCGCAAGCTGTCCATCGACAGCCTGCGGGCCATGCGCGAACTGGACACCTGCGTGACCGGCGGCGGCCAGACCCACGCCTCAGATGGCATGGCCTGCCTGCTGGTGACCACCGCCGACAAGGCCCGCGAGCTGAGCCCGCGGCCGGAGATCGACATCCGCTTCATCGGCAAAGCCGAGATGCGCACCCAGCCGGGCCTGATGCCCGAGGCGCCGGCGTTCGCCGTCGGGAAGTTGTTGGATCGCGTGGGCCTGAGCGTCAACGACATGGCGGTGGTCAAGGACCACAATCCCTTCGCCGTCAACGACGCCATCTTCGCCCAGATCCACGACTACGACTGGCGCAAGATGAACAACAACGGCAGCTCCCTGGTCTGGGGCCACCCGCAAGGGCCGACCCTGACACGCCTGCTCATCGAGGGCCTCGAAGAGGCGGTCGACCTGGGTGGCGGCTACGTGCTGCTCTTTGGCTGTGCCGCAGGCGATGTGGGCATCGCCGCACTCTTCCACGTGGACGCGGGAGGTAATTGACATGGTGACCACCCTTCGACAGCCGACCGTGGCAACGCTGGGCCTGGGCTCGGTGCACGATTTCTTCACCGCGGGCCGCCTGCCCGTAAATACCAATGACCTGGTCGACGAGGTCTTCGGACCGGCCGACAACCGCGGTTCGCTGGTGATCTCAGGCGCCAGCGGCGTCGTCGGCGCCGGCAAGGCGGTGCAGCTGGGTTCGCGCCTGCTGCCCTACGGCGTACGCATCGTGGGCCTGGACTTCCCCGGTGCGCCCGACGGCCTGGGCCAGCAGTACCAGGGCCTGGTGGCGTCCTTTGGCCGAGATCAGGCCAACGCGGTGATGGCCAACATCATCCGCCTGACCTACGACGGCAAGACCCTGCCGGCGGAGCTGGCCAGCCTGCGGCCGCGCTTTCTGCTCGAGGCGATCCCCGAGATCCTCGATCTCAAGCGGGCCCACTTCGCCATGTTCCGGGAGCAATACCCCGACATCGCGATCCGCTCGGTGACCTCCGGCTTCCCGGCCAAGGAGCTGGGCGTAGGCGTGGCGCACCCGGCCTTCCCGCACCAGATCAACAAGATCTGGGAGGTGGTGGAGCCAGAACCGTCCGCGGTGTCGCGCCTGTTCTGGTCGTTGGGCATGATCCCGACACCGGTGAGCGACAACTGGTCCTTCGTGCTCGATGTGCTCTTCTGCGGCGTGACGCTGGCGGCCCTGCGCTACCACGAAGCGACCAACATGCCGGTGTGGAAGATCGACAAATACGTGCGCAAGCTCGCCGGGCCCAACCCGGTGCGGGCCCACGACGCCATCGGCGCCGCCGGGGCGACCTTCCTGACCTGGAACTGCCTGCACGACCTCAGCCAGACCTACGGCGGCCTCTTCGAGCCCACCGACGAGCTGGTGGCGCATAAGGACAGCGGCCAGAACTGGTACCCGCCCAATCACTTCCGGCCGCTGGTCGACTGGCCCATGGACGAGGCGGAGAGCAAGAACTTCGCCGCCTGGATCCTGGGTCCGCTCTTCCAGATGACCGCCCTGATGCTGCACGAGGAGCGCGGCCACCTGAGCCACATCAACGCCATCGGCGAGCTGTGCGCCCAGTTCCGCAAGGGCATCCTGGCGACCATCCGCAACATCGGCGCTGACGGCGCGCGCGACGTGGTAGCGGCGTATCACGACCTGCATCCCGAGGCTGTCGGCAGCTGGCATCCCGAGGCGTTCGACGCCATCGACAGCCCACAGTGGCAGCAGCTGTACGTCAACGCCGAGCACGACGGCCAGGTGGGCGTCATCACGTTCAGCCGCGAGACCTACTGCTGGGAGGTGGACGAGGAGCTCAACCGGGCCATCGATTGGCTGCAGACCGAAGGCGTTGAGCGGGTCATCCTGTCGGGCGACTTCCACCTCTCTGGCCAGATGGTCGGCGCCGATACCAGCGACTTCTACGCGGCGCTGGAGGACGTGCAAAAAGGCCGCGCCATCACCCGCGGCTGGTCGCGCACGGCCCGTCGGCTCCACGACGAGTTCCGCGTCTCGGTCGGATTCGTGCACGGCAAGCGGTGCCTGGGCGGCGCCCTCGAGTTGCTGACCCACTGCCACTACCTGGTCTGCGTCGACAACTCGCAGTTGGGCTGGCCCGAGGTCACCCTGCCCGTCGTACCCGGCATGGAGGCCTGCCACTGGCCCCTGCGCAAGGCGGCGGCGGCCGATCGCGGCAAGCTGCTGGGCATGTTGCTGGGCGGCCGCCCGGTGCGCGCCAAGGACGCCGTGGGCTGGCTGGTCGATTACGCCGGTGGGCTGGAAGACGCGCTGTCCACAGCCTGGGCCATCGCTTCCGGCGGTGACCACAACGTGGCCCTGCGTGCGTTCGACACAGAGGCCCTGGCCGATGTGCCGACCGACGTGCCGGGACTGGGCCCGGCCGGCAGCCCGGCGACGGCGGCGACCCGCGATGCCATCGCCGACGTGGTCAAGCGAAGCTGCGCGGTCTCGTCTGCCCAGGCGCTGGACCTGCAGGCGGACCTGGCGGCCGACTTCCTGGCGTCGAAGCTGTGCATGCGCGGCATGGTCGGCATGGACTTCAAGAAGACCATGAAGATCTGAGCCGCGTCGATCCGCACTCCGGCCCGCTCACAGCACGTCGAGCGCCGCCGAACGAAAGAGCGTGAACTCGTGCTCCGGCGTCCGCTTGTAGCGGTTCAGCCAGGGCGAGAAGGTGCGCACCTCGATGCGATCGGCGTGCACCTCCATGATCCTGAAGAAGCCATCTCCGCCCTTGCCGATCATCTGGAAGTTGGCCAGCAGCTCGTGGGCCACCGAGCGATCCGGTCGCTGACTGGTCTGGCGGCCGACGCCATCGTTGAGGGTGTGCCCGCAGACGACCAGGGAGATGTTGGGCTGACGACGTACCAGGTCCACCCACAACTGCTGGCCGTCGCTCACGCCGCCGGCGGCCAGCTCATAGAGATAAGGGCTCCAACTCTGGCCGCCCGGCTTGGCCCGAATGTCGTAGCGCGAGTCGCCCTTGGCGTCCGAGTGCAGGTAGGCGTGGGTCAGCAGGATGGCGGGCATATGGGCGTGCGCCTGGGCCTGCTCGTTGGCCCATTGAACCACCTCTGGCCGGGGCCCGAACTCCAGCGCCAGGACCAGCCACGGCCCCGATGGCGTATCGAAGACGTGGGCGCTGTTATCCACCCGACCGGGCTCGAAGAAAGCGACGTGCGGGCGATCCCGTTCGAACACCTCGGCCGGGAAGTGCTGCCCCATCAGCGTGTTTCTATCCCTCGCCTTGCCGCCGAAGCCGTAGTCGTGGTTGCCGGGCACCATGGCGTAGGGCACGTGGCCGTCCAGGTAGCCCATGGCGTGTCGGGCGCGCTGCCACTCGATCTCGGTGTTTGCGAAGACCACGTCGCCGACGTGCAGGACGAATCGAATGCGCCTGCTCGGGCTCTGGGCTGCGATCCACTGGGTCTGGCTGTAGTAGACATCGGCCCAGGGGCCCACCGTGGCCTGGGTATCCGGCAGCACGATGAAGGTCCACGGATACGGACCCTTCAAGGTGGGGCCGGAGACCGCCACATCGGGCTCACAGGCGGTCAGTCCGCAGGTCACGGCAAGGGCCAGCCCGGCCACAGCCTGTCGAAGCACCTGCGAAGATCCAGCGTTCATCGGTCCTACCCGCTGTTGCAGGATAGCGTTCTCCGCCGCGACTTGCCGAGCGCAGGCCTCGCCTGGCGGCGCGACCCTGTCGAGCCCGCCAGTGATCCCGGTCGGGTGAGCCCCTCCATGTTGACCGGGACGCGCAGCGGGGCACACCATGGACCCGGGCGGCACTTCCGCCGCGAGGCCAGATGAGCGATCTCTTCGCCGCCCGCGCCCAGATGGCGATCTCGCTGGGCTTTCACATCATCTTCGCCATCATCGGCATCGCCATGCCGGCGTTGATGGTCGCGGCCGAGGGTCGCTTCCTACGCCATCGGGATCCGCTCGACCTGGAGCTGGCCAGGCGCTGGAGCAAGGGCACCGCCATCATGTTCGCTGTCGGCGCGGTCAGCGGCACCGTGCTCAGCTTCGAGCTGGGCCTGCTCTGGCCCGAGTTCATGCGCCACGCCGGCCCGGTCATCGGCATGCCTTTTTCGCTGGAGGGATTCGCCTTCTTCCTGGAGGCCATCTTCCTGGGCATCTATCTGTATGGCTGGCAGCGGGTCTCGCCACGGGCCCACTGGCTGGCCGGCGTCGGCGTGCTGATCTGCGGCACGGCGTCGGGTGTCTTCGTGGTCTGCGCCAACGGCTGGATGAATACGCCGACCGGCTTCACCCTGGACGCCGCCGGACAGATCGCCTCGGTGGATCCCTGGGCAGCCATGTTCAACCCGGCTGCGGGTCCGGAGGCGTTGCACATGACCATCGCCGCCTTCGAGGCGGTCGGCTTCGCGGTGGCCGGCATCCACGCCTGGGCCTTGCTTCGCGACCCGAGCGCGCAGCTTCATCGACGGGCGCTCGGCATCGCCCTGACGGTGGGCGGCGTGGCGGCGCTCCTTCAACCGCTGTCGGGCCACCAGAGCGCCGCTCATGTGGCTGAGGCCCAGCCCGTCAAGATGGCCGCCATGGAGGCCCACTGGGATACCCACGCCGGGGTCGGCGCGGTCATCGGCGGCTGGCCGGACGAAGAGGCGGAGGTCACCCGCTACAAGATTGAGATCCCCTACCTGATGAGCCTCCTGGCGTTCAACGATCCCAACGCCACGATCCGCGGACTCAAGGAGTTCCCACGAGAAGATCGACCGCCGGTGGCCGTGGTGCACGCCGCATTTCAGATCATGGTCGGCTGCGGGCTCGCCTTGATGGCCCTGGCGTTGCTGGGTTTCTGGTTGTGGTGGCGCGGCGGCGAGGTGCCCATTCGCCGCTGGTACCTGCGCCTGCTGGTGCTGGCGTCCCCGCTGGGAGTGATCGCCATCGAGGCGGGCTGGACGGTCACCGAGGTGGGCAGACAACCGTGGATCGTGCGCGGCTACATGCGCACCGCCGACGCGGTCACGCCCATGCCTCACCTGGTGGTGCCGCTGACGGCGTTCACGCTGCTGTACTGCCTGCTGGGTGTGGTCGCCTTCGCCCTGCTGCGACGGCACGTCTTCCAGAGCGTAGCGGTCGACGGGGCGCCAGCCGCTGACGAATACGAGGCGCCCCATGACGCCTGAAGTCCTGCTGGCCGGTGTGCTTTGCCTGGCGCTGGTGGTCTACGCGCTGACCGGCGGGGCCGACTTTGGCGGCGGCGTCTGGGAGCTCTTCGCCACCGGTCCCAGGGCAGGCGCCCAACGCAAGGCCATCTCGGCTGCCGTGGCCCCCATCTGGGAGGCCAACCACGTCTGGCTGATCCTGGCCGTGGTGATCCTCTTCGTCGGCTTCCCGCAGGCCTTCGCCGCCATCTCCATCGCCCTGCACATCCCGATCACGTTGCTGCTTATGGGCATCGTGCTGCGCGGCGCTGCCTTCGTCTTCCGCTCTTACGACGTGGGCGAAGGGGCCGCCGAACGGAGCCGGCGATGGAGCGCCGTCTTCGCCATCGCGTCCACCGTGTCGCCGTTCATGTTGGGTGTCTGTGCCGGCGCCGTGGCATCGGGCGACCTGGCCATCGACCCCGAGACAGGCCACGTGCAAACCGACTTCATCTCTGCCTGGCTGGCGCCCTTCCCCATGCTGGTCGGCGCGATGACGCTCTGCCTCTTTGCCTTCCTCGCGGCGACCTATCTCTGCGTCGAGTGCGAAGACGAAGCCATCGTCGAGGACTTCAGGGTTCGCGCGCTCTGCTCAGGGGCGCTGCTCGGTCCGCTGGCATTGAGCGCTCTGACCATGTCCCGCTCTGGGGCGCCCCAACTGTACCAAGGCCTGCTGAGCAGCTCTTGGGCCATGTCGTTTCAGGTGCTGACCGGCCTTGTGGCGGTCTGCGCGCTGCGCTCTCTCTGGTTTCGGTCGTGGCAGGCAGCGCGCTTGCTGGCCGGCGCTCAAGCGGTTTGCATCGTCGCGGGCTGGGGCGTATCCCAGTTTCCGCTGCTGGTGCCGCCGGACTTGACCATCGCCGCAGCGGCCGGCCCGACCAACGTCGTGGAAGGCGTCCTGTGGGCGCTGGCCATCGGCGCCCTGCCCCTGGGGGCAGCCTTCTGGTGGCTGTTTGCCGTGTTCAAGGGCAGCAAGCCCGGTAAAGGTACGCCCACGCATTCGGCCCACGCGCACCCTCACGCCGACGACTGACCCGCGCACCCTCCACTCAGCCCACATCCGGCGGCAGAATCCGGATGGGTACCGAGCGCCGCGCCACGCGTCCGTCTGCGCAGATCTCCAGGCGCCCACTCCACTTCACCCAGGCCCGGTCTGCGTCAAACGAGGCCGGCATCTGCCGCGGGATCGCCGAGTCGACCGTCGCCTGCCACGGCTCGCCGTCGAGTATCTGGGCCACGTCGGCCAGGGCGAGCTCCACCTTGGGCAAGGCGCTCTTGTGGACTTTGGAGCGGTTGCCGGAGGTGCGGTAGCCCTCTTCGCCGGTCAACTCCAGGCGAGCCGTTACCTGGGTGAGACGCTTGACAGGCTGGATGCGCAAAGTGATGGCCGCCGCCTGCCCGGCGATCAAGACGTCCGGGATTTCGAGTACAGGATGGCCCATGCGCTTGAGCAGCTTGTGTTCGGCGCGCATGCTGGCCATCACCAGCAGGCCGATGGCCACACCAATCACAGACATCACGATACCGACGATGCCGCCCAGCAAGCTCAGGCAGATGCAGGCGACCACGATGGCGACCGTGGAGCAGCCGAAGTTGCCGGCGGTGACTTCCTGCTTCAGGGCACGACGCGCGGGCGTCGTCGACACGCTCTCCGTACCCAGACTGACCCTGGGGCACCCGGGCGGGCAGGAGTTCGTAGTCGGCGCTCGCCCGCGGATCGATGAACCACTCGTCGCCATGCAGCTGCGCGGCGACCAGGTGACCGATCTCGAGGTTGGCGCCCCGGAAGGGCATGGGACCCGCGGGAGCGGCGAGTTCGAAATCGAAGACGTGCTCGCTGCCGGCAGTCCATGATGGCGCCTCGACCAGGTCCTTGGACTCGACCGGCGTCCAAGTGGCCGCCTGCCAGGCGGTCATGACCTCCAGGCGCTCGGCTTTGCAATCGTCGGGTACGGTGACTCGAACGCGACCGGTGATGGACTCACCGAAGCGGTAGCGGTCGTTGTCGAGCTCGACGATGAGTTCAGGTTTGGCCATCTGGCCTCGGAGACTGACCATCGCCCCCGTCCCAGACCGGTTGGTCGATGGGAGGTGACTTCGGCGGGAGAGGTGCCCGGATCGGCTTCGGCCGCATCACCATGTAGACGTGGCTGAGCAGGTAGGAACGATAGCCGCCCGGCTTGCGTCGTTTGCCCCCCACATAGCTCATCATCAACGCCTCCTTGCGCGACCGATCCAGCCACGCCACGAAGATGGCGCTGTGCTCGCTGCCCCTGTAGGAGTGGTTGATATAGGACAGAAAGTCGCCGGGCTGCAAAGCGCTCACGTCGGTGTAGGGGCCGCGCTTGCGGCTCCGATAGATTCGCTTTCGCTTCTTGCGGCTGAAACCCGCGCGGCCGTAGACGACTGTGGCGTAGGTCCAGCACGAGCCGCGGATCACCTCGGCGTCCTGCATGATCATGCGACGGCCGGTCTGCAGGACCTGTCGACCTCGCGGCGTGGCGGCGGCTTCGGCGGCGTCCAGGATGGCGCCCAGGGTCGGGGGGGGGGGGGGGGCCCGGGGCGCCCGCGCCCCCCCCCGGCGGGGGCG
>CAYTLW010000027.1:12176-55217 GCA_964438735.1 uncultured Enterobacteriaceae bacterium | reverse complement strand
GGTCGCCGTGGGGGGGGGGGGGGGGGTGGGGGGGGGGCCTGTTGGGCCCCGTGGGTGGGCGGGGGGGGCGCTCGGTGGCGCCCGGGGCCAACCAGGTGGGCCGTCTGCAAGACCTGCGGCGAATGGCGAACGGTACGAGTCGCCTGCGGGGCTGGATGGACAGGTGGAGGCGGAATCGCCTCCGGTTGCGCGGGCCGCTGCGGCGGCGGGTTGGCGGCTGCACAGGCGGCGCTGAGCCAGATCGCCGCCAGGGCCGAGAGGGGAGCGAGCGCATGGTGATGGCGTGATTTGAACACTGGTTTCCCGACAGGCAGGTGGGGCGACCCGTGCCGGTCATGACGCGGACGTCCGGGCGCACATTCAGCCTGTGGTCGAATCCGGGTGGCGTCAAAGAACAGGAGACAGGGAGTCCACCCGGTGGCAGGTCGCGTCAACGGTTCGAGCAGTTTCCGTCCACATCACAACACCAGCCGTCGCTCTTACAACACAACTCGCCAACCGTGCGACAGTAGCCATTCTTCTTGCACAGGTCGCTGTCGGCGCAATCGCCAAATGGACTCGTGCCGCAGAACTCGCCGACCAGCAGGCAGCGCTTCTTGGTCTTGCACTCGGTGGACTTCTTGCAGTCATCCTCGGAGACAGCGATGCAGTTGTCGCCCTTGGCTTTGCAGCGGCCCTTGTCCAGGCACCAGAAGGTCGTCGCGCAGTCTGCGTCGCTCAGCGGCAGGCTGCCGGTGGCGGGATCGCAGGCGCTGAGCAGGAGCGCCATGACGGCGAGCAAGGGCAGCGACTTGACCCGGCGCGTGGTCTCGTCGGTGACGGCCTCGTTTGCGGCGTCGCCAATAGCCAAGATTCCTCTCCGATGTTGAGCAGATACGAGCCCAACCACCCTAGCAGTCCGGTCCGTCTTGGGCAACCTTGTCGCGCCTGAGGCCCCTTGCTAGCCTCCGCCGGCCCTGTCCCTCGAACTGCCAAAGGAAGCCCGCCCATGACCAGCCCCATCGACGGCATCCGCCCCGAAGACATCCGCATCACCTACACCACCGCCAACGCCGATATGGGCGTCTTTCACGCCTTCTTCGATGCGGCGCTGGACGACATCCGCTCGCGCTACGGGCGCACCTACTCGCTGCATATCGGCGACCAGGCGCTGGCTTCCGACGCCCCGGTCATCGACGACACCTCGCCGGCCGATACGCGCGTGGTGCTCGGTCACTTCCAGGCCGGCACGCCCGAACAGGCCGACCTGGCCGTGCAGACGGCCCGCGATGCGTTCAAGGGTTGGGCGGGGATGCCTTGGACCGAACGCGTGGCCATCCTGCGCCAGGCGGCGACCATCATCCGGCAGCGCAAGTTCGAGCTCGCCGCGGTGATGTCCGTGGAGGTGGGCAAGAACCGCTTCGAGGCCATCGGCGACGCCGAGGAGTCGGCCGATCTCATCGACTACTACTGCCAGCAGATGGTCGACCATGACGGCTACGTGCAAGAGCTCGACCGCATCACGCCCATCGAGACCAATACCGACATCCTGCGGCCCTACGGCGTGTTCGCGTGTATCGCTCCCTTCAACTTCCCGGCCGCGCTCTCGTTCGGCATGTCCTCGGCGGCGCTCATCGCCGGCAATACCATCGTCTACAAGCCGTCCACCGACGCGCCCTGGACCGGGCTGCTGGTCTGGGAGATCTACAAGCAGGCCGGCGTACCCGACGGCGTGTTCAACTTCTTCACCGGCCGCGGGCGGGACCTGGGCGACAGCTTGACGGGCCACCCGGGGCTCGACGGCGTGGTCTTTACCGGCTCCAAGACGGTCGGCATGGAGATCTTCCACGCCATCAGCACCAACTACGTCAAACCCTGCCTGATGGAGCTCGGCGGCAAGAACCCGGCCATCGTCATGGACAGCGCCGACCTGGACGCTGCGGCTGAAGGCGTGGCCAGGTCGGCCTGGGGGTTGCAGAACCAGAAGTGCAGCGCCTGTTCTCGGGTCTATGTGCACCAGGACGTGGTCGAGCCCTTCCTGGAGAAGCTGCTGGCGCGCACTGGCGACATCGTCATCGGCGACCCGGCCGACGAAGGCGTCTACTTCGGTCCGGTCATCAACCGCCGCTCGGTGGCGACCTACCTGTCGGTGGTCGAGCACGCCCGCGAGCATGGCGAGATCCTCTGCGGCGGCGGTCGCATCGAAGAGGACGAGCTCGCACACGGTCACTATGTCGCGCCCACCATCGCCCGCGCGCCCCTGGACAGCAGCCTGTTCAGCGACGAGTTCTTCGTGCCCTTCCTGGCCGTCGGCGTGGTCGGCAGCCTCGACGAGGCGCTGGCCGAATCCAACGACTGCGAATATGGCCTCACGGCCGGCATCTTCAGCGGCGATCCCGACGAAGTGGCCCGCTTCTTCGACGAGATCGAGGCGGGCGTCGCCTACGCCAACAAGCGCTCCGGCGCCACCACCGGCGCCTGGCCGGGCGCCCAGGCCTTCTGCGGCTGGAAGGGCTCCGGCGGTAGCGGCAAGGGCGGTTGTGGCCCCTACTACGTGGCCCAGTTCATGCGCGAGCAATGCCGCACCCTGATTCAGGAGTAAGACATGTCTGCCCCCAACTCATCGGCGCGGGACTACCCGCGCATCGTCACCCCTCCGCCCGGTCCCAAGGGCCGCGCCATCATCGAAAAGGACGACGCCCACAGCTCCACGTCCTACATCAAGGAGTATCCGCTGGTGGTCAGCCATGGCCGCGGCGCCATGCTCGAAGATGTGGACGGCAACCGCTACATCGACTTCATGTCGGGTATCGCCGCCACGTCCACGGGACACGCCCATCCGGACGTGGTCGCGGCCATCCAGCAGGCCGCCGGTCGCTTCCTGCACATCTGCGGCACCGACTTCTACTACTCCGGGTTCGCCGACCTCTGCGCCGCCCTGGCCCGCCTGGGACCGGGGCCGGGACCGTGGCGGGTCTTCCTGTCCAACTCGGGCAGCGAGGCGGTGGACGGGGCCGTGAAGCTCGTCCGCAACAGCACCGGGCGCAGCGATCTCATCGCCTTCCAGGGCGCCTTCCACGGGCGCACCTACGCCGCCGTCAGCCTGACCTGCTCCAAGGTGCACTACCGCGCCGGCTTCAACCCGCTGGTGCCCGGCGTACACCACGTGCCCTACCCCGACCCCTACCGGCTCGAAACGGGCGGTCAGGAGGTGGGCGAATACGTGCTCGACCAGATTCGCAACGATCTCTTCGGCCGCAAGGTGGCTCCCACCGACGTCGCGGCAGTGTTCATCGAGCCCTTCCTGGGTGAAGGCGGGTACGTATTGCCACCGGTCAGCTTCCTGCGCGGACTGCGCGAGCTCTGCACCGAACACGGCATCCTGCTGGTCTGCGACGAGGTGCAATCGGGCGCCGGTCGGACCGGCAAGATGTGGGCCATCGAACACGCCGGCGTCGAGCCGGACGTGATCCTGACCGCCAAGGGCATCGGCTCCGGGATGCCCATCGGCGCCATCATCGCCCGCGAAGAGATCATGCGCTGGGGCACCGGCAGCCACGGCTCCACCTTCGGCGGCAACCCCGTCTGCTGCGCCGCCGCGCTGGCCACCATCGACCTGCTCGAGGGCGGCCTGATGGACAACGCCACCCAGGTGGGCGAGCACCTGTTGGGCGGACTGCGGCGACTGCAGGACGAGCACGACTGCATCGGCGATGTGCGCGGGGTGGGCCTCTTCGTCGGCGTCGAGTTCGTCGAGGATCGGGTGAGCAAGAAGCCGGCGAAGAAGCTGGTGGGCGAGCTGGAGAAGCTGGCCTTCGAGCGCGGGTTGTTATTGCTGCCCTGTGGCCAGAGCACGCTGCGGATCGCGCCGCCGCTGGTCATCGACAAGGTCGATGTGGATGTGGGGCTGGGCATCCTGGATGGGTGTTTGCGGGAGCTGGCGCCATAGCCGGCCGGATGCAGCCGCGCAAGTTGCAGCAACTCTTGTAATCACGCCGTTCCCACTTTAGAATCGACATTCGATTGCATAAGTGGGAACATGATTTCGTCCACAGAGTTATCAGAAGAGCAAGGGCGCCAGTTGGTGGATGCCCGGCAGGTATTCGAGGCCTGGCGAAGCGCAGATATCGAGCGGTACCGAAGATACCGTGGAAGCATGCGCTGGTTGAGCCGCAAGGGGCGCGACTACCTGCACCGCAAGATCGGCAAGCGAGAGCGGTCGCTGGGGCGCCGCAGCGACGAGACCGAACTGATCTGGCAGGCTTTCCACGAGGGGCGCGACAAGAGCAAGGCCGAGTTGGCGCGGTTGGCGGCGCGTCTGGATGAAATGGCGCCGGTCAATCGTGCGCTCCGGCTGGGACGCATCCCACGCATCACCGCCCGCATCATGCGACGACTGGACCGGCAGCGTCTGCTCGGCCAGCACCTGTTGCTGATCGGGACAAACGCCCTGTTCTGCTACGAGAGCCGCGCGGGCGTATTCCTTGATGGCGGTCTGCTGGCCACTGGCGATGCGGACTTGCTCTGGGACGCTCGTCAGCGGCTGGCGCTGGTCCTGCCGGAGGTCCGACGTGAAGGCGTGTTGGGACTGCTGCAACGTACCGACCGAAGCTTCCAGACCCGCGGTCCCACCGACTTCAGGGCGTTCAACGCCGATGGCTTCTGGGTAGACCTGATCCGACCCCAGGATCGCGTCTTCTTCGCACCGGCAAAGCGCGACATGATCGGCGAGAGAGCCGACGATCTGCGTGGCTCCCCGATCCACGGATTGCAGTGGCTGATCAACGCGCCTCGCTTCGAAGAGGTGGCCATGGGCGCAGATGGCTACCCGGTTCGCCTGGTGACCGTCGATCCAAGGGCGTTTGCGTTGCACAAGTTGTGGCTGTCGGACCAGCCGGAGCGCGATCCCGTCAAGGCCAGGCGTGACGCGGCCCAGGCGATGGCGGTCGTCGAGCTCTGTCAGACACACCTTGCACTTGCATTCGACCAGGAAGTGCTTCGCGCGCTGCCGGCAAAGCTGCGAGCACAAATGCCGACGGCGGGCACGGTCGACCGGGAGCGAGCCGACGCGACGGAGCCGGATTGGTAGAGGCACCGGCACGGTCACGACCACGGTACAGCTACCCCGCCAGCGCAACCGCCCGACGCTCGCCACCAAATACCTTCTCCTCACCCGGACGCGCGACCAGGTAGGTGAGCCAGCCGAGAGAGCCTGTCACCACGGTCAACAGGACCCATGGGATCGGGTTCACACCGCGCTTGCGGGCGTCGCGCCACATCCACACGGTGATGAACGTGATGGCCAGGACCAGGTCGATGCCCACCTGCATGGTCCACAGGTGCTCACCGAGGAAGGCGAAGGCGTCGACGATGCCCTCGTTGTAGATCGTCCAGCCCGTGAAGGCGGCGAAGTCGACCAGGACCAGGGCCAGAATCATCTGCATCTTGCTCATCTCTCTCTCCTTGTTGAGGCGGCGTTGCCGCGGTTGTCCGGGTAGAGGAGCAACGGCCGTGCCAGCCTGGCAACTGCCTGAAATCACGCGATCCAGGTCCTGGCGACGAGGTGCGTCTGCAACGCGGCGTTGCGGATCTGCAACGCCTGCTGCGGCCGGTTTGTGGGCAGGCGCACGCTTGGCCGGCTGGCCCGCTTGTTGCAGGATGATTCGTTGCAGGATGCTTGGCAGGTATCGCGAGGGCCCGAAAGCAGTGGACGGGCGGAGCAGGCATGACGCGTTCGCATAAGAAATGGCCCTGGATCGGCGCCGCGGCCGGGCTCGCGGTGGGCATCGCCGATACGCTGATGTTCGCCGCGTTCGGCGTGACCATGCAGGCGGGGGATACCGACGTCTTCCTGCCGGTGACCATCTATTTCAGTCTTGGATATGGCGTCTTTGGTTGGATGGTGGGGTACCTGCTGGCCGCACGACGGCGGCTGCGCCAGGACGCGGCGACGATTCGTGAGCAGATGGCGGCGCTGGAGGCCAGCCGGCGGGAGCTGGTGCAGGCCGAGAAGCTGGCCTCCCTGGGGCGCATGGCGGCGGGGGTGGCGCACGAGGTGCGCAATCCGCTGGGTGTGATCCGCTCGTCGGCGTCGCTCATTGCCGAGGGCTTACCGCGAGACGCCACCGACCAGCGGAGGGTCTGCGGCTTCATCAGCGACGAGGTGGATCGCCTCGACGCCTTCGTCGGCGCGATCCTGGATTACGCCCGCCCGGTGACCCCGCAACGACATCGCTGCGAGCTGGACGAGGTGGCCGAAGCGGCGACTGCGCTCGCAGCCGAGCACCTGCAGGGGCGTCAGTTGAGGCGCAACGGTGACGCGGTGGTGGATGGCGACCGGGATACGCTGGTGCAGCTGGTGCTTGGTCTGCTGGTCAACGCAGCCGAAGCGACCGGGGAAGATGGGCAAGTGCAGGTGGTCATGGGCGCTGCTGGCGACACTGCCTGGCTCGAGGTACGCGATGACGGGCCGGGCATCGACGCCGAGTTGGGGGCCCAGATCTTCGAGCCCTTCGTCACCTCCAAGGCGCGCGGGACCGGGCTGGGTCTGGCCATGGCGTCGCGCATCGCCGAGGCCCACGGCGGCAGTCTGAGACACCAATCCGCCAACGCTGGCGGCGCCGTCTTCCGCCTGGAGCTTCCGGCGGCCGCACAGACGGAGGCAGCGGCATGAGCGCTCGCATCGCTGTGGTGGACGACGCCGCGCGCATGGCCGAAGTGCTGGCCATGGTCTTGCGGTCGGACGGTCACGAGGTCCAGGCCTTCACCCGACCGCAGGCGTTGCTGACCACGTTGGAGCGCGAGCCACGCGCCTTCGACCTGGTGCTGACCGACCTGAAGATGCCGCAGATCGACGGCCTGCAGCTGCTCGATCGGCTGATGACCCTGGACCAGGACCTGCCGGTCATCCTGATCACCGCCCACGCCACGGTGGACACGGCCATCGCGGCCATGAAGGCGGGCGCCTTCGACTACCTGCAGAAGCCGATCGACAACGAAGCCTGCCGGGCGGCGGCGCGGCGGGCGCTGGAGCACGGTCGTCTGCGACGCGAGAACAAGGTGCTGCGCGGACAACTGCAGCAGCAGTGGGGGCAGGAAGATGTCATCGTCGAGAGCGAGGCCATGGTCTCGGCGCTGGACCTGGCGCGCCGGGCGGCAGCCAGCAAGGCGACGGTGTTGCTGACCGGCGAGTCGGGCACCGGCAAGGAGGTGGTCGCCCGCCTGATCCATGCCCGCTCACCACGCGCCGGCGCGCCCTTCGAGGCGGTCAACTGCAAGGCCTTCGCCAGCGGCGTGCTGGAGTCCGAGCTCTTCGGCCACGAAAAGGGCGCCTTCACCGGCGCCGAACGCGCCCGCCCCGGACTCTTCGAGCGCGCCCATGGCGGCACGGTCCTGCTCGACGAGATCGGCGACATCGACGCGTCCTTCCAGGCCAAGCTGTTGCGCGTATTGCAGGAAGGCGAGGTGCGACGGGTCGGCGGTGACAACGCACGCAAGGTCGACGTGCGGGTCATCGCGGCCACGCGCGCTGACCTGAACCATGAAGTCGCTGAGGGACGTTTTCGGGATGACCTCTTCTTCCGCCTGGCCGTCATCCCCATCGGGGTGCCGCCGCTCCGCGACCGGCGGGCCGACATCCTGCCCCTGGCACGCCATTTCCTGTTCCGCGCCGCCTCTTCCCAGTCGCGGCCGGTGCAAGGCTGGAGTGAGGACGTGGAGCGCTGGCTTGTGCAGCATGACTGGCCGGGCAACGTGCGCGAGCTGGCCAACTCCATCGAACGCGGCGTGGTCCTGGCCCGCACCGAGACCATCGAGATGGATGACCTGCTGGTCGGCCAACTCGGCGGCCAGGAGGCGGCGAACGCGTCACCACAGGCCGGTCAGACCCTGCACCAATGGCTCGACACCCAGGCCGCCGAGCGCATCCGCATGGAGTTGGAGCGGGCCCGGGGCGTACGTGTGGACGCCGCCCGCGCGCTGGGAATCGAGCGGACGACGCTGTTTCGGCTGATGCGGAAGTACGGTCTGTCATAGACGTCATGATCGGGCCGTCGAACTGCCGCCCGGCCCTCCGTGCATCTTGGCGTCTTTGCGCGAACCCCTGCGGCTACCTCGCCACGACCCCCATCTGCCGCCATCAACCTACCGAGCAAAGAACGAGATCTCGGTCTTGCCGTAGCTCGTATTGTACAGCCAGTTGGTACCATCGATATCGGTCTTCTTGTACTGACTGCTGCTCTTGGACCACACAGCGATGTAGCCCAGGTGGCCCGAGGCGTAGCAGTTGTAGCCCTTCTGATTCCAGCCGGCGTGACCCTTGAAGATGTTGGAGTTGCTGTCGCCGCCATTCCAGCACCAGCCGTTGGTGCTCGAACCGCCCAGGCCGTCGGACGACCCTTCGACGTAGCTGGACCCGGAGATGCCGCTGGCGTCCTTGGGCTTCTGGATCACGTTGATCGAGCCCAGGCCGCACTTGATGGAGGTGTTCCAGGTGGTGAACAGGTCCTTGAAGGTGGACTTGCCGCCCTGGCAGGCGGTCGCCAGGATGGTTCGGGAGCGCACGCTACCGGCATAGCGTCGCTGGAAGAGGATCTCGGATTTTGCGATGGGCAACGAGACCCAGGCCTGCGACTTGTAGTCGAGCCAGGGCGCGCTGATCTTGCCCAGCAGCTTGGTGTCGGCCCAGTAGCCCTTTTCGGTGTTCCAGTTGTTGGCGTCCGCGCCCGAAACCGTTCCGAGCAGAGTCCAGCCGCCGCCGTCGGTATCCATGTCGCAATAGGCCTCGAAGGCGGGCGAGTTGCTTCCCGGACCGTCGGTGTCGAGCCAGTACACGCCGGTCTTGGTCTGCGGCGCCTGGTCGAGCAGCTCCTTGCAGCTGGAGATGGGGTTCTCCTTGCTGCCCGGCAGGACCAGGTACAGGGAATAGAAGCTGCTGCCATTGCAGATGCGCAGGGCCTTGGTGGTGCTGTCGAAGTAGGTGTATCCAGAAAGCGCCGGGGTGCACTTGACCGGCTCCTTGGCAGCGACTTTGTAGAGCAGTCCGCCATTGGCCTTGAGCAGGCCGCTGACCAGCAAATCTTTGGTCGCCTCGACCTGACCGTTGGAGACGCTCAGGGACGAGACCGACCAGGAGTCCACCTGACCGTCGTCCTTGTTGTTGAAGAACTTGTCGTCGATGACCACCAGGCGCCACTTGCCCTTGGGGTTCTTGCCGACCCAGGTGCCCAGGTCGCCGCTGATGGTCTTGTCGGGCGCCGGCCAGGTGCCGCTCAGCGAGTTGCCCTTGCCGCCCTTGTTGTAGAGCACGTACTTGACGTTGTTGGGGTCGTACAGGTGCACGGCCACGTTGGCGACGTTGGAGTTCTTCAGCTTGACGGTCACGGTCAGCTTCTTGGCCACGCCCACGTCGGGGAAGTTCAGCTCGCCGCCCACGCCGGTGGGGTTGTTGTCTGGGATGGGCATCGGTTTGGCCGAGGAGATGGTGTGCACGAACTCGTTGGTCAGCAGGCCGCCAGAGATCTCGTCGAGGCCATCGGACGGCAGGGCGCTTGGATCCATGGCGGCCACGCAGATGAGCTTGCCGGTCGGGTCGATGCCCTTGACCACCTGGCCGGCCTTGGCGCACGTGCCGGCGGGCGTCTTGATGCCGGTGAGCTTGCTGCCGTCGCCCACGAAGGAGTTGGCCGACACGGTGCCGGCGGCGACTTCGGAGGCGACCACCTTCTTGGCTTTGAGGGCCTGGCCGCCCAGGTCCAGGTCGGCGTCGATCTTCAACTCGGCCACCGAGACGCAGCCGGTGCAGGCCAGGTCCAGGGCTTTCTCCGCCGCCCCGCCTTTGGTCTTGCTGCCCGCGTAGGTGAAGCCGACCTGCGAGCCGGTCAGGCAGCCGGTGCAATCCACGGCGCTGGCCACGCCGGCGCGGCGGGCGAAGAATGCGCTCTGCACAGGCGAGCGTGGCAGCTCGGGCTCGCCGGCGATGGCGACGCCGAACCAGGATGCGGAGCCGCTGTTGAGGACCGCCGCCTTCAACGGCACCAGCTTGCCCAACTCGTGCACGAAGCGACCGTTCTTGACGCTGATCTTGACCGGACCCTCGAGCCAGGTCGCCTTGCCGCCGATGGCCTTGGCGTAGAGCGAGAACGTCATGGTGTAGTCGCCGTCGGTGGCCGGTCCGCCAGCGGGGCCGGTGAGCGCGCCGATGACCTGGGTGGTGGTCGGGACCTGGGCCAAGGCTGTCGAGGCAACAAGTCCGACGATGGTGAGAGTGATTGCCGTCGTCAGGTGACGCTGTGACTTCCACATGATGTTGACCTCCAGGCTCCGGTGCGCCCTCGAACCCTACCTGACTGTCGCGCGGCAAGGCCAGCGTTGCGACCGCTTCCCGGGTGCGGTATCGCACTGCCAGGTTGGCAACTACGCAAAGCCGTTGACATGACGCGCAGGCGCTCCCAATCTTGCTCTGCCCGACATATCGGGCACCGCAAGTCCCCAGCATCGTGCTCCTCATCGACCAACCCCGCTCGGGCCAATCCTGAGGAGGCATCGCATGCGGTCACTCACCCTTTCCATCACCGCCATGCTCGTCTTCGCCGCGACGGCATCGCTCGCGCAGAACAAGGTCATGCCGGGCGACAACATCAAGAGCTGCAAGAAGGGCGACTGCGATGTCATCGTCGACAAGTACCAGCTCGCCAAGGACGCCACGAAGGTCATCGTCAAGCAGTCCGCCGACGAGGTCGCCGTGCTGGTCGGTGACAGCGTCGCCATCGATGTGCGCAAAGACGTGCTGCGCATGATCTCGGCGGATGACCGGGTGGCGTTCGAGCTGCCGGCGGCTGGCGTGTCTGCGCCCATCGTCATCGGCGGCGGCCAGAGTACCGCGTTGTAGGCCACCATGGGCGTCGACTTCATCTTCGACGCCAACCCGGGCAAGGGTGTGGTCGGCGGCAAGGTCGACAAGATCTGCGACACCAGCCCCCGCACGGGCGTGGTGCTCAGCATCTTCGACGCCAATCCCGGCAAGGGCGTGGTGATCGACGTCACCAGCGCGGGCGTCGTTATCGACGTCACCAGCGCGGGCGTGGTCATCGACGTCACCAGCGCAGGCATCGGCGGCGCGCAGATCCTCGAGGCGGTAGGCGACGGCAGCGCCCTGAAGATCATCAAGTGCAGAATACGGGCGGCAAGCTGCTGGTTCGCGACGGCGTGGTGGGACCGCTGGGCATTCGCGTCGGCGACGAGCTGCCGTCGGGAATCTCCATCGGCGACGAACTGCCCTCCGGCGTGTCCGGCACCACCACCGACCTCATGCTCAGCAAGGTCAGCGGCAAGATCACCTTCGGCGTCGGCGATGTCGCGTTGCGGGCCGTGGGCAGCCACCTGTCCACCGTCAGTGTGGGCCTCGCCAAGATGACCAAGACCCAGAACCTCAAGGGCCAGGGTTCGAGCCTGATCTTCAACAACCCCGTCGTCGACGAGTTCAAGAACTTCAGCCTGATCACCTCGCTCCGCCTGGTCGACTCGATGCTCGGCGCACTCCATGACAGCGGCACCGTGCGCAGCTTTGTGACCATCGACAAGGGCGCTGGCGGAAAACCGGGCGGTGTGATCAAGATGTAGAGGTCGCGGTCGCCAATTGCACGGCCGCTGCACCGCAGACCGCCGGAGGCGATCGGATTGGCTGACAGACGCTCATTGCCTTGAACCGCCACACGCGCCAACATCGCTGCCGGCAAGGTGACGGGACAGGCGGCTCCAACCGCGTCAACCGGGGCTGCAGCTGGAACAACACGGCGGGCAACTGCCGTGCGGCGAATCGCAACAGGAACACGCCGGCCAACCGCAACAACAACCTCGGCTTTCGTCCTGCGAGCTCACGGCGACGCCAGGTGCGCGGTCTCCACGGACGCCGCGCCCGCGCACAGGTCGTGACCATCCATCGCCGAGCCAGCGTTGCGCGCCGCGAGGCTGCGTGGCCGAAGAGAGGTGCCCCCGGCCCGGCTGGTAGGCCGTTCGGTTCGAAGGTCGGGCTGGGGGTCTCGCTGCCGCTGAGACCTTTGGGCGTCGGGTCGCTCAGGACCGGGCCATTGTGAACCGGAGGCCGGCCAACTGGCTGGCGAGCAGCGCGCGCGTCCTGCCGTGCGCGGCCCAGCCCATCAGCGCAGCGAGCACCGGGATCAACTCGGCCTCGCTGGCCTCTCCACGTTGCCCGACCGCCGCCAGTGAACGTATCCGCCGACCGAGGCGGAGCCGGCGGGCGCGGTCCAGGCGAACGTGGTGGGGCCAGATGCGAAACCCCAGGAACGGGACCCCGTCGGCGACTCGCCCCGACCGGCAGGCCTGCGGGCGCAACTCGAGCAGCATCCGCTCGCGCAGGAACCCGGTGATCGAGGCGCGGGCGGCGGCCAGCCGAGCGGGATCGTCCCCAAAGAGGAGCATGTCGTCCATGTAGCGGCACCAGCTGCCCAGCCCGAGGTGCGACTGGACGTGGTGATCGACCAGGCCGAGGTGCAGGTTGGCGAAGTGCTGACTGGTGAGGTTGCCGATGGGCAGCCCTTTGCCCGGCGGCGATCCGGGGCGGCGGCCGGGCGTCACCTGCGGGCACCGCTTGTGCCTCGTCCGGGGACTCGTCGCCCCCCTCGCCTGCAGGGGTCGCAGGCGGCGGCTCGGTGGCGGCGCGCACGACCCCGAGGACGCTCTCGCCGTAGTCCCGCACCCGAGCTTCGCCGACGCCGGGGACGGTGGCCAGCTCGGCCAGTGACTCGGGGCGGAGCCTGGCGATCGCCGCAAGCTGGCGGTTGGTGAACAGCACGAATGCGGGCCGACCGTCACGACGGGCGCGGTTGTTGCGCCAGGTGCGGAGCGCGCTGAACAGGTCGGCCTCGCCGGCCGACAGGTCCGCGCGCCAGTCTTGAGCGGGCTCCTCGGAGGGCTGACGGCGAGCGCGAGGGGGTTCGTCCCGGTACTGGACCAGGAGCGCCCAGCGAGGCGCGCCGTCGTGGACGAAGAAGTGCTCGTCGACCGCGATCACGTCGCGCTCGGCCAGGAACGAGGTCAGCGCGCTGTCGTCGAATGCGCCGGTCTTGGCGCCCAGGTGCAGCGTGAACACTTTGAGCTTCATCGTGCCTCCACCGGAGGAATGACCCGCGAGCCGGCCTCCGGCCGGCTTCTCCATGCGCTATTGCGCAGGCCGCGGGCGGGTCGACGCCCCCGCGCCGCTCCACTCGCTCGCCGGCTGCCGGCTTCGCACGGCGCCGCTCGCTCAATCCGCTCTGCGGGGCCTGGGACAGGAGCAGGCCAAGGGCACAAGGGTTCAAGCGTCAAGGGATCGACCTCGCAGGACGAAAGCCGAGGTAGCTGCCGCGGCCGGACGGCGAGTAGCTGCTGCGATCCGCCGCACGGCAGAAGGAGGCCGTGCTGCCCCAGCCGCAGCCCCGGCGGACGCGGCCGGAGCCGCCCGCTGCACCCTTCGGGTCACGCTGATGGCCATTCGAGTACTTGCCGTACCAGTCCGAAGTCCATTCCCAGACGTTGCCGATCATGTCGCATAGCCCTTGACGCGTCTTGCCGGACACCTTGGCGCAGACCGGCCAGGTGCTGTCGCGACCGCAGCCATCCGTTTCGCTCCCGGCACTGCCCGTGGTGCGCCCGTCGTCCATCACCACCCGGCGGCAATCGGGGGCAGGACTCGAACCCCAGGGATAGCGCCAGGGGCGACCACCGCTGCGCGCCGCATACTCCCACTCCGCCTCGGTGGGCAACCGCCCGCCGACCCAACGGCTGAAGGCGACCGCCTGGTTCCAATCCACACAGTTGATGGGATGGGCCTCGCGACCTGACCTGCCCCAGTTGCAGTACTTCCCCGTCTTCGGCTTCGTGCAGCGACCCGCGGCAACGCAGGACGAATACTGGCGAACTGTCACCTCTGTCTTGGCGAGCTCAAAACCGGAGACGGTCACCCGGTGCACTGGCTTCTCGTCAGCCTCACCGTCATTCGAACCCATGCTGAACGTGCCACCGGGAAGCCGCACCCAGGCGATCCCCTGCTTGCCGGCGGATACGGCGCCGCCAACACCGCCAGAGGCAGCTCCAAGCGTCGCTTTCACCTTTGTCGTCTTGCGCTCAACCAGGGACAGCGTCACCTTCGCCGAACCAAGCTTGCGGTGCCGGACCTCCGCCTCCTTGGCGCAGGCGGCCACCTTCAGCGCCTTGAACGCGGGCCCGGCCCGCACGCCGTCGACCCACACCTCCGCCCCCTGCACATCGCTCCCGCGGCCGTCGCTCACCAGCACCATCAGGCCCGCGGGCTTGACGACCGGACGCAGCACCTCCACTCGCTGCTCACCCCGCTTCAACCCAACCGTCTTGCTGTGCGCGGCGTGGCAGCGATCCTGGGCCACCAGCTTGTGCCGACCCGGTGACAACTGCAGCGCCTCGCCGGCGGTCACGGACTTGCCATCCACCGTCACCGCCACGCCAGCGGGCTCCGTCTGCACGGTCAGCAGCGCAAAGTCCGGCGTCAGCGTCCAGCTCAGCAGGCTGCCCGCGGCGAGCCGCGCCGATTCGTCCCGCGACACGTACTGCGGCTTGTGCATGGCGACCCGGTGGTTGCCAGCGCTCAGCGCCTTGGTGCAGGGCGTCTGGCAGAGCGGCTTGTTATCAACCATCACCATGGCCCCCGCTGGCTCGGAGACGAACTTCACCATCGCCAGCTCATCGCCTTCGGGGGTCCAGTCGCCGGCGCCGGTGTCGCGCTTTTCGGTCTCGACCACCTGCCGACGCGCGGTCTTGACGCCGGCGGGCATCTGCAGCTGCTGTCGCTTGAGCCCCGCCATCAGCTGGAATACGGCCTTGTCCACGGTCCGCTCGGCCCCCCGGGCGTCCCAGCTGACGCTCACCCGGGCCCGCTGGCAGTTGGTCACGGCGTCCAGCAGCGCCAGAGAGAGCGCTCCCGCGAAGCGCTCGGCGCGCAGCAGCGAGTTGGCCGACACCTCGGCGCCCAGCTTGCAGCGCTGCGCGGTCCGGCCGGCAGCGCGGTGGCTGGCCTTGCGCAGCCTGGCGAGCCTGGCGCGCATCTCCGCGTCGGCCACCACTGTCAGCTTGCCGTAGCGACCCAGCTCGCCTTGCACCAGGCGGCGCAGCACGCGGTCCGGCTTGCCGTCGCGACCCACGGCCTCCACCTGGACCCGGGGATTGTCGTTCAGGTAACGGGTGATGATCCGCTCGATCTCGCCCACATGCTGACCGCGGCTCACCAGCAGGTTGCCCTGCCACGACCAGACGAAGGCCTCGGGCAGCCCCTTGACCCCCAAGCGCTTGCCGATCGCGGGGTCGCAGATCGAGACGTCCGGCCGCCAGGGCAGCCCGCGGCAGCGCTTGTCGTTGGGATCCTTGGCGTCCACGTTGACCACCACCAGCTTCAGCCCCTGGGCGGCGTAGCGCTTGCGCAAGGCCTCCCACTTGGGCGCCGAGGCTTTGCAGGGCGCGCACCAGTCGGCGTAGAACTCCACGGCGACCAGCTTGATGTGGGGCTCGTCCAGCCAGCGCTGCAGCGGGAAGCCGGCTGGCTGGGCGAAGGCGCTGGCGGTCAGGGTCGCGGTGGCCAGCATGGCTGCGGTGAGCAACCAAAGCGGCCGGCAGGCAGGGGTGGGGCGGGTGGGTCGCGGCATTGGGGGGCGTCCTTGCTGGGCGGGCGGCGGCCCGATGGCGTGGCGAGTCCGTGTGATGCGGTCGGGAGTATGGCTGAGTGGGGGGTTGGGGCTCAAGGGGGCGGGCGGGGACGCCCGCAAGCCGCCGGCGGGGACGCCGGCGCTCCTTTTGTGTCCGGCGATGATACTCAAACGGCAGACGGCTCATGTCCGTAGCGGCCTGAATCTGCGCCCGGCGCCCATCGCCCTGCCCTTGACCCGACCTCCGCCAGCCGGCAGAAAGGATGGCCGGAGGTCCACATGGGTCGCATCGTTCTCTACGTCGCCGCCAGCCTCGATGGCTACATCGCCGATCCCGACGGCGGCGTGGACTGGCTGACCGACTTCAACGACTGCGAGTACGGCTACGAGACCTTCGTCGCCACCGTCGACGCGGTGGTGCTCGGCCGCAAGACCTTCGACCAGGTGCTCACCTTCGGCGACTGGCCCTACGCCGACATGAAGACCTTCGTGCTGACCCGCCGTCCACTGCCGGACGAGGGGCCGCCCAACACGGTGGCGACCAAAGATGTGGCGGGGCTCATCGCCGAGCTGCGAGAGCGACCCTGCGACTCGTGGATCGTGGGCGGCGCCGAGGTCTTCGCGGCGTTCCTGGAGCAGGACGGCATCGACCGTTTCGAGTTGTTCACCATGCCCGTGCTGCTGGGCAGCGGCGTGCGCCTCTTCCCCGATGGTCAACGCAGCGGTCGACCGCAGCTGGTCGGCATCACCACCCACGACAACGGCGTGATCCGAACGACCTATGTTCGCAGCGACGACGAGGGCGCGGCGTGAGTTCGGCGGGCGCGCTCGGCCACCTGCGCATCCTGGATCTCTCGCGGGTACTCGCCGGCCCCTGGGCGACCCAGCTCCTGGCCGATCTCGGCGCCGAAGTGATCAAGATCGAGCGCCCGGGCACCGGCGACGATACGCGCGGCTGGGGCCCACCGTGGCTCTCCGATGCAGACGGAAACGAGACGAAGGAGTCGGCCTACTTCGCCGCCACCAACCGCAACAAACGCTCGCTGGCGATCGACTTTCGCAAGCCGCGCGGCCAGGCGTTGATTCGATCCCTGGCGGCAGAATGCGACGTGGTGGTGGAGAACTTCAAGGTCGGCACGCTGGCACGCTACGGCCTCGACCACGCCACCCTGTCCGCCGACCACCCCGGCCTGGTGACCTGCTCCATCACCGGCTTCGGCCAGGACGGTCCCTACGCCTCGCGACCGGGTTACGACTTCCTGATCCAGGCCATGGGCGGGCTGATGAGCGTCACCGGCGACGCTGATGGCGAGCCCATGAAGGTGGGCGTGGCCCTGGCCGACGTGATGACCGGGCTCTATGCCGCCACGGGCATCCTGGCCGCCCTGGCCCACCGCGACCGCACCGGCGAGGGTCAGCATCTGGACCTGTCGCTGCTGGATGTGCAGGTGGCCACCCTGGCCAACCAGGCCCTGAACTACCTCGCCTCGGGACAGGTGCCCGGTCGCCTGGGCAACGCCCATCCCAACATCGTGCCCTACCAGGTCTTCGCCGCCGCCGATGGGAACTTGATCCTCGCGGTGGGCAACGACGGCCAGTTCGCCCGCTTCTGCGCCGCTGCGGGTCTGCAGGAGATCGCCGACGACGAACGATTCGCCCACAACGCTGGACGGGTCGAACACCGCGACGAGCTTGTGCCACGGCTGGCCGAGGCGATCGCCACGCACCCGCTGGACTGGTGGGCCGAGACCCTCGAACGGGAGAACATCCCCGGCGGGCCGGTCAACACCCTGGACCGCGTCTTCGCCGACGCCCAGGTGCAACATCGCGGCCTGCAGGTGGCGCTGCCCCATGCCAGCGCGGGCACTGCGCCCGGTGTGGCGAGCCCGCTGCGATTGTCGGCCACGCCGCCGGCCTACGAGAGCGGTCCGCCGCTGCTGGGCGAGCATGGCGCCGAGGTGCTGGAACGACTGCTGGGGCTCAATGCCAGGCAGGTCGCCAACCTGGTCGATGCGGGTGTGGTCGGCGAACCAGGCGGGTAAGTCGGCCCCGTATCGTCATGCCAGCTGCTTGCCGATCGAGCGCTCCGGTGGCGGCTCCGCAGTGCAGCGAGTATGGTGCCCCTCATGAGATCTGTACTCGTCGCATGCCTGGTCGCCCTCCTGCCGCTCGTTCCGCAGACTGCGGACGCTGCGACGCCCACCACCTTCACCGTGCACGGCCAGCTTCGAACCGCGGCCGGCGCGCCGGTGACCGATGGCGCCTACCTGGTCACCTTCCGGCTCTACAGCAGCGCGGCCGCCAAGCAGGCGGTGTGGACCTCCATCGTCGCCAAATTACCGGTCGCCGATGGCGCCTTCGGCCACGCTCTCGGCAGCCTGAACAAGCTCGACGGCTCGCTGCTGGCCAATGGCAAGGCGGCCTGGCTGGGCGTTCAAGTAGCCAACGAACCCGAGATGACCCGCACCCAGCTGACCGCGGCTCCCTTCGCCAGTCGCGCCCGTCGGGCAGCGTCGCTGGCGTGTACCGGTTGCCTGCCCGTCGCGGCGTTGAAGATCGACGGTGACCTCAACCTGGGCGGCAACGCGCTCAAGGCCAAGCAGGTCGCCGCCGGCAGCCTCGTGGCCGGCACCGTCTCCGCCCAATCCCTGGCCGGAGATGGCAGCAAACTCACCGGCGTCGTGCCGCCCGCCGGCAGCTGTCCCCAGGGGCAGGTGGTCGCCGGCGTCAAACCCGATGGCAAACTGAACTGCCTGGTCGGAGCGGCGCCCGGTGGCGGACTGGAGGGCGTGTCCGGCGGGCTGTGGACGACCGCTTTCGCCGAACCGAGCGTCAGCAAGACGGTGCCCAAGCCGATCCAGGACAACAACCCCATCGGCACCATCGACACCATCACGGTCGATGACATCGGGCTGCTGCAGAAGTTCTCGGTCACCATCAGCCTGACCAACTCGGACCTGAGCGGTGTCGAGGTGATCCTCTACGACCCGGCCAACCAGTCGTTCGTGCTGCACAAGGGCACCCCCGGCAAGAAGCTGCAGGAGACCTGGCCGATCACGGCCAAGCCGGTCAGCGGCGACCTCAACACCTGGATTGGCAAGAACCCCAAGGGCAAATGGCGGCTGCGCATCATCGACTCGAAGTTTCTCAACAACGGCAACGACGGCCAGCTGCTGAACTGGTCGATCAATCTGCTCGCCAAGTCCACCAGCCAGGTCACCAGCAAGGGCAAGTTCTCCGCCGCCGGCGCGTTTGGGGTGCAGAACAGTGTGGGACCGCCCGTGGCCTGTACGGCCAAACACCTCGGCCGCCAGTACTTCGATACCAAGGCCCAGCGCATGTACTACTGCGACGGCGAATGGCGCGAGCTGCTGGTGGAGAGCCTGTGCGGCAACAAGATCATCAACTCGACCGAGAACTGCGACGATGGCAATGACAAGGACGGCGACGGCTGCACCCATAAATGCCTCAAGAACGTCTGCGGCGACGGCGTCGTCTGGCCCGCCAAGGAGCAGTGCGACGACGGCAACAAGGTCGACGGAGACTCCTGCTCCAACACCTGCGTGGCCAAGTTCAAGGCCGTCACCTTCACCACCTGCGGCCAGAGCGGACGCCTCGGACCGAGCCAGGGCCAGTGCAACAACACCTACGGCGCCGGCAACTTCCTGCAGGGCAAGGTCACGTTGAGCAACGGCATCCAGCGGTTCAAGGTGCCCTACAACGGCGTCTTCCAGATCGAAGCGTGGGGTGCGCAGGGCGGCTCGACCGGTGGCGGCGCCGGCGGCAAGGGCGCCCGCATGAAGGGCACGTTCTCGCTCAGCGCGGGCGATGTGCTGTGGATCCTGGTCGGGCAGGCGGGCACCGGGCAGCAGAGCTCGGGCGGCGGCGGCGGCTCCTTCGTGGCCCGTGGCGCGACCTACCAGAACGCCAAGCCGCTGTTGATCGCCGGCGGCGGCGGTGGGGGTCGCAGCAGCAGCTACGCGGGGCCAGGTCGACCGGGCAATACCACCACCAATGGCACCTCTGGCAAGTATGCAGGGGGCACCAACGGCAACGGCGGCAAGCGCATGAACGGTCCCAGCGGCGGCTTTGCTGGCGGCGGTTTCTTCACGGACGGCCAGCAGGGCGGCTCAAAGGGCACCTCCGGCCTGGCCTTTGTCAACGGCGGCGCCGGCGGCAAGAGGCAGGATAATGGCGCCAACCGCTGCGCCGACGGCGGCTTCGGTGGCGGTGGCGGCGGCATGCACAACAGCAACCAGGGCTCCGGCGGCGGCGGCGGCTACTCCGGCGGCGGCGCCGGCCACGATGCGGGCGGCCCCGGCTATGGCGGCGGCGCTGGGTCCTTCAACGCCGGCAGCAAGAAGAGCAACAGCGAAGGCGTCAACTCCGGTCACGGCAAGGTGGTCATGGGGCCGGGTTGAGGCCCGACGCCGCTACCGCTGCGATTTCCAGTCTTCACAATCCCTGCGTGGACGTGCGTGCCACATCTGCGGCATGGTGTCGCTTCTGCGCCGAATCCTCATGCGCGCGACCTCATCCCGGAGACCCGATGAACTCTTGGCGACGCCCTTCGATCCTGCTTGCCTTGGTGGCCCTGGTCGGCCTCACGTTGCCCACGACCAAGGCGGAGGCCCGCTCCAAGCGTGGCGTGAAGAAGCTGGCCATGAAGGAGTTCGACGCCGGCTCGCGCGACGTGAGCGTCATGGACACCGCCAAAGGCAGCGATCGTGGCGGCGCCGCCCTGGTGCGCCTGACGACCAGCGACGTGGCCAGCTGCCGCCTGCTGATCCTGGACAAGGCGCCACGCAAAGCGAAGGCGATCGTCAAATCGCTCCGGATGCCGGTCTGCCCCGCCTACGACAAGCACGCACGAGACGGCAAACTCGAGCGCGTGCCCTTCACCACCAGCCGTAGCGCGTGGCGGGTCCGGGTCGGCAGCAAGCGGGTCGACGCCCTGGCCAAGGGCGTGGAGACCCGCCAGTTCTGGGGGCTCTACGCTGACATCGGCCGGGGCACGACGCCGGTCTTCGAGCGCACGGCCACGTCCTTCGAGAGCAAGGCGAACAAGGCCATCAACCAGACCGAGGTCTGCGAGGCGCCGGTCTTCCCCGTCGGCCACGAGCCCACCACCCTGACCGTGCAGTGCATCGCGCGTTCCATGCTGGGCCAGGCGATGACGCGCAAGAACGTCACCCACCATTACAAGTGGCAGCATGGGCGGTTCAGTCTGCGTTGACGCGACTCGGAGCGCTCAAGAACGCCCCGCCAACGCCGAGCGGGCCCGGGTCGCGGCGTCGAACTTCATCCGCTCACGGGCCACAGGATCGGCCCACTTGGCCTGGACCTCGGGCCACAACTGGCAGACGGGATCGTAGTTGTAGTAGAGCCGATCCGGATCCACCGCCGGGCTGCGGAAGACCGCGATGCCGCTGATACGATCGTAGTACTCGTAGCTGTGCACCGACCGCTTGCCGCCGCCGCCCAACGTATCGACCACAAACGTCGGCGTGTTGAAGCCCGCGGTGACCCCGCGCACCTGTTTTTCGAGCTCGTTGGCCACGTGCAGGGTGGTGCGCATGTCCTCGACGCCCTGCACCAGGTCGCAGACGTAGACGTAGTAGGGGTGCACATTGATCCAGCTCAGGCGCTTGACCAGCAGTGTCATGGCCTCGACGGAGTCGTTGACGCCACGCTGAAGCACGGATTGATTGCGAATCACCACGCCTTTCTCAGTGAGCCGACCGATGGCCTCTCGGGTGATCCAGGTGATCTCAGAGGCGTGATTGAAGTGGGTGTGCAGGGCGAAGTCCTTGCGGTCGGACTGGGCGCGGGCGCAGACCTCCAGCAGGGCGCCGACCCACTCATTGTCGGTGAGCAGCTTCTGCGGCAGCACCGCCGGGCCCTTGCTGGCGATGCGGATGCGGCGGATGTGGGGGATGTCCAGCAGCCGATGACCGAGTTTGCGCAGGTGCTTGGCTGGCAGGTTGTAGATGTCACCACCGGAGACCACGATGTCTTCCACCTGCGGGGTCTGCTCGATGTACTCAAAGACGCGATCCCAGCGCGCGGTGCTGGCGTGCAGGTGCACCTTGTCGACCATCTCGGTGTCCTGGCCGACGGCGTAGGAGCGGGTGCAGAAGCGGCAGTAGACGGGGCAGGTATCCAGGGCCAGGAAGAGGGCCTTGTCCGGGTAGCGATGGGTCAGACCGGGCACCGGGCTGTCGCGCTGCTCGGCCAGGGCGTCCAGGACCAGCTCCGGGTGGTCGGGCAGGCGACGCGACGCCAGGGGGATGAATTGCACCCGCAGCGGATCCTCGTAGGGGTTGTTCCAGTCGATGAGGCTCATCAGGTAGGGGCTGACGCGCACGCTCATGGGCGCGCCGCGGAAGCCTTCGGTGGCGTCCTTGATGAACGCAGGCGGGGCGAGCCCTTCCAAAGCCTGCAGCAGGCGCCTGGCGTTGGTGATGGCGTGACGACCCTGCCACTTGTAGTCCAGGAAGGTCTCTGTATCCACGTCGGCATAGGCCGGAATATGGCGCCAGAACTCGCCCTCGAGCAGCTCGCGATGGCGAAAGGGGCGCGGTGCGGTGGCGTCCAACAGGCTACCGCCGCCGGTCTGGGCCACCTGGACACGGGGGACAGGCGCCGACTTGGGCACGGATTGCGTCGTCATGATGCACCTCCTATTCGGAGGATAGCACTGCAAGTCGCGGCGTAACCACCTACGTTGCGTCGTCTGTGTCGAGATCGTAAGGAAGCGGCTCGTCGCCGCCAGGCGGCCACTCCCAGATGGCCGCAGCGCGTGCCCGCGTTGCGTCGGGCCGAATCCAGACGAAGGTCTGTGTGCCGATGCGATTGATGCACTCGGGCTCGGCGAACGCTGGCGACCAGAAGCCACAATTCCAGGCCTCCACATCGCCGATATGTTGCTTCTGGGGCACGTGGGTATGGCCCAGGACCACGCGCTTGACGCCCGTGATGCGGGACAACAATTCAGCGCGCTGTTCGTCGAGCAGCGGCTCGACAAAAGTCGCCGGCTGGATGCGGAAGGAGTACTGCAAGAAGAGCGGAAACAGCAGCGCAAGCGGGACCAGCACCCACCAGACGCTGATCGGGAAGACCCAGTTGACGGTGATCACCAGCTGCCAGGCGCCCCACACCATGACCAGGAAAAGCACCCCCCGATCCAGCCACAGCTCGCGGATGATCTTCAGCGGATCGGTGCATGCTGAAGGAACGTGCATGGCGTTGAGCTTGCGCACCATGGACGGCGTGGCGTTGGCCCGATCGGCCACCGACTGCACCTTCTCATCGACCAGCAATGGGTCCCGCATGGCCGGCAGGATGAAATCGCGCAGGGTCATGATGAGCGTCACCGCGGCGCTCCAGAACCAGGTCCAGAGCAAGAACGGCTGCGTGCGCAACATGTACTTGAGGAAGAAGCGCACATATTCGCGCCCCGTCATGATGTAGTTGCTGGTCGCGTGTGGATTGAAATAGCCCATGCCGTTGAGCATGTAGCGCTCGGCATGGTCGCCGAAGGGGATGCGCACCATGGGCGTACCCGCGACCGAGATGACCGGATTGATGGGATCGCGAACGGTACAGAAGTGATCGTAGAGGTGGCCGTGGCTGACGTAGGTGTCGCCGCCGCTGAGATAGAACCACCTGCAGAAGACCACGCGCTCGCGGTCATCGTCGGGCAGCTGCATGGCCTCGACGAGATCCTGCTGCACCCGTGGCCAGGACAGCTCCAGGTCGTGGTTGCCGATGACAAAGACCGCTTTGTGGCCCTTGCGAACAAACTCTGCCAGCGCCCGAAACCACGGCTCGTGGTCGGCGATGATGCGGCCCATCTTGAAGCGCGACATCCACTGCTCGGTGCCCAGTCCGCGCAGGCGGGCCAGCCAGTGCAGGATGCCGGGCGGCTCCGGCGGCAGAGCGGTGATGTTGTCGAAGTCGAAGACGTCGCCGTTGAGGATCAACTCGACAGGCCCCTCTGCCTGCGCATCGACGTGTTCGAGCAGCTTACGGAAGTCTTCATCGAAGAAGAATCGGCGCCACTTGTAGGCCTTCCAATGGGGGCGCTTGGAGTCGGGCGGCTCGGCGTCGGACAGGTGCATATCCGACACGATGACCGTCTCGACGACGGCCGAGTCTGATTCTGCGCTGGCCATGGCTCAGACCGGGTTGCCGTCCTCGGGTCGAACACGCTCACGGAAGTAACGACCGAGGGCCTGCAGGCGCAGGTCCAGGGGAGCGTGCAGGCCGATGATGTAGCGAGCGGCAAATCGGAACAAGGGGCTGGGGATCTCCGCCTCTTCGGTGATGGTCAGCATGGTGCCACCGCCGGACGGCTTGACGTGGAAGCGCATGGTGCCCCGCATGGGCACCACGCCGTTGACGATGTCGGCGTTGAGGCGATAGGGCGGCCGCGATGTGGTCACGTTGACGGCGCGCTTGGTAAACCTGCCCACCTCCTGCCACGCCGGCAGGTCGCCCTTGCCCTTGGCGCGCAGCACACGACTGATGTCGGTGCGCCACTCGTTCATCTGGCGATGGTCGGTCATGGCCTCCCAGATGCGCTCGGCTGAAGCGCGATACTGGGCGCGGCGCGTGACGCTGTGTTTTCGAGGCAGGAATCGGCCGATGATGATCACCGCAAGCAGAAGAACGAGCGGGATGCAGGCGACGATGGTCAACCAGAACATGGGCGTCCCCCAAGTACGCACGTGTCGAAGGTCGATCCGGCCGGGAGCCGAACGGCCCCGAGGCGGGTGTGAGGCGTTTATGAACGCCTGTAAAGAAGGGTAGAACCTTTCGGGACCATTGGCAAGATCCCGCTTTTACCGGTCAACTTGCGGGGGTCGGCGGGGCCTGTGCGGCGGGCGCAGTGTCGTCGCGATCCGTTGCCGGGTCGGGCATGTAGAGCGACTTCAGGTCCTCGATGACCATGTAGAAGCAAGGCACGAGCCCGAGGATGATGAAGGTGGCGAAGAGCACGCCAAAGCCCAGGCTGATGGCCATTGGAATGAGAAATCGCGCCTGAACCGAAGGCTCGAACATCATCGGCGCCAGGCCGAAGAAGGTCGTCAACGAAGTCAGGATGATCGGCCGGAAGCGACGCACGCCGGCCCACAGGATGGCCTGGAAGGGATCGCCGACCTCTCTTCGCTTGCGATTGGCGGCATCCACCATCACCAGCGAGTCGTTCACCACCACGCCGGACAGGGCGACGATGCCCATCATGGAGATGATGCTGAGGTTGAAACCCATGATGATGTGGCCGAGCACGGCGCCGACGATGCCGAAGGGGATGGCCGACATCACCACCAGCGGCTGCACATAGCTGCGGAAGGGGATCGCCAGCAGGGCGAAGATCAGGATCATCGCCACCAGGTAGCCACGGCCCAGGTGCTGCAGGCTCTCCGTCCGGCTGCGCCGCTCGCCACCAAAGGCATGTTGCAGACCTGGGTAGCTCGCCTTCAACTGCGGCAATGCGTTGGCTTTCAGCTCGCGCAGGACCTTGTCGGTCGAGGTGATCGCCGGCACGATATCCGCGGAGACGTTGACCGCTCGGCGACCGTCGTAGCGGCGGATTTCGGTGTAGGAGGCGCCACGCTCAACGGTGGCCGCCTGCTTGAGCGGGATCTCGCCGCCGCGTGGTGTGCGCAGCATCAAGGACTCGATGTCGTGCTCCGAGGCGCGCTCTTCGCGCGGCAGCCGGACCATGACCCGGATCTCGTCGCGGCCACGCTGCTGTCGCAGGGCCTCGATGCCGTAGAAGGAGGCCCGAACCTGTCGGCCCAGGTCGGCCGCGCGCATACCCAGGCTGCTGGCCGCGGGCTGGATGCGGTAGCTGAGCTGGGGTTTGCCGGCGGCGAAGCCATCGTCGATGTCCTTGACGCCGGCGAAGGTGCGCAGGTCGGCGGCCAGATCGGCGGCGGCGCGTTCGAGCGTGCCCATATCCGGATGGCTGAGCTCGATGTCGATGGCGCCGCCCGCTGAGGGCCCCGTGCTGTAGCGATAGCTGAGGCTCTCCAGGCCGGCGATCTCGCCCACCTCCTGGCGCCACAGCCGGGCGAACTCCGTCGCCGTGACCTCCCGTTCGTCGCTGGGCACCAGGAAGACGCGCACCCCGGTCAGGTGGGCGCCGCTTCCGCTGGCACCGGAGCGGGGTCCCCGGCCCGCGGGCAGGCTGCCCACCTCGGTGTAGAGGCCGCGCAGGATGGCGTCGCCGCCCTGCTCATTCAGCACTTTGCGTGCGGCGGCGACCAGGCGCTTCTGCACCTTGACCGACTCCACAACGGGCGAACCAAAGGGCAGCACCGCGTTGGCGCTGACGATGTCCGAGTCGACCTTGGGCATGAAGGTGAAGGCCATGCGACCGCCGGCTATCCAGCCGATGGTGGCGATGAGCATGGCCAGGCCGACCGCGATGGCCAGGTAGCGCCAGCGCAGGATGCGCTCCAGCAGCGGCGTATGCACCTCCTCCATGAAGCGCTCCACCAGCAGGCTGAACTTCTGTTGCTGCCGGCTGAGCCAGCCCAGCGGCCCTCGCGGGGTGCGATCCTTGAGGTGGGCCAGGTGGGCGGGCAGCACAAAGAGGGACTCCACCAGGGAGATCAGCAGGACGGAGACCACGATGGCGGGGATGACGCGGAAGATCTTGCCCATGAAGCCGGGTACGGTGAACAGCGGGCTGAAGGCGGCCACCGAGGTCAGGATGGCGAAGGTGACGGGCGTGGCCATCTCGCGCGCGCCCTCGATGGCGGCCTGTACCGGAGGCACCCCCTTGCGTCTTCGATCGAATATGTTCTCGCCGACCACGATGGCGTCGTCGACCACCATGCCCAGGGTGACGATGAAGGCGAACAGCGAGATCATGTTGATGGTCACGTCCATGGCCGGCATCAGCAGCAGCGAACCCATGAACGAGATCGGGATGCCCATGGTCACCCAGAAGGCCAGGCGCAGGTTCAGGAAGAGGCCCAGCACGCCCAGCACCAGGATCAGTCCCAGGCGGGCGTTGCGCATGAGCAGGTCCATGCGGGCGCGGTAGATCTCGGCGGAGTCGTTCCAGATGGCGATCTGCAACCCTTCGGGCATGCGATCGCCCTGTTCGTCGATGTATTTGCGCACCGCGTCGGAGACCTCGATGGGCGTCTGGTCGCCGACCCGGTAGACCTTGACCATGCCGGCGGGCTGGCCGTTGTAGAAGGCGAAGCGATCGTCATCGACGAAGCCGTCGGTGATGCGGGCGATGCTGCCCAGGCGCAGGCGCGTGCCATCGGCCAGGCTGAGCACCTCGATGTCGGCGAACTCACGCCCTTCGTCCCGCCGCTCGTCGGTGCGCAGCAGCACCTCGCCGGCGCCGGTCTTGACGCCGCCGGCGGGCAGCTCGATGGCGCTCCGTCGCACCGCCGCGGCCACCTGCTCCAGGGTCAGGCCGTGGGCACGCAGGGTCTCCTGGGAGATCTCGACGCCGATTTCGGGAGCGCGCATCCCGGCCAGCTCCACCTGGGTGATGCGTGGATGCTGCAACAGGTCGGTGCGCACCCGCTCGGCGTGCAGGCGACGGGCGTGTTCATCCACCTGGCCGTAGACCACCAGGCTGACCACCTCGCGGCGGTTGGTCATCAGGGAGACGACCGGGCGCTCGGCGTCGGCCGGGAACGATGTGATCCGATCGACCGCGGCTTTGATGTCGGCGGCGGCCTTGTCGCGGTTGGCGTCGATCAGCAGCTCGACCGTCACGGCGGCCATGCTCTCGCGCGCCGTGGCGGTGATGCGCTTGATGCCGTCCAGGCCGCGCACCGCCTCTTCCACCGCCAGGACGATGCCCTGCTCCACCTCTGCCGGGCTGGCGCCGGGATAAGGCACGGTGATGGAGACCATGTCGAGCTCGAACTCGGGGAAGACCTCCTGCTTGATGCTGCGTCCCACCAGCAGACCGCCAACGATGAGCACCACCATCAGCAGGTTCGCGGCCACGGCGTTGTTGGCCATCCAGGCGATGGGGCCGGTGTACTTGCCCTTGACGGCGCGACTCATGGCTTCGCCTCCTCACCGCCGCTCGCGGGCGCCTGCACCGTGCGTTTGCCGCCATCGCTGGCTCTCAAGCGGAGGTCCATACCCGGCACCGGCGAGGCCACCGCGCTCACCACCAGGCGCTCGCCCGGCTTGACGCCACCGTTCAGGAGCAGGGTTTCAGGCTGTCGCCAGGCGACCTGCACCGAGCGCACGTCGAGCTTGTTGTCGGCGCTGATCAGCCAGACCTTGTCGCCCTCTCGCAACGCCGCTCGGGGGATCTCGATGACGTTGCGCAGCTCCCGCCCCTGGATGGCCACCTGCACATAGGCGCCCAGCAGCAGGGGCGTGCCGTTGGCTTCGACGGCCGCTTTCGCCGGCTCTCCCAGCGTGGGCCCCAGGGGCAGGTCGATGGCCACCATCAGGCGGGCCATGCGACCCATGGGATCCAGGTCGCCGAGCATCCGCAGCACCCGGCCCTTGCGGGCGACGCCGGCCTTGCCGCCGACCTGTTGCACGATGTTCGCCGGCGCCCCTTCTTTGGCGTTCAGTCCCGGCACGGCGATCCAGGACAGCTGCTCCACTGGCACCGAGACCTGGACCAGGAAGCGATCGGTGGCCACCAGACTGGCCAGGGGTGTCTGCGGCCCCACCAGCTGACCCAGGGCCGCCCGCTTGGCGCGCACAATGGCGTTGAAGGGCGCACGAACCACGGTCCTCTCGACGCGCAGGCGGGCCTGTTCCAGGGCGCTCTCGGCGGCCTTGACGCGCGCCTCCGCCGCCTGCAGGTGGGGCTTTCGCAGGGCCAGGGAGCGGCCCAGGTTGGTGGTCTTGATGCCCTTGTCGAGCAGCTTCCACTCGCGTTGTGCGACCCGCGCCCGGCCCTTCTCCAAGGTGACCTCGAAGCGGGCCCGGGTGACGTCGGCCTTGCGCTGGGTGACGGCGTGTCTGTAGTCGCGATCGTCAATCCGGGCGATGACCTCGCCCTTGCGGACGCGGGCGCCATCTTCGAGACCGCTGCCTTCGTGCCGCAGGATGCCGCTGACCTCGGGTTGCAAGGTGATCGTGCGCTCGGGCACCACGGTGCCCATGGCGGTCACCTCCACCCGTCGCGTGGTGGCCTGCAGCTCGACCGCGTCCACCAGCAGCGCCGCCTTCACCGGGCGGGTCCGCTTGGCTTTGGGCCGGGTCTTGAGCAAGCCGGCGGCGATGCCGACACCGACGGCCACGACGAGCAGGGGCAGCAGGAACTTGAGAATCGTCTTCATCATTTTGGCGTCCTGGCGGATGCGGGCAGGGCAGCGAGGCGGGTGCGGGCGGCTGCGGCGGCGGTCTTGGCTGGCGCTGGGGCGGCCGACTTCGGGACCGGTTTGGGCGTGGGTTTCGAGGCGGCCTTCTTGCCGGCCCAGGACCCGCCCATGGCGCGATAGAGCGCGACCCGATGAGAGAGCAGCTGGCGGCGCGCGCCCAGCAACGCCCGTTCAGCCTGCTGATGCGATTGCAGGGCCGTGAGCACGCTCAGGTAGTCACCCTGGCCGTCGGCGTAACGATTGCGCGCTTCGCTGAGCGCCTTGCCGGCCAGGTCGAGGCGTCGCTCCAGGGCCGAGATGTGTTCCCCCTGCCGCTTTTCGCGCACCAGGGCGTCCTCCACTTCGGCGATGGCGCCGATCACCTTCTGGGTATAAGCCGCCAGGGCGTCTTGCAGACCAAACTGGTTGCGCCGCACCTCGGCTTTGCGGCGCCCGCCATCGATGAGCGGCGCGGCGAGATTGGCGGCCAGATTCCAGATCCAGTTGTCGAACAGGTTCTCGACCCCGTCGCGGCCCTGGAAACCGGCCCGGCCGGTCAAACGCAAGGCTGGGAATCGATCGGCGATGGCCACGCCCACCCGGTGGTCCGCGCCCCGCACCCGCAACATGGCGGCGCGCACGTCTGGACGTCGGGCCAGGATCTCCGCCGGCACGCCGGTCGCCGGCAGGGGCGGCGCCTTGGGCAGGGCTGCGTCACGCTTCAGTCCCAGGTCACCACCGGGTGCACGGCCCAGCAGGACCGCGAGCTGGTGGCCCAGGGTCGCGATGGCCGCTTCGACCAGGGGCTGTTGAGCCCGCAGCGAAGCGACCTGCTGGCGCTGCTGCAGGACCGCGACGGCGTTGGACTGACCGACGCTGAAGCGCAACTCGACCAGCTCCAGCAGCTGCTCTCCCTGAGCCACCTGGCGAGCGAGCAAGGCCTTGGATGCGCGCTGCTCCAACAGGGCAAACCACGTCTCCGCCACCTGGCCGCTGATCATCATGGCCATGGCGTCGCGATCTTCGCGGGTGGCGGCCAGATCCAGACCGGCGGCCTTGCGAACCGACGAGACCCGCCCCCAGAGGTCGACCTCGTAGGCGGCCGTGAGCATCAAGGGGACCGTGGTGGTCGTCACTTCGAGCTGTCGGCCCTCCTGGCCGGGCAGCTTCAGGAAGATGTTGTTCTTGCTGGCGTTCACACCGGCCTCGATGGACACCTGGGGCCACTGCGCGGCGCTCTGCTGGGCCGCCAGGGCGCCGGCCATACCCAGGCGTGCCGCCGCCCGCTTCAGGTCCATATTGCCGGCCAGGGCGCGGGTCATCAGCCCGTCCAGCTGGCGGTCGCCGAATGCCGTCCACCAGCGAAGTGGCGCCTTGGCGGTGCCTCCCTTGCCGGCGAAGGCCTTGGGCGCCGGACTCAGCGGCGCGGGTTTGTCCTTGACCTGGTGCATGCTGCAGCCCGCCAGGGTCATGGCCAGCAACAGCACGATGGGGTTGAGGGTGCTGCCGGTCATGCGCTCGCCTCCGCCGGGTCCGGCGTGGGGCCGATCCCGAGCCACAGCAGGTCGACGACCCCCTCGGCGTATTCCCGCGCCGTCTCCGAAGAGCCACGGCTGAGCCCGGCGACCTCCCAGAAGACGAAGTTATGCAGCGAACCCAGCAGGACGCGGGCCACCTTCTCCGGTTCGCAGTGTCCGACCCGCCCGGCCTCGCACTCGGCGGCGATCCAGGCGGCCAGTCCGCGGATGACGCGCACCGGCGGCGGCTCGTCATCGCCGGCGAAGATGACCTTCGGATCGTAGGCCGGGTGCGCGCAGAGCAAGGTCATTCGCGGGATCATCTCGCGCAGGAAGGCGATGATCTCCAGCGAGACCTCCACCAGGTGGGTGCGCACATCGCCCTGCCCCGCCCGGCCGGCGAGCAACTTCGCGGCCTGGATGGGCCTGGGCAGCCCCATGGCGGCGAAGAAGAGCTCCTGCTTGGTATCGAATCGCTTGAAGATGGTGCCTTCGGAGACGCCTGCGGCGCGTGCGATGCTGGCCGTGGAGGCCCGCACGCCGCGTTCGAGAAAGACCGCGCGGGCGGCCTCCAGGATCTGGGCGTCGTCGATGGTGCGCGGTCTGGACATGTTGGAGTCCTCGGGCTGCCGGCGGAGTCGCCGGGGTTAGTGAGTACGCACTTACTATCGATTGCGCAGACCGGTCAACGAGGAATCGGGATCTGCACCGACTATCAAGTGCTTGCCGCTCGAACCCCGATCGTTAAAACGGTTGCGCTCGACCGCGCGGGGGCGTTGAGGTAGGACGATGCCATGACGCAGCCCCACCACGCCGCCGCCTCTTGGACGCTTCGGGTGGCCATCGACGAAGGGCGCGCCGATGTACTGGGCTCCCTGATCGAAGCCGGCCATCCCGCGGTCCGCACCGACTACGACCCCGCGCAAGAGGCGGCCTCCTACAACTTCGACAAACGCCCGCCGTTGGCGTTGATCGATGCCATGGGCGCGTGGCTCGGCGCCCTGGGCGCGGCGGACGCAACGCTGGGAACCCAGGCACCCAACGCGGACTGGCGGCCGGGCTGGCGCGCCTGGTGGCAACCGCTGCGACTGTCCCAACGATTCGCGGTCGCCCTGCCCGGTTCGCCACCGATCGCCGACGTCCTGCACACCCTCTACCTGGAGCCCGGCGGCGGCTTCGGCAGCGGCCACCACCCGTCGACAAGGCTGGCCATGGAGGTGCTCGACGCCACCCTCGCCGACCGCCCGCCAGGCTCCCTGCTCGACGTCGGCTGCGGAACCGGGGTGTTGTCGATCGCCGCCGCGCGGCTGGGCTGGCGAACCCTGGGCGTCGACACCGACGCCCATGCCGTCGAGCTGGCGCGCGACCAGGCGAGGCGCAACCAGGTCCAAACGCTGTGCACATTCCGTCAAGGCACGCTCGACGAGAGCACGCCACCCCACGACCTGGTCATCGCCAACATGCCCGCCGGCTGCCTGGTCGATCTCGGGCCCCTGCTGGCGGTCCGCAGCCGATCCGAAGTCATCGTCTCCGGGCTCGACCGCGACATGCGCGCCAAGGTCCTCGCCGCCCTGTCTCCACTGGCGCTGATGGACGAGCGCACGGCCGGTCAGTGGGTCGCCCTGAAGATGCGTCCTGCCTGAATCTCGAGCCCGCGAAGGTCGCCACAATCGCGAGTCGGCATGAAGCCACCCGCATCGGTGTTGACAGCCCCCGAAGCGGGGCGATCATGGGCTCCGTTCGGTCGAACTCGAACCGCAGGGATCAGCCATGGCCAGCAAGAAAGACAAACCAGACCAAAGCGCAACCGAGCCAGCCGCGCCACAGCAGCCGCCACCCGACGCACCTCCGCCGGCTGAGCCCGTGTCCGAGCCCGTGCCCGTGCCCGTGACCGAAACCGCGTCCGAGCCCGTGGCCGAAACCGTGTCCGAGCCCGTGTCCGAGCCCGAGTCCGAGCCCGAGCCCGTGCCCGAGCCCGTGCCCGTGTCCGAGCCCGCGTCCGAGTCCGAGCCCGTGTCCGAGCCCGTGTCCGAGCCCGCTCCACAATCTCCGGCTCCGTCCATCCCCACCCGCATCTGGGCCATCTGGGCCTGCCTCGCCGTCGCCGCTGCTGCCGCTGCCTACCTGCTGCGCAGCTACATGCTCAGCACCTATGGCGTCGAAGCCTTCGAGTCGGCGTGCAACTTCGGCGACGCATTCAACTGCGACAAGATCAACACCTCGCAATCCGGCAAGCTCTTCGGCATCCCTGTGACGGTCTTTGCCATCCCCTTTTATGCCGCCATGGCTGCGCTGGCCTGGTTGGGTTCGGGGCGTGATGGCAAGTCGCTCGCGGCGCTGCGGATGCTGCAGGTGGACGCCGCTTTTGCGGTGCTCTATGGCGCCTGGCTGCTGTACGTGATGATCGCTGTCGAGGGCACGCTCTGCCTGTTCTGCCTGACCATGGACGCGGCTGCGGTGGCGGTGCTGGTGCTGGCGACGCAGGCCATCGCAGATCTGGGGCAGGAGAGCCATCCGCCCGAGTGGATGTCGCCGCTGCTGACCGCTTCGGTGGTGTGTGGCGCCGTCTTTGGTAGCGCCCTGTTCTGGTATGCCGACAGCAAGGACGAGCTGGTCCAGCAATCCATCGCCCACGCGGACGCGGCCGCCAAGGCCACAGAAGCCGAACTCGCCGCCACCGCGGCGCCCGAGCCACCGCCAGCCACGCCGCCGCCGCCACCTGCAGCCCCTGCTGCCAACCAGTCGGGAAGCCAGCCAGGCGCCATTTATACCGGGCTGGCCAAGAAGCTGGCTGGCAACAAGTACGTGGTGCCCATCCACGACGACGACGCCGCCATCGGACCGGCCGACGCCAAGGTCAACATCGTGCAGTACGCGGACTTTCAGTGTCCCTATTGCAAGAAGATCTTCTACGCGCTGCAGAACATCGGCCGCCGCTACAAGGGCCAGAGCGTTCGCATCGTGTTCAAGCACTTTCCGATGAACACGTTGTGCAATAAACACGTCAAGAACAACCGCCATCCCTACGCCTGCAACGCCTCGCTGGCGGCCGAATGCGCGCGACGGCAGGATCTGTTCTGGCCCATGCACGACATCCTGTTCAAGAACCAGCACAAGCTGAAGACGCCCGACCTGCGGCACTACATCAAGGAGGTCGGCGGCGACCTGGACCGCTACGTCGCCTGCATGCGCACCCCCGAGCCGCGCCGCGTACTCAGCCGCCACATGGACGAGGCGGCCCTGGGTCTGGGCATCACGGCCACGCCGCGCACCTTCGTCAACGGCACGCTCTACCAGGGCGCCATCTCCGAGGAGCTGTTGGACCATGCGGTGCAGCAGGAGCTCGGCAAGCCGACTGCGGCGACCGCTCCTACCCCGGCGCCGCCGGCGCCAGCGACTCCCAGGGCCGCCGGTGGCGCGCAGGTACGGGTCAAGAAGGCCGCGGGCTTCTTTTGGATCGACGCCTACGAATCCGCCATCGACAGCAACGGCAAGGCGCTCTCGCTGGGCAGCGTCATGCCGGCTAATGCCACGTGGTTCGAAGCCGACCAGGCCTGTCGCAAAGCCGGCAAACGCCTGTGCACCACCGAAGAGTGGGTCAGCGCCTGCCAGGGCAAACCCGCCGTGGATGACGACAAGGATGGCAACTACGCCAACGATTACGTGGAAGGCAACCAGTTCCCCTACGCCGACTACTACGAAGATCGCTGGTGCCGCGTCGATGAGGATCGCATCAAGGGGCGGCCGGGCCTGACCGGGGGCATGGCGTATTGCCACACGCCCGACGGCATCTTCGACCTGACCGGCAACGTCGAGGAGTGGGTCGGCACCTCCTCCGACAAGGCCCTGCTGGCGGGCGGCGACTTCCGTGTCGGCGACAAGGGCAGCTGCTACCGGGCGCACGACTCCTTTGGTCCGGGCCACAAGAACCACGCCATCGGCTTCCGCTGTTGCAGCAGCAAACCCGTCAGCAACTCCAAGGGCAAGGCGGTGCCCGCGAGCGCGCCGGAGTCGATGCTGGGGCAGAAGGTGCCGGACTTCAGCATCGGCGACCTCAAGGGCGGCAAGATCAGCGCGGTGACGTTCAAGGCCAAGGTGACCTTCCTGACCTTCTTCGCCTCCTGGTGCACGCCCTGCCGGGCCGAGCTGCCGGCCCTGGCTCAACTGGTCAAGGACAAGGGCGCCAAGGGCTTCCAGGTGGTGGCCATCGGGGTCGACACGGACGAGAAGGCTGCGCGCGACTTTGTCGAGCCCATGGCCCTGCCCTACCCCGTCGCGTTGGACCCGCAGGCGAAGATCCTCGGCCGTTTTGACGTCCAGAACATGCCCAGCGCCTACCTGGTCGGACGGGATGGGCTCATCGTAGAAAAGTACGTCGGCTATGGCACCGACACGCTCAAGGAGCTGGTGCCGAAGATCGACGAACTGCTGAACAAGTGATGGGACGGCATAACGCCAGACGGTACCTGCTACTGGCCGCGGCCGGCATTGTCCTGGGCGGCGGTTGTGCGCTGACCGATGTGAACCTCAAGCCCACCTATGCCACCACGACGCAGCGCTGCGTGCGTGGGGATCACCCGCTGGTCCTGGATCGCCTGGTCGACGAGCGACCGGAGCGCCGCCGCGTGGGCATGAAGAAGAACGCCTACGGCTGGGAATCGGCGAGCGTCTACCTGGGCGATGCCGCCGGGCCGATGAAGTGGCTGCGCGGCGCCCTGGTCACCGAGCTCGAGGCCGCTGGCTACCGCGTCGAGCAACGGCGGCCCACACCGACCGATCCCCTGGCATTGAACGTGCGCGTGGAGCAGCTCTACGTCGAACCGTTGATGGGATTCACCGAGGTGCGCATCGTCGGACAGGCCCTGATCGAGGGGCAACTGCGCCTGGACGGCAATCGCTGGCTGGCGCGACGCATCAAGGGACAGTCCAGGGACTCGGGGATCTTCGTGCTGCAGACCCAGGGCACCTACGAGGCGTTGCTGCTCTCTGCGTCCCAGAAGGCGCTGAGCAAGCTCTCGGCCAGCATCTGCGACATGACGGCGGCCCAACCATGAAGCGCCTGGCCCCGGGTTCAACGGCCGGCCGCGTCTTCCTGGCGGTGGTGCTCGGCGCGACGACAGTTGTGGCGACGGGCTGTAACTACTCTCTGCGGGTCATCGACGAGCAGGCCCGTGAAGATCGCGCCTGGCGTGCCATCCCATCGCCCATCGTCGCCCGCGACGGACCGGTCACACCCTCCAGCCGCCCACCGACCCGGCCCCCCCGCAAGGTCACGGCGCCACCACCGACAGCGCCGGCACGGAGAGCGCCCACCCGCACGGCACCGGCACGCACAGCACCCGTTCGCACGGCACAACCGCAGGCCCGCAGCGGACTCGATCTGCGGCCCTGGCTCGCCCGGCCGGGTGTGCAGCTGGTCGCCGTGGAGTTCTACGCCACCTGGTGCAAACCGTGCATGGAGGCGGTGCCGCGCTGGCGCGCCCTGCACGAGCGCTACCGGCGCCAGGGGCTTCGTCTGGTGGTGGTCAATACGCAGGATCCCGACGGCCGCTGCATGAATCCAGGTTGGAATCCCGACGAGATGGTCTGCGATGCCGATGGCCGAATCGCGGGTCAGCTGGGCGTCGGCACCCGCCTGCCTTCGGCCTTCCTCTGGTCGTGGCGTGGCGACCTGCTGGTGGGGGATGGCCACGTGGACAACGTGGAGCGGGCGGTCAAGGACTTCCTGACGACCACGCCACGGGTCGAAATCAGCGCCACCGGTACCCACGGCCCCACAGTGGCCCGCCTGCTGCGCGATAAGTTGGTCGAGGGTGGCAAGCTGCAGGTCGTCAGCGACCAGGGCATGGCCCGTCGGCTGGCCGAGATTCGCAAGCGCTCATCGGGCCTGTCCTACGCCGCCGGCACACGCTGCCAGGCTGGGCGTGCGCTGCCGGCCAACTCCCTGCTGGAGGCCACGGTCTACGGCAAGGGCCGGCTGCGCCTGGGCTTGACCCTCTACTCTGCCGAGAAGGGCTGCGCTGTGGCGTCCGTATCCGTGGACTGGGATCCGCAGCGGCCATCGGTCTCCGTCGCCGAGGCCGTGTACAAGCTCCATGGTCGTCTGGGTGGCGCGATCCAGTGGCCCTCCCGCTGAAGCGGCCGCCGGCAATCCAGCCATCGAATTGACAGGTCGCCAACGCGTTCCTAGCCTCCGGCAGCCCCTGCCGCGTTCACATGCCGTGTAACGCGCGTCGTCGCTGAGCGCTGCCGGAGTCAACAATGCACCCACGAACGCTGCTCGCCCTGACCCTCTGTGCCGGCCTGCTGGTCCTGTCTTCGTCGCCCGCGAGCGCGGCCAAGAAGCGTCGCGCCAAGGCTGCGCCCGCCGCCGCCCCGGCGCCGCCAGATAAACCCATCAAGCGGCTCATCGCCTCGGTGCGCTACAACAAGGACGACCGCGCGCTGAAGCAGCTCGACGGCCCCGCCCAGGCCCGCTTTCTGCTCGGCAAGGCCCATGACGCTGCCACCGCAGCCCAGCGAACCGAGTTCATCAAGCTCTTCCACGGGCTCTTTGGCGCCGTGGCCTTCCCCCGCATCCGCAAGAACTTCGAGAAGCTCGAGACCGTGCTCTACGCCAAGCCCACGGTGAAAGGCGACACGGCCCGCATCGGCTCCACCATCGTCATCCTGCATCCCATGAAGAAGCAGGAGATTCGCGCCACCTACGACATGCATCGCAGCGACGGCCAGTGGCGCGTGGTGGATGTCACGGTCAAGGGCGACAAATCCATGTTGACCAACATCCGCAATGACCAGATCCGCCCGATCCTGGCTGAAGGCGGCATGACCAAATTGCTGGACCTGCTCCGCAAACGCCTGGCCCAGCTGCGCAAGAAGTAGGCCCCCGCCTGAATGACCCTGCTTCGTACCATCTTCGACCGCCTGCTCGCCCTGATGACGGCCCGACCGGGCACGCTGCTGGCGATCCTGGTGATCCTGGGCACCGCGTCGGGCTGGGGCGCCAGCCAACTGACCATCAATACCAACCAGCTGGACCTGATCAGCCAGGACCTGCGACAGGTCAAAGACGTCAAGCGAGTGGTCGATATGATCGGCGGCGCGGGTCACCTGATCCTGGCCCTGCGGGGCAGCGATGAGAAGCTGCTCAAGGCCACGTCGGACGACGTGGCGACCTACCTCATGGGGCAGAAGGATCACGTGCGGGCGGTCACCTACAAGGTGCCGACCGAGTTCCTGCGCGACAACGCAGCCCTCTTCATGGACACCGCGGACTTGCAGGAGCTGCGCCGGCGGGTGATGGCCAAGCTGCGCGACGTCATCAAGCGGGCGAGCCCCTTCTACGTCGAGATCAGGCCCACGCCGCCGGTGGAGTTGAAGACCGACGACATCGTCGACAAGTACACCCGCGTCGGCAAGAAGAGCATCGTCGACGACTACTACATCAGCCAGGATCGGCAGATGCTGCTGCTGCTGATCAAGCCGCGCTGGGACAGCAACCAGCTCGAGCAGACCGGCGAGCTGGTGGATGCCGTCCGGGTGTGGCTGGGCAAATACAGTGAGACCAACAAGCAAGGCGCCCGCCTGGTCGAGGAATACAGCCGCGCCCCGGATGCCGACGGCAAGGTCATCGAGTACGGCTTTGCCGGTTCCTACCAGACCAACTACGACGACTCCTACGAGATGAAGAAGTCCCTGGTGCCGGTCAGCGGGCTGGCCCTTGCCGGTGTCTTCATCGTGCTGCTGGCCTTCTTCCGCCGGCGATTTGCGGCGGTAGTCCTGGTCATCACCGGGCTGCTCCTGGGCGTGCTCTTCACCTTGGGATTCGCCGCCGCGGCTATCGGTCAGCTCAACATGATTACCGGCATCCTGGCGGGCATCTTGATGGGCGTGGGCATCGACTTCGGCATCCACCTGGTGGTGCGCCTGAGCGAAGAGTTGGACTCCGGCCGTCCGTTGCCGGACTCCCTTCGCGAGACTGTACGACACAGCGGCGTCGCCTCACTGGTCTCCGGCGTGGGCACCTCGGCCGCGTTCTTCTCCCTGTTGTTTTCAGAGTTTGCGGGCTTTTCGCAATTCGGCCTGCTGGCCGGTATGGGCGTGCTGATCATCGGCACGACCCTGTACCTGTGGGTTCCGGTCTGGCTCCTGCTCATCGATCGTCGCTGGCCCGGTGCGGCGCGCCGGCTGATCGGTGGCGTGCTGCCGTCGGGCAGCGACAGCGGCAAGGCGAGACGTTTCCCGCGGGCTGCGTTGGTCCTGGTGGTGGCGGTGGTCGCCGCGCTGGCGTTGACCTCGCGGGCACCGGAGGTGCGCTTCGAGTACAACACCCGCGCGCTGATGGTCGAGGATCAGCCATCGGTCATGCTGCAGGATGAGATCAACGCGCGCTACCAGATCAGCGCCGATCCGGTCGCCGTCTACAGGCCGACCATCGAGGCCACCAAGGCCGTCTATGACGTCTTCGTGCCCCATGACCGGGTCCGCTTCTCGACCGTCGACCAGGTGGTCTCTCTGTTCACCGCCCTGCCGCCGGCAGAACAGCAGAAGCGGAACTATGCAGCGCTGCAGGAGTGGATCAAGGAGCTGGCCGAGATCGATCGCGAGAGCCTGCCGCCAGAATACGACGACAAGTGGGATCAGGCCATGCGCCACCTCAAGGCCAAACCCTACGGGCTCGAGGGCATCCCAGAACACCTCCGTCAGATGTTCATCAGCCTGCCCACCGCCCGCCCCGAAAACCGCGGCTACCTCACCTTCATCTACCCTGTGGTGGACCTGTGGGATGGCAAGCAGATGCTCAGGTTCGCCGACGAGGTGGAGCGCATCGAAGCGGGCGATGGCGGCACCTACAACGCCGCCGGCGCGCCGATTCTGTTCGCCAAGCTGGCCCGCATCGTGCTCTATGACGGCAAGTTCTCGGTGGTCCTGACGGCCATCCTGCTGCTGCTGGTGCTGCTGGTCGACCTGCGTTCGCCGAGGGCGACCGCGGTGGCCCTGCTGCCCCTGCTGCTCGGGGTCGGCATGATGCTCGGCGCCATGGCCCAACTCGGCCTGCAGCTGAACTTCATGAACGTGGTCGTGTTCCCGATTGTGCTGGGCTACGGCCTGTCCCATGGGGTCTACCTGATCCACCGCTATCGCGAGGGCTCCAGCGCCATGGAGGCCCTGCGTTCGGTCGGCACCGCGGTGGCCTGCTCGACCCTGACCACCCTGGCCGGCTGGGCAGCGCTGTTGGCGGCCTCCCATCGCGGTTTGAAGTCCATGGGGATGCTGGCCTGCTTCGGCATGACGGCGACCCTCATCGTCACCTTCCTGGTCATGCCGGCGCTGCTGCAGTTGCTCCACGATCGCCGCCAACGCAAGGCTGCGGCGCCATGACGAAGCTGCGCACACGATGGGGCCACCTGGGCCCGGCCGCGGTGGTGCTCGTACTCGGCCTTGTGCTGGGGGCCTGTTCTGCAGTCCAGCAGGTACATACGCGACCGGATTACCAGCAGGTCGACCGCACCCGTACCGTACGCATCGCGGTCGTGACGGCGCCATCCCCACAGGGCCAGGTCGCCATCGGCAAGTTGTGGAGCCTCATCGCACAGCGCTACGCGAACCACCATCGGGACTTTCTGGCCACGCCGGCGGTCGCCGCGGTGCAGCTGCCGGCGGCGGCGACAGCGGGCACCGAGCACTGCATCGGGCCGGTGCAGGGTGTGCTCCACCTGCAGCCAACCAGCCGCCCCGATGGCGACGAGATCGAGGTGTCGGTGCGCGCTCGACTGAGTCGCTGTGTCGATGGCGAGACCATCTGGTCGGCCAGAGGCGCCGGCACCTGGGCGTCCAATGACGACGAACTCACGCAGGTCACGCGCCGCTACAGCGCCGAACTTGGCGCCTCGGTCACGTCCCACGTGGCCCCAACGTTCCGCCTGCTGCGCCAGGTCCTGGCCACGCTCCCGCGACCCAAGCTGACCCGGGATCGCGACATCGACGACAAGATCGACCTGGAGTAGGGCATGGCCAAGCGTACGACCTGGGTATTGAAGGCCAGCTGCCCCGACCGAACGGGCATCGTCGCCGCGGTGTCCACCTTCCTGGCCGACCGGCAATGCTTCATCGTTGAGTCAGCGCACCACCGCGAGCCGGGCACCGACCGCTTCTTCATGCGCACGGTCTTTCATCCAACCCAGGACGAGGACAAGCGGGCCGACTTCTCCGACGCATTCGCACACGTGGCGGCGCGCTTCGAAATGCGTTTTGCCGTGCACGACGCCGCCCGCCGGCCGCGCCTGCTGTTGCTGGTCTCCAAGACCGGTCACTGCCTCAACGACATCCTCTACCGAGCCCGCATGGGTCACCTGAAGGTGGAGATCGCTGCCATCGTCTCCAATCACCCGACCTTTGCGCCGGAGGCCCGCTTCCACGACGTGCCTTTCCATCACCTGCCGGTGAACAAGGACAATCGACGCGAGCAGGAGGAGGCGATCTGGCGGCTGGTCAAGGATGAGAAGATCGACCTGGTGGTGCTGGCGCGCTACATGCAGGTGCTCTCTCCCTGGCTCTGCGAACGCCTGGCCGGTCGCTGCATCAACATCCACCACAGCTTCCTGCCAGGCTTCAAGGGCGCCCGGCCCTACCACCAGGCCTACGAGGCGGGCGTCAAACTCATCGGCGCCACCGCCCACTACGTCACCGCCGATCTGGACGAGGGCCCCATCATCGAGCAGGCCGTCGAGCGGGTCGACCACCGCAGCAACGCCCGGGAGCTGGCCGCGGTGGGGCGCGATATCGAGTCGGTGGTCCTGGCGCGGGCGATCCGCTACCACGTCGAGCATCGCGTGCTGGTGAACGGGCGGCGCACGGTGGTGCTGTAGTTCGGCTCAGACAACGCCCAGCAAGTCCGCGAATCGCTCCAGGCGGGTCACATCCTCTGGCCGCTCAAAGGGCTGATGCTCGGCGACCCACGGGTTGTCGTCGGGAATCCAGATGGCGCGCGCGCCCACCGCCAGCGCGGGGTTGATGTCCGAGCGTGGGCTGTTGCCGATGACGGTGGTTCGGGCCGCCGGCACGCCGAACTCGTCCAGCGCGCCCTGCAGCGTGGCCGCGGACTTGGCAGGCACGATGAAGGCCCGCTCGAAGCGATCGCTGAAGCCGCAGCGGGCCAGCTTGTCGCCCTGGTGACCGGGCTGTCCGAGGGTCCAGACCACCATGGTCCGGCCCTGTGCAGCGAGCGTATCCAGGGTCTCAATCACGCCCTCGTGGGGCAACATGGGGTGATCCAGCAGGGCGCGGGCGATGTCGTCCAGGGCGGCGCGAGCGAAGTCGGGCGGTGACGGGCTCACCTCTGCCAGCACGTGTTGCAGCGTGTCGATGTAGGGTTCGGCGCCATAACCGGTCACACTGAGTCGCTCGATATCACGCCGATGAACCAGGGCGGTCATCTCTTGAGCGTCAAAGCCGAGACCGACCAGCAGGCGAACGAAATCCTCGGCGGCGCGGCGAAAGAAAAGGCCGCTCTCCCACAACGTATCGTCGGCGTCGAAGAGCAACAGATTGCTGTCGGTCATGGCTCCCCCGGCCGTCCTCGCGGCCGGCGCATCCTAGCGCGAAGGCGCCATGACGGGCGAGTTTGCTTTGAAGGGCGCGGAATTCGTGCTTGCATCGTCGCCCCTGGCGAGTACCCTGCAGCCGCTTTTTCGCGCCAGCCACATCTGATTTGGAGCCACCATGTCCCCGCGAATCTACGCCCGACTTGCCGTCGTGGCCATGTTCCCCCTGTTCGCCGCGTGCGGCACGACCGCCGGAGGTGGCGGCGCAGTCAACCAGCAGGTGGGCGGCGCGCCGGACTCGGCTTGCAATCCCGACGTGCACAACCAGGGCTGCTTCGCCGGCAAGAAGGTGCAGTGCGACGCGACCAAGAAGACCTGGACCGACCTGGCGCCTTGCGCTTCGGGCGAGTACTGCGCCGAGGTGGCCGATCCGGGTGACAATACCGGACTGAAGAAGATCGCCGAGTGCAAGAAGCAGGCGGTCGTGCAGCCCGACGCGGGGGGCACCGACGCCGGCACGACCGATGGCGGCGGCACCACGACCAAGACCCCGGCGGAGATCGCCACCTGTCTGCAGCAGAAATGCGCCACGGAATATGCCGCCTGCCAGGCGGTGCCCTCCTGCAAGGCGGCCTACGACTGCGGCGCCAAGTGCGCGGACGAGGCCTGCCAGGACAAGTGCCCATCGGTCTCCATGGATGACGAAGCGGCCACCGCAGCGCTCTTCGGCCTCTTCGGTTGCGGCCAGAAGCAGGCTTGCTTGCCCGATCCCAACAAGCCCACCTGCGGCGACGGTAAATGCGATGCGGGCGAGACGCCGGATACCTGCGCCGCCGACTGCAAGAAGACCGGCCCGGTCTGCGGCAACGGCGCCTGCGAAGCTGGCGAAACGCCGCAGACCTGCGCCGCTGACTGCAAGCCCGACGGCCCCAAGTGCGGCAACGAGAAGTGCGAAGAAGGCGAGAGCGCGGCCACCTGCCCGAGCGATTGCAAGCCCGACGGCCCCAAGTGCGGC
>CAYTLW010000027.1:0-12076 GCA_964438735.1 uncultured Enterobacteriaceae bacterium | reverse complement strand
GCCACCTGCCCGAGCGATTGCAAGCCCGACGGCCCCAAGTGCGGCAACGAAAAGTGCGAAGAGGGCGAGACGCCGGCCACCTGCCCGAGCGACTGCCAGCAAGCATCGACCCTGTGCGGCGATGGCAAGTGCACCTCGCCGGAGAACTCCAAGACCTGCACCATCGACTGCCACGAGATGTACAGCGAGACCATCCCCTGCGCCATGAGCAAGTGCGCCAGCCAGTATGCCGCCTGCAAGGCCGCCAAGGGCTGCCTCGAGGCCATCAACTGCGCCGCCAAGTGCCTGGTCGATGACCAGGGCTCGACCTGCAGCAACAAGTGCATCGAAGCCGCAGGCGCCGGCGCTGGCGCCGCCATCACGCTGGTCACCTGCGCCGAGCCGTGCATGCCGGGCAGCAGCACGCCGGAGTGCTCCTCCAGCAAGCCCTGCGCCAGCGGCAAGAAGTGCGTCGAAGGTAAGTGCGTCACCGACACCCAGCCCGAGTGCAGCTCCATGAAGCCCTGCGCCGACGGCAAGAAGTGCGTCGAGGGCAAGTGCGTCACCGACGGCGGCGGCGCTCAGTGCGGCGACGGCAAGTGCGAGGGCAACGAGAAGAGCACCTGCCCCAGCGACTGCGGCAACGTGTCGGGCAGCTGCAAGGGCAAATGCGGCAAGTTCGAGTCCGGCGCCAAGTGTCAGTGCGACGACCAGTGCAAGCAGTACAAGGACTGCTGCTCCGACTACGATCAGCTCTGCAAAGCGCCGTAGCTTCGGAGCAGGGCATGCATGCCCCGCCTTGACGGCCTCCTCGATCGATCAGAGGTGCTTTTTCGGCCTCGCGCGCGTTAGGGTGCGCGGGAGCCGGTGCGTTCACTCGCGTCCAGCTCCCGAACGATTCGACAGTCACTCTGCGGAGGCGAGCCATGCCGGCTTATCAAGACAAGAAAGACCAGGGCCAGACCCCAACAACCGAGCCAGTTCAGGCCAAGCCAGGCGCAGCGCCGGCACCGGCCATCCAGATGAAGGGCGATACCTACGTCCAGCAGAAGGAGTCCGTGAGCCCGGGTGCCGGCGGCGTCTACCAGGTGCAACGCGACGCGGTGCGCCCGGGCGCCGGCAAGGAAGGCGTGCACTCAGCGGCTGCTGAAGGCATCGCCGGCGGCGGCAGCGCCCTGCCCCACCTGGACGCGATCCAGCACTCCTTTGGCGACAATGACGTCAGCGGCGTCAACGCCCATGTCGGCGGCGCGGCAGCGGATGCCAGCGATAAGATGGGCGCCGAAGCCTACGCCACTGGCAACGACGTGGCCTTCAAGGACACCCCCGACCTGCACACGGCTGCCCACGAGGCCGCCCATGTCGTGCAGCAGCGCGCTGGCGTGCAGCTCAGCGGCGGCGTCGGCGAGCAGGGTGATTCGTACGAGCAGAACGCGGACGCGGTGGCCGATCGCGTGGTCGCCGGCGAGAGCGCCTCGGACCTGCTGCCCGGCGGCGGCGGTGGCGGTGGCGCGGTGCAGCAAAAGGCCGCACCTGTGCAGAAGCTGGGCAACAAGCTCTCAGAAGAAGCCACCGAGGAGAACGCACCCTCCGAAGACATCGAGTACGGCCATAAGAACGAGCGCACCGGCGAATGGGACATGAGCAAGAAGAAGGCGGAGGTCAAGGAATATGACTACGCCTCGGGCGGCTACAAGACGACCCAGCGCCGCTACACCTTCGGCAAGTACCAGGAGATGTGGGAGAGGGAGCGCGGCCGCGAGATGACCGCCGGCGAGATCTCGGTCCTGAAGCGTGGCTGCATCGGCATCACCGTGTTGAACCTGGGCGGATCGGGCAACCCGCCGCTGACCGAGGCCTACAACACCTTCGAGCAGGGCCACAAGCGCATGCTCGACGTGCAGAAGATGATCGACGACCACCCGAACATGACCGCCGCGGACCTGGCCGACGCGGGCATCAAGCTCGACCTGAAGTTCTCGGGCGTGCTGAGCCAGTACAAGTCGGTGATGTTCGCCAAGCTCTTCTGGTCCAACCAGAAGGCCGGCCCCGACCAGCAGCACTTCAACGAGGGCAAGCACGAGTGGGACGAGGATCACGTCTGGGAGAAGGCCGCCCTGGTGCTGCCCAATGGCAAGACCTTGGAGGCGATGGTCAAGGAAGATGGCCGCCAGGCCACCATCGACTACATCTACAACGACCTGGGTGAGGCCAAGTTCAAGGAGATGACGAACGCCAACCATCAGGCCAACGTCAAGGCGTACTACATGGCCTGGGCCAAGGCGGTGGAGAAGAAGGATCCCAACGCCTTCCCCGTCGACGAGGCCACCGGCAAGGTCGATATGTCCAAGTACACCGAGTACCACGGCCGGCCGAAGATCGAAGAGAACGAGGAGACCGGCGAAGAGGAGTACAAGGGCACGTACGTCAACTTCGACTACGGCTTCTGGGATGACACGAGCCAGTGCTTCTGGCATGCCAACCACTGCCAGTACGATCCGGAGCGACACGGCAAGGACAAGGCTGAGAAGCAGCCGATGATCGTCTACCAGAGCACCAAGGATAAGTTCATCAAGGGCTACTTCGACTTTGACCGGGTCATCTTCTGCGTCGGCCTCACCGGCGCCTACGATCCCGCAGCGGCGGCACTGAACCATGGCTAATATCGAAGAACTGCTCGACAACTACCTGTCGGGTAATACAGGCAAACTCGTCGATCCATCGCAGTCGGCATCGTCCGGTCCGGACAGCCGCGATGGCACCGAGGTGGAGATCACCGGCGAGGCCGAGATCTCGGCTCTGGGCGCCGTGGTGGTCAACGCCAAGGGCCGCGCTACCTACGTCGCTGGCCTCGAAGAGTGGCCATCGGACCTGTACCGCAAGCAGGTCACCGTCAAGGGGACCTGGGGACGCAGCTCGCTGGCCCCGGATCCCATCGCGGCGGCCGACGGCGGCGCCAGCCATGGCGCCTACGGCGACTCGCAGGTGCTCTTCGACGCGACCTGGAAGCTGGCCGAATGATCCGCGGTGGGGCACGGCCCATCGCCACGCTGGTCTCCACCGGGCTGCTGTGCCCGTTCCTCATCTCCTGCAGCCTGTCCACGTCCTGTTCGGGCAGCCAGCCCGCCGCGACGCAGGCTGCTGCGTCTACCGCAGCTCCGGCAGCGGCACCCGCTGCCAAGGCGAAGGAGGCGGCTGTGAAGTCCCCCCGCAAACCGGACAAGTTGGACAAGTTGCTGGCCGAGACGAAGGGCACCTTCCCGGGACGCGCTGGGGGAGGACCCGTGGCGCACGGCGGGTCGGGACCGCCGGCCATGGCACCAGGCGCCAAACCGGTGGCGGGTTCGCCGACGCAGGCGGGCCCCATCACGGTGATCGGCACGGCCCGAAACGCCGCCATGGGAGCGGTGGTCGTCCGCGATGACGGTCGGGTGTGGTACGTGGACAAGCTGAGTGAGTGGGATGACAAGCTGCTCGGCAAGAAGGTCAAGGTCAGCGGCGTGGTGCAGGTGCGCAAGCTGGCGCCAGACCCCACCGTGGGTCCAGACGGCGCGGTCAGCCACGGCATGGTGGGCACATCGACGGTCCTGGCGAACGCGAAGTGGACGCTCCAGCGCTGACACCGTGGCCGAAACGCAGCTCGCCTATTGCCGCTCTTCCACCGACGCCTTGACCCGGAAGTACTTCGCCGGGATGCGCCCGTAGAGCCACCACATCACCACAAAGAGCGCCACCAGCAGGCCGCCCTGGACCAGCAATACGACGACCAGGTCGTCCAGCTCGCCCAACAGCGCCAGCGCCGGCGCCGTGGCAGCGAAGAAGAGCCGCCCGCCGAGCGCGGCGATGGACAGCACGGTTGAGCGCTTGTCGGCCCAGGTATAGCGCAGCAGGCGATCGGCGATGATCGGCCGGGCCAGCGCGCGCACGGATTGCTGGCCGAAGATCAGCACCACTGCGAAGGGGTGCACGAACAGGCCCATGAGCAGGGGCGGGACCGCCTGCAGTCCCATCAAGAGCAACAAGGTGCCGCGCTGGCCGAATCGCTCCTCGACCGCGGCCGCCTTCTCGCTGACGAATGCTGCGAACAGGTTGAAGGCGGCAAACGCGATGCCGAATGACCAGACCGGCCAGCCGGTCAGCTGCATGTAGGGCTGGTAGATCCACAGCAGCCACATGGCGCTGCCGCTGAGGATGGCCAGCAGGCCGATCTGCCAGCGAACCAGGGCGTGTTTGCGCACAAAACGCAGGGCCTGGGTGATCAGCTCGCGGTAGCCGCGCCAGGCGGCGGCGACAGAGCCCGATGGCGTGCGCTGCTGCACTTCGACGAACCACGGCGCCACCAGCAGAGCCAGCGCCGGCCCCACCGCAGACGCCCAAATGGCCGCCCGGTAATCGTAGCTGCCGATGACTCCACCGAGCAGGTTGCAGGCGGCAAAGGCGGCCAGCTGAACGGCCCGCGCACGTCCCTCGCGCCGGGTATATTCGTCCTCCCGCCCCAGCGCTTTGAGCGTGTCGTAGAGCAGCGAGGTGTCGGCACCGGAGATCAGCGCGCTGCCGATGGCCAGCACGACCTCGGCGGCCAGGAAGGCCCAGAAACCATGCCCCATGGCGTAGGCGAGGTAGCCGATGGCCATGGCCCAGGTTCCGGCGAGCAGGCTGGTGCGTTTGCCCAGTCGGTCAGCCACCATGCCCGTGGGCACCTCGAGCACGACCACGGCCACGGCGTAGAGCGCCTGAAGGGCGAAGACATCGAAGAGATCCAGGCCGTTATCCTCCCAGAAGAGCACGATGACCGGCAGCATCACCGGGGCGTAGATCACCGCCGTATAGAGCGGGTAGATGACGAGGTTGCGCTCGTATCGGGAGGTGGCCGTCATGGCGACCAAGACTGACCTGCAGCGCCAACGGAGACCAGCCCCGTGCGCCGATCGCGCACTTCAGGACCGTCTGCAGGCTCTGTTTCCATCTGGTTTCCGCGTTGTTTCTGTTTGATATCATTGCACTTTTTGCATTGACAGCGGCCCCGGGGAACCAGATTCTTCCGCCGAGGGCCGACGATCCGTCGCCACGACGGCAGGCCCGGGAGGCGATGATGGCGATTGCAGCGGGAGACAGCGCGTGGCTGCTGACCTCGACCGCGCTGGTGCTGCTGATGGTGCCTGGGCTGGCGCTCTTCTACGGCGGCATGGTGCGCTCCAAGAACGTGCTCTCGACGATGATGCAGTCCATGGTGGCGCTGGCCATCGTGGGCGTGCAGTGGGTCGTCTTCGGCTACGCGCTGGCCTTCGGCGACGATGTCGGCGGCTGGGGGCTGGTCGGCTGGAACAGCGACTATGTGTTGCTGCAGGGTGTCGATCCCACAGCTGTCTGGCCGGGCACCGGCGTGCCAATCCTGGTGCACGCCATGTTCCAGGGCATGTTCGCGGTGATCACCCCGGCGCTCATCTCGGGCGCGCTGGCCGAGCGCATCCGCTTCGGTCGCTACTGTGCATTCGTCTTCTTGTGGAGCACCTTCGTCTACGCCCCCCTGGCCCACCAGGTCTGGCATCCCGACGGCTGGCTCTTCGTTCACGGCGCGCTGGACTTCGCCGGAGGCACGGTCGTGCACGTCGCCGCGGGCGTCTCGGCGCTGGTGGCGGCGCTCATGTTGCGTGAGCGGGTCGGCTATCCGCAGCGGCCCCTGCAGCCTTCGAGCGCGGCCAACACCCTGTTCGGTGCTGGCCTGCTCTGGTTCGGCTGGTTCGGCTTCAACGCCGGCAGCGCCCTGGCCGCTTCGTCGAGCGCCGCGTTGGCCATCACCGTGACCCATGTGGCCGCAGCAGCCGGCGCGCTGGCCTGGGTCCTGGTGGAGTGGTGGTCCCGCGGCAAGCCGACCGCCATCGGATTCGCCTCGGGTGCGGTGGCTGGGCTGGTGGGCATCACGCCGGCAGCGGGCTTCGTCTCGCCGGCTTCTGCGCTGCTCATCGGTGCGGTGGTGAGTGTGCTCTGCTTCGTGGCGGTGCAATCCAAGACCCGCCTGGGCTACGACGACTCGCTGGACGCGTTCGGCATCCACGGCATCGGCGGCGCGTTGGGCGCGATCCTGACCGGGGTGCTGGCCAGCAAGGCGCTGTATGACCCGAGCGGGGATGGCGGCTGGCTCATCGACGGCAACTTCGGCCAGGTCCAGATCCAGGCGGTGGGCGTGCTGGCTACGGTGGCTTTCGCCGCACCTGCCACCTGGCTGCTGGTCAAGGTCCTGGATCGCGGGGCCGGATTCGCCGTGGCCATGCGCGAGGAAGAGGATGGCCTGGACGAGATCGCGCACGGGGAGCGGGCCTGGGACCTGTCTCCGGACAGCGTCACCGCTGTGCCTGTGGAACCCAGAGCAGCCGCCCGCCCGCCACGAGTTCTCACCCATGTGCTCACGGTGAAAACCGGCGGTGGCGAGAGCGCTGCCACACGTTGGGCGAGGCTATGCGGTGAACCAACACCGCCGGCGGAGTTCGCGCAGCTCTATCCCCACGTGGCGCGGGTGGAAAGCGACGCATTCCGGCTGGTAGGCGGCGACGTCGCCCAATGTCGGCGGCTGCTGGCCAGCCTCTTCGACGGCGCCGAGGTTCGCGCCAGCGCACCCATTGGCCTGCCCGAGATCGCCCGAGCGAGCTGAGGGAGATTCATCGTGAAGTACATCATCGCCATCATCCGACCCGAACGCCTCGCCGCCGTGCAACAGGCGCTGGCCCAGCGGGATGTGTACCTGATGACCGTGAGCGATGCGCGCGGATTCGGCCGCCAGCAGGGCTTCGTCGAGGTCTATCGCGATCGCGAGCTGGTCCGCTCGGTGTCCAAGATTCGCATCGAACTGGCGGTCAACGACGAGTTCACCGACGCCGCTGTGGACGCCATCGCGCTCGCGGCGCGCACCGGTGAGACTGGCGACGGCAAGGTCTTTGTATTGCCGCTGGAAGGGGTCGTGCACGTGCGCACCGGCGCCAGCGGCTCAGCCGCCGTCGGACCCTGAGCGGCGAGACAGACTCAGATCTTGCGGCAGGCGGCGTCACATCGCCACCAGGACTTCGTGCAATCGCTGACCGGCGCTGGCGCCGCCTTCGGGTGGCGACATTCGCCGGCGAATCCCTCGTCGCGCTGGCAGGTGACGGCGCATCGATAACGCAAGCACGAGAGGCCAGCCGCGGTGGCATCGGCGCAATCGCTGGGGCTACAGCCATCTGAGCGGCAGCTCTCCTGGCCTTCGTCGCGCGTCCAGTAGCGACCTGGCCGCCATAACTTGCCGAGCACGTGCTTGACGATGGCCTCGCGCACCACCATGCACTCGCTGCCCGTGTCGCGCGCGCAGCGGCCCAATAGCTCGACGGCTTTGGGCAGCTCGCCAGCGCCCAACTGAACCTTGGCCTGCAGGGCATATCCCTGGGGCAGGTCGCGCTCCACGCGCTCGAGCAACCGATTGCACTTCTTGTTATCCGGCGCGATGTCCACACAGCGACGCAGGTGGTCACGGGCCACCACATAGTCGTCGTCGACCAGGGCGCGCTTGGCCCCTTTGAGCGCTCGGCGGGTGATCTTCCGGGCCAACTTGCGCCGCTTGCCCTCCAGCCCTCGGGCGGCCTTGCGGCAGGCCTCATGGCCGGGCGCGGCGCGCTGACAGGCCTGGAGTGCGCGCATGGCCTGCTCGATGGGTCCGCCGCCGGCCTGTCGATCGACGCCGGAGCCGTCGCGCAACAGCGCTTGCGCCAGGGCGAGACAACCATCGGCGTGGCCGCCGGCGCACGCCCGCCGATGCAAGCCCGCCGAGATGCCCGGTTTCGGCATGGGGATGCGCCCCTCGTCCATCAGCCAACCCAGCGTATGACAGCCCATGGCGGCCCCGTCAGCGCACGCCTTGCGGGCCATGTCCGAAGCACGCTGCTCGTCTCGCGGCACACCCTTTCCCTCGGCGAATCCCCGCGCCAGCCAGGCGCAACCCCGGGGTTCGTCCCGGCCGCATGCGGTGGCCAGCAGGCGCATGGCACGCGGCTCGTCGGCCGGCAGGTCGGCGCCGGTGTAGAGCGCCCGGCCCAGGTCCACGCAGGAGGGCTGGTGGTCCTGCTTGCAGGCCAGTTCGTGCAGCAGGGCGGCCCGACGGGGATCGCGCTTGACGCCGCGTCCCGCCTCGTGCAGCCGGGCGAGGCCGCTGCACGCCTTGGGCAGCTTGCCCACGCAGGCCCTGGCGAAGAGCTTGCCCGCCGCGGCGGACTTGATCGGCACCCCACGACCGCGAATGAAGGCGTCGCCCAGGAGGTAGCATCCTTCCAGCATGTCGGCGTCGCAGGCGCGTTTGTACAGAGACGCGGCCAGGGTCAGGTCGGCGGCGCTCTCGGGCCACTTGCCCAGCAGCTTGCCTTGTGACAGGCAGCCGACCACGTCGCCGCCCTCGCACGCCTGCTCGAAGAGGTCCAGCGCCCTGGCCCGCCCGCGATCGCCGGTGGATGCCGCCAGGTGCAGTTCGGCCAGGGTCACGCAGTCGCCGTAGATCCGCCCGCGACACGCGGCGGAGAGCAGCTTGTGAATCCTGTCCAGGGGCCGTTTGTCGGCCGGCTTCGCCAACAGGATGCGCGCCTGGGCGCTGCAGCTGGCCACCACCCCACCCGAGCAGGCCTGGTCGTGATACTGACTGGCTCGGTCGGCGTCGCGCGTCACGCCCTGCCCGATCTCGAACATGCTGGCCAAGGCGCCGCAGGCCCGCGCAGCGTCCCGTTTGCAGGCCTTGAGCAACAACTTCGCGGCGGCGCCGGGACTGCGCATCAGGGCGTCACTGGCCAGCAGAACCCGGGTCATCTCGCGACAGCCGCTGGCGTCCCCGGCTGCGCAGGCACGGTCATACGCCGCGCTGGCCGCGACGGGATCCGGCCGACCGGTGGCCCCTGTCTCCAGGACCCTGCCCAGCTTGGCGCAACCGGCCACCTGGGTGCCCTTGCAGGCCTGTCGATAGGCGATCATGGCGTTCTTCGGCGAGCGCTGCATCTCCTTGGCCTGCAGCATCAGGTCGCCCAACTTGATGCAGCCATAGGGGTCGCCGCCCCGGCAGGCCTTCTCGTAGTGGTCCGCGGCGTCGTCCTCGCGCTGGTCGACCCCGTCGCCCACCATGTGCAGGTCGCCGACTCCGGTACAGCCTTTTGCAGAGCCATAACGGCAGGCTTTGAGGTAGAGCAACCGCGACTTGGTGCCATCGCGAGGCAGCCCCAGTCCGCGCTTGAAGGCGTGGGCCAGGTTGGCGCAACCGTCCATGGAACCGTTGGCGCATGCCTCCTGGTGGTAGTACGCGGCCTTCTTGATGGACTTGGGCACCCGTCGGCCGACCACGTGCGCCTCGCCCAGCTCCCAGCAGGCGTGCCCGACCTTGGCAGTGCAGGCCTTGCGCCACAGGTCGACGGCGCGGGTCGGATCCTCGGCGACACCTTCACCGCGTGCCAGCAGGCTGGCCAGGTGGCCGCAACCGTGCTGCATGCCGCCGTTGCAGGCCTTGGTCCAGAGCAGCATGGCGCTGGATACATCCTTGGGCACGCCGCTGCCGCGGGAGTAGAGCAGGCCCAGGTTGAAGCATTGCCGCAGGTCGCCTTTGTCGCAGCCTTTGCGCATGGCGCGGGAGTCGGCGGCGGGGTCGGGGGCCTTCCTGGCTGGGCCGCCGCACGACGCCATGGCGACCGCCGACACGACGGCGGCAACAGCGAGCAGGTTCTTGCTGGGCGGCCATGCCATGGGTTGTCTCGGCGATTGCGGGTCCCTTGAGGGGCGAAAGCTACCGCACGGTCGGAGGGCCTGCAATTCGCAGCAGGAACACCCGCCAACCGCCATAGAGCACCGGCACCACAAAGAGCGTCAGCAGCTGCAAGGTCATGCCGCCAAAGGCCGGGATCGCCATGGGGATCATGATGTCCGAGCCGCGCCCCGTGCTGGTCAGCACCGGCAGCAGGGCCAGGATCGTCGTCGCGGCGGTCATCAGGCAGGGGCGGATGCGTCGCCGACCCGCCTCGAGCACGGCGGCCATCACCTCGTCGCGACTCTTCGGCTTGCGTCGGTCGAACTCCTGGTCGAGGTAGGTGGCCATGATGACGCCGTCGTCGGTGGCGATGCCAATGAGGGCGATGAAGCCCACCCAGATGGCCACCGACAGGTTCACCGGCCGGACGTGAAAGACCTGCCGCAGGTTCTGGCCGAAGACATCGACGTCCAGCCACCAGGGTTGACCCCAGGCCCAGATCATCAAGAAGCCGCCGGCCATGGCTACGGTGACACCGCTGAACACCATCAACGTGGTCATCACCGAGCGGAACTGCACGTAGAGCAGCAGGAAGACGATGGCCAGGGCCAGGGGGAGCAGGATCTTGAGGCGCTCATCCGAGCGCAGCTTGTTCTCCCAGTTGCCGGCGAAGCGCCAGGTCACGCCCTTGGGCACGCTCAACTCGCCGCTGTGCACGGCCGCGTCTACGGCGTCGCTGGCGGCCTGCACGACCTCGACCTCGGACTTGCCTTTGACCCCGTCGAAGACCACGTAGGCGGTCAGGAAGGTGTCCTCGGACTTGATCATCTGCGGGCCGCGCACGTACTCGATGCGGGCCAGGTCGTGCAGGGGGATCTGGGCGCCCTGCGGGGTCGGCACCAGGATGTTGCCCAGCTCCTGCAGGCTGTCGCGCAGCTCCCGCTGGTAGCGGATGCGCACCGGGTAGCGTTCACGCCCCTCCACGGTCATGGTCAGCGGCTTGCCGCCGATGGCCACCTCGATGACCTGCTGCACCGCATCCAGGGCGACGCCATAGCGGCCGATGGCGTCGCGATCGATGTGCAGCTCCAGGTAGGGCTTGCCCACGATGCGATCGGCGAGTACGGCCTGCTTCTTGACCTCCGGCACGGTCTTGAGCAGGGCCTCCACCTGCTGGCCGAAGCGATCGATGGTGGCCAGGTCCGGGCCGCGGATCTTCAGCCCCATGGGCGCCCGCATGCCGGTCTGGAGCATGACGATGCGGCCCGCGATGGGCTGCAGCTCGGGCGCGCCGGTGACCCCCGGCACGGCGGCAGCCTTCTGGATTTCGGCCCAGATGTCGTCCTGCCCCTCAATATGTTCGCGCCAGTTGCGCTTTCGCTCCCCGTCGGCATTGACCGACCACTCAGGCTTGAGCGTGATGATGGTCTCGACCATGGACAGGGGCGCCGGGTCCAGGGCGCTGTCGGCCCGGCCCAATTTGCCCACGGCGCTCTGGACTTCGGGGATGGCGGCGATGGCGGCGTCGATCTGGGCGATGCCCTCCAGGCAGGCCTCCATGGACGCATGGGGCATCAGCGAGGGCATGTAGAGATAGGAGCCCTCATCCAGTTTGGGCATGAACTCCTCGCTCAGCCCCGGCATGCGCGCTCGAACGCCGGCGGTGAGCCGATCGGGCATCCAGCCAAGGACTGTCGGCGCACCCAGCCAGACGGACAGGCCCAGCAAGACCAGCAATACGGGCGCGGCCAGAAAGGCCAGTTTGTGGTCGAGCACCCAGGTCAACAGGCGTGGATAGAACAATTGGAACAGCCAGAACGCCGCCAGCAGGCTGCCGATGGTGAGCACGACGAAGAGGAAGTTCTGCCACATGGGCTCGCCCTGGCCCAGCGGCATCCAGTGGCCGGCCAGCAACCAGGCCGCCACCAGCGCCACCACGAGGCTGACGCCAAATCGGCTATGCACCGGCAGATGGAACGTCGGCAGATCGCCGCCGCGCAGGCGCCGCCAGCCCGCTTGCGCCCACTTTCGGGCCAGCGTCAGGCGGGGGAAGAGCGCCATGGCCAGCACCGGGATCACCACCAGGGCCACGAGCACGGCCATGACAAGGGCGTAGGTCTTGGTCCACGCCAGCGGCTTGAAGAGCTTGCCCTCTGCCGCCTGGAGGCCGAAGACCGGGATGAAGCTGACCACGGTGGTCGAGACGGCGGTGAGCACGGCGCCGGCCACCTCTGCGGTGGCGTCGCGAATGGTGCGAGCCCTGGGTTCATCGGGTGGCGCGCGCTCGATTCGGGCGACGATGTTCTCGGTCACCACGATGCCCATGTCGACCATGGTGCCGATGGCGATGGCGATGCC
>CAYTLW010000026.1:0-73826 GCA_964438735.1 uncultured Enterobacteriaceae bacterium | reverse complement strand
CGCGGATACGGGCTCGGATGCGGACACGGTCGCGGATACGGGCTCGGATGCGGACACGGTCGCGGTCCCGGACACGGTCCCGGACACGGGCACGGATACGGACGCGGTCCCGGACACGGGCACGGATACGGTCGCGGTCCCGGACACGGCCACGGTCCCGGACACGGGCTCGGATACGGTCGCGGACACGGTCGCGGACACGGTCGCGGACACGGGCTCGGACGCCGCCACGGCCCCCGACACGGCCCCAGCGCCGGACACGGCCCCCGACACGATCCCAGCCCCCGACACGGCCCCGGATACCTCCCCGGCGCCCGATGGCGGACCCGCCGACGCCGGGCCTGCTGACGCTGGCGCTCCGCCCGACTGCAGCGTCGATCCCACCCTCTGCGACGACGGCAATGTTTGCACCACCGACAGCTGCAACGCGGCCAAGGTCTGCGTGCACACGCCCGTCGCTGGCAAGTGCTCCAGCGCCTGTGATCCATGGGCCTCATGCAAGGTCGGCGTCTGTGTGGCCTCTCAGCCGGTGATCTTCACGGCGTGGGCGGCGGTGCCTGGTGACCAGCGGGCTGTTGACGTGGTGGAGCTGGCCGATGGCACGTTTACGCTGGCCGGAGTCACCATCGGCGCGGCGACCAACCAGGTGGCCATGCTCCGCCTGTCGAGCAAGGGCCAGTTCCTCGGCATGACGACGGCGCCGGGCAAGGGCCTGAATCAGCCTGCCGCCATGGCCCAGATGAGCGATGGCACGCTCGTCGTGGCGGGCGAGAACGACCACGACAAGGATGGCATCTGGCAGGGCCTGCTGATGCGCGCCAGCGCCCAGGGCAGTCCGCTCTGGCAGAAGCAGTACCCGGGCACGGGTGACAGTCGCCTGAGCGATGTGGTGATCCACGCCAAGGGAGACATCTCTGTGGTCGGTCAGACCACCAAACCCGGCAGCGCCGGCGCCCAGGGCTGGCTGATGCGCGTGGTGGGATTCGGCAGCGTGGCCAAGGAAGTGGTCGTCGGCGGCCAGGGGGATGATGCGTTGCACGGTCTGGCCGCCGCTGGTGAGGCGGTGGTCGCTGTGGGCACCCGCGCCGCCGGTGCCAGTACTGAGGGTTGGCTGCTACGGGTCGAGGCCACGGGCAAGATCGCCTGGCAGCAGTACGTCGCCGTGGCCGGCAAGACGGCCGCCCGGCAGGTCGCGGCAGCGGGTGGCGGCTGGGTGGTCGCCGGTCATCGCGACACGGGCGGGGCCAACAGCTGGGACCCGTGGCTGATGGGCATCGACGGCCAGGGCAAGACCATGTGGCTGAGCAAATATGCACTCGCCGGTCCCCAGGTGCCGACCGGCTTGAGCGCCGGGTCTGGCGGCGGCTGGGTGCTGGGCGGCACCAGCACATCCAATGGCGGCAACAGCGACGGCTGGCTGCTGGCCACGGACGCCCTGGGCAACGCCCGCTGGACGCATGACTACGGCGGCGCGGGGACCCAGCGGGGCTTCGGCGTGCGCTCCCTGTCGGGCGGCGGTATTGCCCTGGCCGGCTACAGTTTCAACGGACTCGGCCAGTCGGACGCCTGGCTGGTCCGGACCGATGCCTGGGGCGCGGTCCAATGCGCCAAGAGCGGCAAGTGCGCCCTTATGAAGGCCAGCGCCTGCGACGATGGCAAGGTGTGCACAAACGACCTCTGCGCTGCGGGTCAGTGCAAGAGCGCGCCATTGTCGCCGGCCAGCCCCTGCGCGGACGGCAAGTCCTGCCAGGGCGAGATCTGCAAGTAGCGACCGCCCACAGGCACTACGGCCCGCTGGCCGGCCTCAGCGTAGCCCGGCGTGCCGCAACAACGCGTCCGTCGACGGCTCGCGACCCCGGAAGCTGCGATATACATCCATAGGATGCCGGCTGCCGCCCTGGGCCAGCACCGTGTCCCGGAAACGCCGCCCGGTGGTGGCCACGGCGTGGGCGTCGTCCAGCCCCGCCTCCTCGAACGCCGAGAACGCGTCGGCGCTCAGCACCTCGGCCCACTTATAGCTGTAGTATCCGGCTGCATAGCCGCCGCCGAAGATGTGCGCAAAGCCACACAGGAAGCGATCTTCGGGCAGCGGCGCCATCACCGTGACCTTTTGTCCCACCTCCAGGCGAACCTGTCGCGGCGAGCGCTCGCCCCCAGGTGCGTAGCCGTGGTGCAGGGCCAGGTCGGTCATGCCGAAATCCAGCTGGCGCAACATCATGCTGCCGGCGCGGAAGGTGCGCGCCGCGCGCAGCTGTTCGAAAAGGTCCATGGGCAGGGGCTTGCCCGTCTGCCAGTGGCCGCTGAGCTTGTCGACGGTCGGCCGGTGATAACACCAGTTCTCCATGAACTGGCTGGGCAACTCCACGGCATCCCACTCGACATTTCGGATGCCGCTGGCCAGCGAGCTGTCCACCGTGGTCAGCATGTGCTGCAGGCCGTGGCCGAACTCATGGGCCAGGGTCTCCACCTCGCGGAAGGTCATCAGCGACGGCCGCTCGCCCACGGGCGGTGTGCCATTGCAGACCAGGTAGGCCACCGGCTGGCGCGGCGTACCCTCGTCGCCCAGGGCCACGCTGCGACAGACACATTCGTCCATCCACGCACCGCCGCGTTTTTCGTGCGGCCGGCTGTAGGGGTCGAGATAGAACGCCGCGATCGCCGCGCCGGCTTCGTCGAATACCCGGAAGAAGCGCACATCGTCGTGCCACACCGGCGCCTGGCCGTCGGCCGCCTCGATGCGCAGGCCGAACAGCCGGCCCGCCAGGGCGAACAGCCCCTCCAGGACCCGCGGCAGGGGGAACCAGGGCCGCAACGCCTCGTCGTCGATGCCGTAGCGCTGCTGGCGCAGACGCTCGGCCCAGAAGCCCACATCCCATTGGCGCAGGTCGTCCGCCTCAGCGGCGCCGGACGCGCGGGCCAGGTCGCCGAGTTCGGCCAGGTCTCGCTCGCCTGCCTGCCAACTGGCGTCGCGCAACTCGTTGAGCAATCGATCGACCGCCTTCACGTCGGGCGCCATCTTGGCGGCCAGACTCAGGGCTGCGTAATCCTCGAAACCCAGCAGCGTCGCCTTGTCCAGGCGCAGCGCCAGGATGCGCTCGATCAGCGGCCCGTTGTCCTGCTCACCGTCGCTGGAGCGGGTGACGTACGCGCGGTAGACCTGCTCGCGCAGATCCCGACGCTCGCTATACTTCAGGAAGGGCACCAGGCTGGGCGCATCCAGGGTGATCCGCCACGGCCCGTGCTCCGCGCTCGCCCCGTCGTGACCGTGGCTGCGGGCCGAGTCGGCGGCCAGCTGCAGCAGGGACTCCGGCAATCCGATCGCCTGATCGGCCGAGGTGAGCACCAGCTCGAAGGCTTTGGTGGCATCCAGCAGGTTGTTGGAAAAGCGCGTGCTCGCCTCGGCCAGTTCGGCCTGGATGGCGTTGAAGCGCTCCTTGGTTTGGCCTTCGAGACCCACACCGGCCAGGCGCGCATCGCGCAGACTGCATTCGACGATGCGCTGTCCGGTCGCATCCAGGTTTGGCCAATCCTCGCCGTTGCGCAGCGCCTCGAACGCCAGGTAGATGGGGCGGCTCTGGGCCACGGCCATGGACACGCCGACCACGTCGGCCTGGCATGCGCTGTGAGCGGCGCGCAGGTCGTCGCTGTTGCGCACGCCCATCAGGTGGCCGACGGCGCCCCATGCCCGCGACAGGTCTTCGCCCAGCTTCTCCAGCGGCAGGAGCAACCCTTGCCAGCTCGGCGTCGCCGTGCGCTCCAACTCGGCCAGCTCGTCCCGGGTGCGCGCGATCAGCTCGGCGATGGCCGGCTGCACATGCTCGGCCTTGACGGCGGCGAAGTCGACGATCTCAGCGTCGGCCAACAACGGGTTGGCGGCTGGCGTGGCGGTGTCGGTCATCTCGTTCTCCAGTCGGCGGGGCGCGCGATTCTGCCACAGGGCAGGGCACCGGCACAGTGCCTGCCGACTCTTGCCGCATTCGCCAGCCCATGGAAGGATGCGCCGCCATGAAAGCCGCCTGGATCGAAGGATGGGGAAGCAACGAAGCCGTCAGGCTGGGCGACCAACCCAAGCCGGTCGCCGGGCCCGGCGAAGTGCTCGTTCGCGTCTGCGCCGCCGGCGTCAATCCCTTCGACTGGCAGGTGCAAAAAGGCCAGCTGCCCTGGCTCCTGCCGCGCACGCTGCCCAAGGTGCTGGGTTGTGAGCTGAGCGGCGAGGTGGTGGCGCTCGGCGACGGCTGCGAACGCTGGTCCATCGGCGACGAGGTGTACGGCCGCATCGATGGCGGCCGCATGGGCGCATTCGCCGAATTCGCCGCCGTGGCTGAACGCGACCTGGCACCCAAGCCCGCATCGCTGCCCCATGTGCAGGCAGCGGTCATGCCCATGGCCTGTCTGGCTGCGTGGCAGGCGCTGGTGGAAGTGGCCAACCTGCAGAAGGAGCAGAAGGTGCTCGTGCACAGCGGCGCTGGCGGGGTGGGCTCCATCGCCATTCAGCTGGCCTGCCACCTCGGCGCCTGGGTATCCACCACCTGCAGCGATCGAAACCTCTACTACGTGCTCGATCTCGGCGCGGTCCGCAGCATCGACTACTCGCGCAGCGCTTTCGAAGCCCGCGCACCCGACCGCGACCTGATCCTGGACCTGGCCGGCGCCGACATGACCGCCCGCTCCATTCGCTCCACCCGGCGCGGCGGCAAGGTGGTGAGCCTCGCCGGCACGCCCGATCCGGCCGTCCTCGCGCACGCCGGAGTGGACGCCTTCGAGGTCCTCGGAGCCCGCTGGACCCACTGGCGTCTGAACCGCCTGGCCCGCTCCCGTGGCGTCACCTGCACCTGGCTTCAGACACGCTCCGACGGCGCCACGCTCGAGCGCATCACCGAGCTGATCGACGACGGCATCCTCGTGCCGCAAATCGCCCGCATCTTCTCATTCAAGGAGGTGCGCGAGTCGCTCTTCCTGGCGTCGGGCGGGCGCATGCGCGGCAAGTATGTGATCGCCGTCGACCCGGACGCCGCGGTCGGTCAGTCGCCGAGCGAGAATGTCTTGAAGGACTCGCGAAGTCTCTTCTCGAGCGGCGCAAAGCGGGCGTAGGGGCCTGCCGCCTCGATCAGCACGATTCGTTCATCATCAACGAATATCGTCTCGCTGAAGACCCAGTCCTCGGCGCCTCGCGGGATGACGAAGTCCAGTGTGCAGCCCGGCACGCCGGCATTGTTCTTGAAGCACGTCTTGGACTTGAAGGCGTAGCCCCGCTTCTTCAGGTGGCGGGTCATGGCGTCGCTCCAGAAGGACAGCGACGCCTTGGGATAGTTGTCCACCTCGCGCGCCTTCAAGCGCACGCCGTCGGCGGTGATGAGCTTGAAGTCGCTGGACTTGTCGAAGCGCTTGAAGGTGTCCGGCTCCGTCATGGTGTAGCTCGGCCCGCAACCGCACAGGGCCGCGACCAGCCCGAGGCCGGCGAGCAACAACAGGGTGCGAGACAAAGCGGACACGGCTCAGAACTCCCTCAGAAAGCGGTTGATGTCGACGGTGTTCAGCCACGAAAACGGCGAGTGCACGTAGCTGATCCGCCCCCGCCGCTGGTAGTTGAAGGAGATGGCCAGGGTGGCGAAACGGGCGCGCTCGCGCTCCACCCGCAGCTGACCGCGGACCTTCTCCAGCTCGTTGACCAGTCGGGTCATGGAGCGCTCGATCTGCAGCGTCGCCGAGACGTTGGAGTCGTCGATGAAGCCACGCAGCCGGCGCAGGATGCCTGTCTTCGAGCGCACGCGGCCCTCGAGCTGGGCGATGATCTGAGTGCGATCCTTGCGGGTCATGGACTTGGCCAGGACGGTGCCCTTCTTGGACGCGAAGCGTAGCAGGTCCGGCACGTGCTGGGGCGGCACCTTCAGGTGCAGGGCGCGGTCGGTGATCAGAATGGGGAAGCCCTTCTTGTCCTTGACCCGGGCGATGAGCTCAGCCCGCACCTGGTCGGGATGCACCACCTTGAGCGTCATGCGCGCGGTGATCGCAGTGGCACGTGGCGCGACCGTCCGCGCGTCCTTGTCAGCGGCGTCCTTGTCTGCCGCGCTCTTGTCTGCGGCGGACTTGTCGGCGTCCACCGCGACCTTGGCCGCCTTGTCGCCCGGCGGCGGTGGCGCCGCCTGGGCCCACGCCAACCCGCTGGAAACCAGCATCAAAGCCAGCCCCCCAAGCGGCCCCGCCATCGGGTGTCGTCGACGCATCATTTCGGCCCGAAGGTGGCCAGCGCCTCGACCACGGCCTTCTTGTGGGCCTGCCAGGCGTCGGCGTTGGGGAAGAAGACCTCGACCACATACAGATCCTCGCCGTCGGCATGCACCGCGATGAGCCAGTAGCGTGGTCGCACATCCTTGTTGCGATAGACGCGCCACTCCAGCAGTCCCTTGCTGCCGGTGTCGACCAGCGCTTCGTCGCGGCCGTCCATCTCGTGGTGCACGGCCGCCGACCACCACTTGCTGGTGCCGCGGGGCTCGTTGTCCAGGCGTCCGGCGCGCAGCATGGAGGTGTCGGCCGATTGGGCGCGGAAGTCGTCGTCCTTTTCGAAGAGCACGAAGCCCTTGGGCATCGTCATCTTCACGTCGTCGTTGCCGTCGCGGATGGTCAGCCGATGGGCGGCCAACCGGCGTACCCAGGGGAAAGGCGAGCGATGGGTCATCTGGCGATGGCTGCGTACCACCGCGTCGAGCTCGATGGTGATGGTGAAGTAGTCAGCCAGGTTGCGGAGGGTCGACAGGGTCGACTCGATGCCTTCGATGCGCTCGCTCAGGCGCTTGATCTCGTTGACGATGCTCAGCCGCTGCTGCACGTCTTTGACGGTCTTGAGCAGGGCCAGCAGGCGTTCTCGGGACCGCTTGGCGATGGCCAGGCGGGTGCCCAGGTCGGTGAACTGCTTGCTCACGTCCAGCGCCTTGACGCGCCGATCGACGACCTCGCCGATCTGGGCGAAGGCGGCCATCACCTTGTGAAAGTCCGATGCCGGGATGCGCAGCACGATGACCCGCTGGCCCAGGCTGTCGATGTAGCCGCCCGCCTTCTCGGTCATGCGCGTGATGCGGTCGACCGCGTCCAGGCGTCGCTTGACCCGCAGTTTGAGGTAGCCCAGGTAGACGACCATGGGCGTGGCGCCCTCTTCGGCGGCCTTCTGGGCGGCCTTCTCCGCCTTGTGGCGGACCTGACCGGCGCGGTTGTTATAGGAGGGCACCGCCTTGCCTCGGGTGCTGATGGCCTTCTTGTAGCGGCCCGAACCGCCGCTGCTCCGATACCGCCGACGCGGCGACTTGGACACGGGCCTGGCCGAGTGCGGTCGTTCCGAGTCCGCCACCGATTGGGTCATGCCACCACCACCGCTGGCGCTGCCGAAGCTGAAGAAGCTGCGGCTGGCCTTGGCTTCCTGGGCGACCATGGGCTGCGGGGTGCGCTGGTAGTTGCGCTGTTGGCGCGCCCGGTAGGACTGGCGATGCACATACGAGCTGGATCCGCCGCATGCCAGGCCGTCCAGGGCCAGCAAAGGCAGCAACAGGAGCAGGGGCATCAGTCGCTTTGCAGACGATGGCGAGGCGGGGCGCACGGGCTCTCCGATAACAAGTCGCGGCAGGGTAGAACGTCAGCGCCCACGCCACAAGGTCACCACGAACGCGGCGTATTCCCCGCCCCCGCTTGACCGCGGCCGCGTCGTGCTTGACACCCGGAGCGCGCTCCCGCGCAATCGCGCCATGAACGACTCCGCACCAAAGACCCAAGGCAGCCTGCATGGCGTACGCATCCTCGACCTGTCGCGGGTGCTCGCCGGCCCCTTCGCCACCCGCATCCTGGCCGACCACGGCGCCGACGTGATCAAGATCGAGCGCCCGGGTTCCGGCGACGATACCCGCCGCTTCGGCCCGCCCTTCCAGAACGGCGAGTCGTCCTATTTCCTGTCCATCAACAGCGGCAAGCGCTCCCTGGCCGTGGACCTGAAACGACCGGAAGGGCAGCGCCTGGTGCAACGCCTCGCCACCCGCTGCGACGTGGTGATCGAGAACTTCCGCCCCGGCACCGCCGAGCGCCTCGGCCTGGGCGCCGAGCAGCTGCGCGCCGCCAATCCGCGCCTGATCTACTGCTCCATCAGTGGCTTCGGTCAGACCGGTCCCTGGCGCAATCGACCGGGCTACGACCTGGCCGTACAGGGCCTCAGCGGCATCCAGTCCATCACCGGCCCGGCCGACGGACCGCCCACCAAAGCCGGCACCTCCATCGCCGACCTGTCCTCCGGCCTCTACGCGGTGCAGGGCATCCTCATGGCCTTGTATCGGCGCGAGCAGACCGGCCGCGGCGACACCATCGACGTGGCTATGCTCGACGCCTGCGTCTCCCTGCTCACCTACCAGGCCGGCGGCTACCTGGCCGACGGCACCGTGCCCCGCCGGGCGGGCAATCGCCACCCCTCCATCGTGCCCTACGAGGCCTTCGCCGCGTCCGATGGCTGGTTCAACCTGGCCGTGGGCAGCGAGGGCAACTGGGCCAAATTCTGCGCCGCCATCGACCGGCCCGACCTGCAGACCGACCCCCGCTTCGCCGACAACCCCGCCCGCGTGGTCAATCGCGACGCCCTGGCCGAAGAGCTGGCCGCCATCTTCCAGACCGACACCGTGGCCAACTGGATCGACCGCCTGCAAGCCGGCGGCGTACCCGCAGGCGCCATCCACGACGTCGACCAGGTCCTCGAACACGAGGTCACAAAGGCCCGCGACATGGTCGTCGACCTCGACCATCCCAAAGCCGGCCCCATCAAAACCACCGGCGTCGCCGTCAAACACAGCGAAGCCCCCGGAGCCATCCGCACCCCACCGCCCCTGCTGGGCCAGCACGGCCGCGAGATCCTGGCCGAGGTCGCCGACCTCGACGCCGCCGAGATCGAGCACCTGATCACGGCGGGCGTGGTCGCCACTCCGAACATCGAAACTTGACACCTTCGGTCGAGATCGCACCACCAAACGCCCACGCCAAGTAGGGTCAGGTATTGACACCTGACACCTTGGCGATGGCGCAGTGGTGGCGCCGAGCCGACACACGCCACGCGTTCGCACCCGGCTGCAGAGAACTTTCCGACCCCGTCATCCGTCTTGATCCCAGGGGCCCGTCCCGGCACCAGACTCTCAGGAGGACAAGATGCACACACCGACCCGCCCTCGACAGCAGACCGTCTCTCTCCAGATCACCCCCGAGCTCATGGAGCGGATCCGCCAGACGGCCATCCGCCGCGGCTGGGATCTCTCCTACGCCATCACGCTCCTGCTCAGCCGCGGTCTGGCCGCGGAGAAGCGGGCCGCCTGTGCCGCCGCCGCCGGGCCGTCGGAGCGCCGGATGGTGTTCTAGCGACATGTTGACTCCACAAGGATGCCAACATAATCTATCCACATGAAACCCGTACAGGTCATGTTCGACGAACAGCTGCTCGCCCGACTGGACGCGGACGAAGAGGTCCGTCGCCATGGTCGCTCCGCCGTGTTGCGTCGCGCTGCGGAAGCATGGCTGCAGCGCAAGCGGGTCGCCGAGGTGTCCAGGGCGTATCGAGCGGCCTACGGTGAGGCTTCAGACACCGACGCCGAGCTGGCGGATTGGCACACGCAGGGCTCATGGCCAGAAGAGTGAACCGCGGCGAGGTCTGGCTGTTCGAGTTCGCCTCTCCGGACAAGCGCCGCCCCGTTGTGGTCATCAGTCGCCAGGAGGTGATCGGCCTGCTGCGCACGGTAATGGTGGCGCCGATCACCTCGACGATCCGGGGATCGCCAGGCGAGGTGGTGGTCGGGGAACGGGAGGGGTTGAAGCGCGATTCGGCGGTCAATCTCGATCACGTTCAGACGGTCGAGCGCGCCCGGTTGAAGCGCTACATCGGCCGGTTGGGACGGTACCGCATGACCGAGGTCTGTCGAGCGCTGGCCATCGCGACCGGCTGTGGCAGTTGAGGTCTCTGGCAATCAGGGCGGCCCGCATTTCGCAATCTTCAGACAGTCCGGGTGGATGCTCTCCATGTATGTGCGCAAGACCACGCTGGCCTCACCCCAGGCGCCGTTGGTGTTGTCGCGCACGGCCACGCGCAGGTCGACCCAATGGCCACAGTAACGGCAGGCCTGGCACGCCTCCGGCTTGAAGATCACGAATACACCCGGGCGCTTGCCTTGGCGATAGGTCCACCAGTCTGCCTTCTCCGGGTCAGGCTTCAGTTGCAGTTGGCCAATGAACCCACTCGCGGCTGGCGCGCACCCGTCGAGCCCCGCGGCCACGAACTGCACGTTGGCGTGCTTGCCGGTGCGGCCAGGCAGCTTCACTCGCACCGAGGCGTGCACGTGGAACAAGCCCTGGCCCGCCGTGGCCAACTCGGTCCATTGGTGGTCCTTGTAGGGCAAGAAGCGTTGCGCGCAGTGATCCCAGGTGCCCAACTCCAACTCGAGCGTCGGCTTGGTCGTCGGCACACCGCTGGCATCGCCTTCGGGATGGAACGACAGCTTCAGGTCGCAGCACTCAGGGTCCGGGGCTGGTCGCGGAGGCACGTTGGTCGTCTCATCAGGCGGCGAGCCGACGTAGCAGTCATCGCCGAGTTCCCAGCACGCGCAGGTCACCGCTTTGGCGGTCGGCACGGCAGCAGCGACGCAGTTGTTGCACGCGTTGGCAGCGGCCGATTTGGCCGAACACGCCTCCTGCTTCGAGGTGACGATCTTGCGACAGGGTTCACCGCCGGAGATGGTGTCGGACTCGTCGGATGCACCGTTGCAGCCGACCTGTACCAGGCAGAGCGTCACGAAGGCGGCCCGAGCCCATCTCATCTCGCTCCACTTCCGCTGGACGGGCATCGCCGCTCAACTCTTGCAACTGCCATAGCTTCCGCTCGAATTGACGCTGCAACTGGTCGACGACGAACACTTCTTGTACTTCTTCGAAGGCCCGTAATACAGGTTCGAACTCGACGAAGAACACGACGTGGAGTAGCCGGAGCAGCCCCGCCACACCTCCTGCACCATGATCGTATTGCCCTTGCCCGAACCGCTGCAGGTGTACTGCTTCTTGTAGTAGGAGCTGCCGCACTTGGTGCCCTTGGCGGCGTACTGGCCGTCGGGGCAGCAGGTGGTGCCGGGTTTGCACTTGTCGCCCTTGATGCACGTGCCCGGCGAGCTCTTGTACTTGACCTGGCATTTGTAGCTGGAGCTGCACTTCTTGTAGGTCTCGGTGACCCAGTTCAGGTTGCTGGACGACGAGGAGCATGACGTCGAGTAGCCGCTGCAGCCCGAGTAGGCGTACTTCTTCATCACGTCGCTGCCGTTGCCGCCGCCGTTGCAGAAGTACTCGGTCTTCATCTTCGAGGTGCCGCATTTGGTGGCTTTGGGCGCGTATTGACCGTCGGCGGTGCAGCATTTGCTGCCCGGCTTGCACTTGGTCGGCGGCGGGCCCTTGACGCAGGTGCCCGGCTGGCTCGAGTCGGGCACGCTGCAGGAGGTGCCGCTGGCGCAGAGCTCGTGCGGCTTCCAGGGGCCCCAGGCGTAGACGCCGCTGTTGGCGTCGCAAGCGCCGCTGACGCCATCGCAGGCGGCAAAGCCCTGCCGCACCTGGATGTCGCTGCCGTCGCCGAAGCCGTCGCAGCCGTACTCCGTGGCGATGGCGGTCTGGCCGCACTTGGTGCCGGCCTCCTTGGCGAAGTTGCCGCACTTGCCGGCGTCGCAGAACGACAGGGTGCAGGGCAGGTAGTCCTCGCAGTCGGCGTGTGCCTTGCAGCTGCCGCCGCCGCTGGTGGTGCTGCATGTGGGCTGGATGTCGCTGGAGATCATCAGGCATTTCTTGGCCCCAGTGCACGTCTCCACGTCCTGCCATTGTCCCCAGACGGCGTGCGCGGCCTCCTTGGAGCAGCCATCAGCTCCCTTGCCGTCGCAGCCGGGGTGGGCGATGCGGCGCTGCACCGTCGGCCCGTCGCATTGGTACTGGATGGTCAGCACCTCCTCGGCGCACTTGGTGCCGGCGGGCAGCACTTTGCCGGTGGCCGGGCCGCAGCAGGCGCCGGTGCTGCAGCAGTCCGCCACCGCCTCGTGGCTGCAAGTCTTCGTCTTGTCGTCGCAGGCGTCGGCGGTACACGCATCGTCGTCGTCGCAATCCTTGGCCACCTCGCAGCAGCCCTCGATAGCCTTGCCCTGGCAGGTGCCAGAGTCGTTACAGACCGTCTCAGACGTGCAGGCATCGCCGTCGTCGCAAGGGGCGTTGGGTGTAGGCGTCAGGCCGGTATTGGAGGTCTCCGGCTTGCAGCGAATGCAGGGCAGGGGGCCGTCGTCTGCGGCCCAGCATTTGCCGGCCACCAGGCAGTTATCGGCGCTCACTTCGGCGTGGCACTTCTGGTTGCAGGGGTCGCAGCTGTCGGCGGTGCAGGCCAGGCCGTCGTCGCAGTCTGCATCGCTGTTGCAGGACTCGCCGGTGCCGCCGATGCAGCTGCTGTCGGCGACGTCGGCGCCGCTGAGCACATCGCCGCCGCTGAAGTAGCCCGTGCTGTCAAAAGGGGCGTTGGATGGCGGGTTCTGGCTGCCGCAGGCGACCACACATAGCGCCCCCACCATGGCGAAGATCGTGCAAGCAGAGGCCGGGAGGCGCACATTCACGGCCCGCAGGGTACCCGATTCCAGCCTCCGCGTGCAGCGGGGGGCTGACGGCGGGCTCAGGTCATGTTCATCAACACCGTCTTGCTATGCGTGAAGTGATTGAGCATCGCCTCCAGCGACGCCTCCTTGCCCAGCCCCGAATGCTTGACCCCGCCATAGGCCAGCATGGGCTGCACCACCAGGTTCTGGTTGACCTGCACAAAACCCGCCTCCAGCCGATGGATGGCGTCCAGGGCGATCTTCAGGTCCTTCGTCCAGATGGTCGCCGCCAGGCCATAGGGGCTGTCGTTGGCCATGGCCAGGGCCTGCTCATAGTCCGAAAACGGGAAGATGCAGGTGACCGGGCCGAAGATCTCCTCACGTGCCGGCGGCGCCTCGTGGGACATGCCGGTGAAGAGCACGGGCCGCACGAAGAGTCCGTCAGCGAGGTGCGCATCGGTCGGCAGCTGGGAGCACTCGATGGTGGTCACACCGGACAGACCGCGGCCCAACTCGATGTAGCGCTGAACCGTGGCCAGCTGACGCTCCGAGATGACCGTGCCGATATCGGTGGCTTCGTCCATGGGGTCGCCCATGGCCATGGCGTCCACGGCTGTGCGCAAACGGTCAATGAAGGCGTCGTGCAAGCGCTCGTGCACGAACATGCGGCTGGCGGCGGTGCAGCTCTGGCCCTGGCGGGTGAAGCGCATGCCGCCGACCGCGCCGGCTACCGCGCGATCGAGATCGGCGTCATCCATGACAATCATCGGACTCTTGCCGCCCAGCTCCAGGGTCACCGGGATGAGCTTTTCGGCCGCGGCGCGGTAGATGATGCGACCGGTCTCCACCGAGCCCGTGAAGGTGATCTTGCCCACATCCGGGTGCTGACAGAGCGGCCCACCACAGCCCGGTCCGTCGCCAGAGAGCACGTTGAGCACGCCAGCCGGCAGCACCTGCTGCATGATGCGCGCCACCTGCAGGGCACCAAAGGGGGCCTCCTCGGCGGTCTTGAGGACCACCGCGTTGCCCGCGACCAGCGCCGGTGCGACCTTGAGCGCCATGAGCAGCAGCGGCGCGTTCCACGGGATGATGGCGCCGATGACGCCGATGGGCTCGCGCAGGGTCAGCGTCAACATCGATGGATTGAAGGGCACCGTGCTGCCCTGCAGCTCCGAAGCGAGACCGCCGTAGTAGACGAAGACATCGGCCAGCACCGAGGCCTCGACTCGGCTCTCGGTGCGCAACGCTTTGCCGGTCTCCAGCGCGGTCAGCCGGCCCAGCTCCTGTACGTGGGCCTCCAGCAAGCGCCCACAGGCGGCCACCAGCTTGCCCCGTTCGCGCGCCGACCTGGCCGCCCAGGCCTTCTGAGCCCGCTTGGCGCTGGTCACCGCGCGATCGACATCTTCTGCGCCACCAGCCGCCGCGCCGCCGATGACGGCCATGGTGGCGGGCGCGTGCACATCGAAGGTCTCTGCGCTGCTGGCGGGCACCAGCGAGCCGTCGATCAGGTGTCGACCGGCGAGTCCGCGTGCGAGCGCGTGGGGATCGTCTACAGGTGTCAGCGAGGTGGTCATGGGCCCTCCTGTTCGGTCCGCGAGGCGGCGTGGCGCGCAGCATAGTCGCGCCAAGCCCGCGTGATCAGCGTCCAACCGGCATCCGTGCGAAGATGTTGGGGAGGCGCCGTCAGTCCGCGGTGACGCTGGCGCCCAGGCGCCAGATTGCGCTAACGTAGTCGCACGCCAGGAGGTACCCCATGTCGACCCACGCGTCCCCCGCCCGCGCAGCGCTCGTCGCCGGCCTGGCCTTTGCCCTGCTGTGCACCGCGTCACTGAGTGGCTGCGGCGCCGAGGAATGCGAACCGGGCGAGAGCAAGAAGCTCGTCTGCGAAGACGAGACCGTCATCGTTCGCTGCCGCTCCGATGGCACCTGGCGCGTGGCCATATGCACCGACGAAAAGACCGGCGATGGCGGCGGCAAGGCGCCGGCCGATCTGGACTACGATCCCAAAACCAGCGTGGTGGTCCTGGACAAGACGACCGGACTCTTCTGGCAGCGCATCCTGGACGGCGTCAAGCGAACTCGGGCGGATGCAGGCGATTACTGCGCTGCCCTGGTCCTCAACGATCAGTTGCACGGCAAACTCTTCGACTGGCGGCTGCCCGACAAGGACGAGCTCGAGACCCTGGTGCTGCACTCCACCACCAACCCGGCCATCGACGACGTGGCTTTTCCGGACACACCTTCGGCGCCCTTCTGGACCAAGACCAAGATCAACAACAAGCAAGGGTATGCTGTGGACTTTGAAGGCGGGGGCACGGGCTACCAGTTCTTCGACGGCAAGTTCGACGTCCGTTGTGTGCAGTAGTTTTCAGGGGAATTGCGGGCAATCCCCCTCGGCCCGAAAAACGTCGTTTTCGGGCCACACCCCAAGCTCCGCTTCGCGAGACTACCTCCCCGCGACGTCTCTGTAGCGCGCCATCTGCCGGTCGCCTGTTCACATGCATTTCACCGCCAATTCCCTTTGACGTCACAGCGCGTCTGAGCGCTGTTCACGGCCGCCGTCCATCTTGACCATGAGTCCAGCGAGGACTCGTCAGGAGGGATGGAATGGTCCGTCGCTTGCCCCAAATCCAATGCCTCTCCCGCGGCGTGTGCGGTCGGTTCCGCGCATGGCTGCGCTTGGGGCGGTTGGCGGCCATCACCTTGACCTCTGTGGCGCGCCTGGCCCTGCTCCCCGCAGCACGCGGGGGCAGGTCCGGGGGCGTCGAGTCGACCCGCTGGGCGCGGCGATTGCACCGGGCCCTGGGTGTGCGCATGACGGTGCATGGCCGGCCCGATCCCGACGCTGCGGCCCTGGTGGCCAACCACCGCTCCTACCTCGACGTGACCGCCCTGCTGGCGGTGACCCCCTGCTCCCTGCTGGCCAAGTCCGAGGTCGGCCAGACACCCATATTCGGCCGCGCCGCCGCGCGCGCGGGCACGCTCTTCGTTCAACGTGAGTCCGCCGGCAGCCGGCGACAGGCCCGCATGGATCTGCAGACCGCCATCGCCGAGGGCCGGCGCGTCGCCCTGTTCCCGGAGGGCACGACGACGACGGGTCCCGGGCTGCTGCCATTCCGGGCGGGCTTCTTCATCGACGCCGCAAGAGCCGACCTGCGCGTTCAGCCAGTGGCTATCGTCTGCCGTCCTGCCCGCGCCGCCTACGTCGTCGGCGACACCTTCTTCAGCCATTTCCTGACCCTGTTTCGCAGGCCGACGGTCGAGGTGATCGTGGCCTTTGGTCCGACTCTGGCCGACCGCGACGGCACCGCGTTGCGCGAGGCGGCCGAACTGTGGATCGGCGACCGCCTCATACAGATGGAGAACCCGAGCGCCCGACTTCAACCTGGAGGTAGCCATGAGCAAGGCCAACAACTACCGCATCGAGTACCTGTTCCGTCCGGGGCAATACCTGGATGACGACCGCCTCGCCCGCCTGGTCGAGCACCTGCGCGAGGTGGCCGATGACGCCCTGGGCGATGCACCGCGCTATCAATGCCTGTCCGGCGAGCGGGAGATCCTGGCCCGCAACGTCATCGCCGTCGCCTGGCGAAGGGATGCCGCCCGGCCCGATGGCTGGCGCTGCGCCGGCTTCTGCGCCGCCCTGCTGCTGGACATCGAAGAGGTGGGCGAGGTCCTGCACCTGGGCCTGACCTGCGTCGGCAACGACGATCGCGGCGCACGATTGACCCACAAACTGACCTCGACGGTGCTGGTCCGCACCCTGTTGCGGCGCCCCTTCGACAAGGTCTGGGTGTCCAATGTCGCCTGCGTCTTGAGCAGCCTGGGCAACGTGGCGCTGCACTTCGATGATGTACATCCCTCGCCCTTCTACGCCCTGCCGCCCACCTGGCGTCATCGGCGCATCGCCGCCCAGATCGCGCGTCGTCATCGCGAGGAGATCTGCATCGCAACGGACGCTGTCTTCGAGCCGGATACCTTCATCATGCGCGGCAGCAATCCGCCCGATAGCGTCTTCTTGAAGGGCGAGCAGGACGTGCGCTTCTACCACCGCGAGGGGGTGTTGAACCGCTTCTATCGGGCGTTGATGGACTTCGACGCCGGCGACGAGGTGATCCAGGTCGGCCACGCCAGCCTCTTCGGCATGTTGCAATATGCCGCCCGCCAGATCCTGTTGCCGGGTACCCGCCGCAGCCGCTTGCAGGAGCTGGGGGCGTGACGGGAAGTCTCGACGCGGCGGACGCTAGAACTGGTGCCCCGGCTCTGGACCGTCGGCCGTCACCGTCAGCGGCTCGGGCCCCTCTTCAGTCATCAACAACGTGTGCTCGAACTGGGCGCTCAGGTGGTTGTCCGCCGTGCGCACGGTCCAGCCGTCCTTGCGATCGAGCGTCGTCTTCCAGGTGCCGTCGTTGATCATCGGCTCGATGGTGAAGCACATGCCCGGCTCGACCACGAACGCGCCGGCGTTGGCGTCGGGGAAGTGGGGCACGCCCGGATCCTGGTGGAAGACCCGTCCGATGCCGTGGCCCTGGTAGTCGCGCACCACCGAGAAGCCATGCGCGTGGGCGTGGGCCTGGATGGCGCGGCCGATGTCGATGATGCGCCCCCAGGGCTTGATGGCCCGGATCCCCAGCCAGAGGCAGTCGAAGGCCACCTGGACCAGCTCGCGGGTGCGCGGCTCCACGTCGCCGATCAGGAAGGTCTCGCTCTGGTCGCCATGCCAGCCGTCGATGATGCTGGTCAGGTCGATGTTGACGATGTCGCCGTCGCGCAGCTCGCTGTCATCGGGGATGCCGTGGCAGACGACCTCGTTGACGCTGATGCAGCAGCTGTTTGGGAAGCCGCGATAGCCCAGACAGGCCGGCACGCCGCCATGGCCGACGGTCCACTCATGCACCAGTCGGTCCAGCTCGCTGGCGCGGGCGCCGATCTGAACGAAGGGGCGGATGTAGTCCATCAACGCGGCGTTGAAGCGTCCGGCGCGGCGCATGCCCTCGCGACCCGCGTCGTCGATCACCAGATGGGCGTTGCGTCCGGGGCGCGGCATCAAACCATATCGAGCCGCCTCGGCGGGGCCCGGTGGCGAGGTGGTGCCGGCGTCATCGGTGGGCAGGTGGCACTTCTTGTACTTCTTGCCGCTGCCGCACCAGCAAGGGTCGTTTCGTCGAGGCAAATTCATCGTGCAGGGCCTCTCGGCGGCGACATGCCGCCCGCTCAGGTCGTCTCGTTGCCAAAACGGGCCGGGCGGACCAGGAGCTCATGCCGTTGTTCCTGGTAGCCATAGGGCCCCGGCGTGAGCTCGATAACGGTGTTCAGGGGCACAGGCAGGTACGGGCAATCCTGGGCGGGTTTGTCCATGAAGTAGGCGTAGAGTACCCGCAAAACCGCCTGGTGGGCCACCACAACCACCGGCGATTGCCGGCGCTCGAGCTCGATAATCAGCGGGTCCACACGGCCGATCACGTCGCGATAGGACTCGCCATTGGGGTATCGGTAGTTGAACTTATCCGCCGTCCGGGCTGCGAATTCGTTGGGCAGTCGACTGGCGATCTGGTCGTAGGTCAGCCCGTTGCACACCCCGGCGTCGATCTCGTCGAGCAGCTTCCAAGGAGTGGATGGCCAGGGCAGCGTGGAGGCGGTGTCGATGGTCCGGCGCAAGGTGCTGGTCAGTACGGTGGGCGTCACGCCGCTGTCGAGGCGTTGCGTCAGGAAGTCGGCCAACTGTCGTGAGTAGCGCACGCCGGCGGGGGTCAACTCGGCGTCGCCGCCGATTCGATTCTCGATGTTGAACGAACTCTCGCCATGGCGTGTGAAGTAGATGGGCCGCGGAATGAGGTGCGTGTTCATCAGAAAGAACAGCACCTTACCCGGCACATAGCCCTGGATGCGGTTGACCACGATGCGCCGACCGACGTCGACGTACTTGATGTAGGTGACCTCGTCGCTGGTGATGGGCTCGTAGACGCGTTCGTAGTGCGCGATTCGGGCGCGGAAGTCGTCCACCGCCACGTTGGGATCGACGCCCTCGTAGTCGGGCGACTGCAACTTCGTGGCGCGGATATTGGCCTCGATCAGGTCCGGATCCTCGCAGATGGACTCGACGTAGACCACGCGCACACCGGCCGCCTCGCAGGCATCGCGCAGGTTGGCGCGGCGCTCCCGGGTGGTATTCGTGGCGTCGTAGATGGCCAGTTCGCCGCCCAACTCCAGCCAATGCAGCATGTCGTGCAGGGCCGCCTGGGCCATCTGCCGGCGCTGTTTGCGGCCGTGCTCGTTGTCGGGATCGAAGAAGGATGAGGGGTGGTGTGCGCCGAGGCGTTGGCGACGGTAATCACCCACATTGAAGACGCGGGCCCGGTAGCCAAGCCAGTCCAGGTAGCGGCCGATCTTGCGCGCGATGTACGTCTTGCCGCGCGCCGGCAGGCCGACCATGATGAACGCCAGGCGCTCATCGGTGGGTCCGCGGCCGATGGTCGCACGCCGTCCGACGGGTGCCCGGTCGACAACCATTTGTCGCCCCCCTTGCTGCGGTCACGGCCGCATGGATGATGCGCATAGGTGCAGCGCGATGAGATTGCGCCGCCCGGTCTCCGCCCCCCCCCGGTCGGCTGCCGGGCAGGGCGGCCTCAACAGGAGCGTCAGGGTGAACCTTCCCGAGCGGTCGCGCAATCCCCGCCCAGGTGACCTGCTGGAAGTCGCTGTCGATTCCATCGCCGACGGCGGCCTCGGTCGCGGCCGTTGGGCGGCGCTGGTCGGACCGGATCGGCGGCCCGTGTCATTTGATGTACGGGTTCGCGGTGCCCTCCCTGGAGAGAAGGTCGAGTTGCGGATGCACGGCCGTCGTCGCCGGGTGCTCAGCGGTGAGGTCACCCGTCTGCTGGAGATCTCCAGCGACCGAATCGAGCCCCGTTGCAGCCACGCATGGCATCCGGACCGGCAAGACCCAGCCTGCGGCGGCTGCTCGTTGCAGGGGTTGGACTATGCGCGGCAACTGGTGCTCAAGGGTCAATGGGTTCGCGACCAGCTCAAGGCCAACGGCTTCGACAGCGACCTGGTGGAGCGGGTGATTCCTTGCCAACCGCCCTGGGGCCATCGCAACAAGATGGAGTACTCCTTTGGCGATGCCGGCGGCGACCTGGGTCTGGGTTTGCACCCGCCACGACGACGCTACGAGGTGGTCGACCTGGCGCGTTGTCATCTGCAATCGGACGAGGCCTCCACGCTGGTTCGAGCGGTGGCCGAGTGGGCCAGGGCCGAGGGGCTGCAGGCGCACAATGAACGCCGCCGGACCGGCTGGCTGCGCACCCTGCTGGTGCGCGAGGGCAAGCGCACCGGCCAGCGCCTGGCGGAGTTGGTCACGGGCGAGGCCGAGCAGGTGCAGACCCGTCACGGCGAACGACCCGCCGCGCAGGTTGCCCAGGCCTTCGCCGACTTTGTCGCTGGACTGCGCCAGGCCGTGCCGATCGACAGCCTCTACTGGACCCAACGATATGCCCAGCGCGGCCAGCGAACCCGTATGGAGGAACATCTGCTGGCTGGCCAGCCGCATTTGCAGGAGCGGCTGCGCCTGCCCGGCGGTCGCGAGCTGCTCTTCGATGTGCACCCGCGGGCGTTCTTCCAGCCCAATACGCGTCAGGCAGAGGTGCTGTACGGCCGGGTGATGGACGCGGTCGTGCAAGGCGATGCGCCGATCTCCGGCCGGGTGCTGGACCTGTACTGCGGCACGGGAACCATCGGCTTATGCCTGGCGCCGGCGGCCAGCGAGGTGGTCGGTATCGAGATGCAGCCGGACGCGGTGGAAGATGCGCGGCGCAACGCGGTTCGCAATGGGGTCGACAACGCGCGCTTCATCTGCGGAGACGTGGGCGAGGCACTGGCGAGCGAGGAGTTTGCCGGCCTCTGCGATGACGATGTGGCCGTGGTCGATCCGCCTCGTTCGGGGCTACTGCCGGCGGCGCTGCGGCTGGTAGCCGGGTTGGCGGCGTCGCGGCTGGTCTATGTGAGCTGCAATCCGGCGGCGTTGGCGCGGGATGCGGTGGCGTTGCGGAAGGCGGGGTATCGGTTGGTTGGGGCTGAGCCTGTGGATATGTTCCCACATGCCTGGCACATCGAGACGGTCGCGCGTTTCGTGCGCTGATCGCCAGCGGGCAAGCCTCGTTGGCGTACAGCCCTCGCGCGTCTATATTTCAGTGTGAGGCCCGCGCACGCGGAATCCCAGGAGGTGCCATGAGCCGATCGCATCGGATCGTCCCGATTCTCACCGTTGCGCTGCTGCTGCCGGCCGTGTCCGACGTCGCGGGTGCGCCGCTTCGCGGCGAGGTGGTGCTGCTCAAGCGCTCGATCACGCCGCAGGAGATCACCAAGCGCCTTGCCCGCTACGTACCCGCCAGGTTGGGGGTCAGCGCCAGTGCGATCCCGGCCGACGTCAAGGGGATGCTGCCTCACCTGCGCCGGGCCGCCGATCGCATCGACCGCGTCTATTGGGACCAGGTATCCGCCGATGGTTGGGAGATGCGCGCTGCCTTGCGCCGCACGGCCCGCTTCGCCAAAACCGCCGAGGCAGACCAGTTTGCCCGCTTCATGGAGATCCACTACGGCCCCTGGGATCGCCACGCCGACGATCGCCCCTTTCTCGGTCGGGCAGTGCGCACGCCGGGTGCCAACTACTATCCCAGCGACATCTCCAAGCGCGAGATCGACAGCTGGGTGCGCAAACACCCGGACTCTGCCGCTGGCCTGTACAGCCCCTACTCGGTCGTCCGTCGCGACCGCAAGGGCCTGCACACCGTGCCCTACTCCAAGGCCTTCTCGGCGCGCCTGAGCGAGGCCGCCAAGGCGCTGACCGCGGCAGCAGCCGCCTACAAATGCAACGAGCCGCCCACGCCCGCCGTGGTACCGCCGCCGCCACAGCCTCCGCCCAAGAAGAAGACCCGCCGCCGTTCCAAGCGAAAGGGTAAACGCGTCGCAACACCCCCGCCCCCCGTCACCCCGCCGCCACCTCGATGTCGCTGCGCCCCGCTGGCGGATTTCCTCCGCGCTCGGGCCAAGTCCTTCGGCGACGACTCCTACCTCACCAGCGAGATCCTCTGGCTGGAGGCGCGCGATTGCCCGCTGGACATCGCCATCGGCCCCTACGAGTACTACGAGGATCGCCTGCTGGGTCTCAAGACCAGCTTCGAGGCCATCGTCTACCTCCGCGACGACACCGAGAGCGCCCGCTTCCGACGGTTCCTGAAGCACTACGACGGCATGGTCGCCAACCTGCCGATCCCCGATACCCTGCGGCCGCGTTTTCAGACCATCGCGCCCTCACCCATCACCATTGGCAACGTGCTCTACACTGCTGGCGATGCCCGCTCGGGCTACCAGATCCGCGCCTTCGTCCTGCCCAACGACGAGAGCGTGCGCCGGGCGCGCGGCACCAAGAACGTGATCCTCAAGAACGTGGTCAAGGCCAAGTTCGACGCCGTCGCCCGACCCGTGGCCCGTCGCATCTTCGCGCCGAAGCTCTACAACAAGGTCTCCTTCGAGGCCTATTACGACATCCTGATGGCCTGGCAGTTCGCCCACGGCGTGGTGCCGGGGACCATTCAGCTGCCCGGCGGTAAACGCACCAGCGCCCGCCAGTTGCTGCAGGCCCGCTACACGTTGATGGAGCTGGTCATGGGCGAGTCCATCGCCCTGCTCAACTACACCTGGTTGCGCGACAAGGGTGAGCTGCGAAAACGCAGCGATGAAGGCGTCGCCGCCACCTTCCTGGCCAGCTTCTTCGACGCCGCGCGGCTGGGCGCCTCATCGCCGCAGACCATCGCCAAGGCGATCATCTACAACTACCTCGCCCAGGAGTGGGTGTTCCGCTACAACGCCACCAAGCGCACCTTCGAGGTCAACCCGCCCAACCTGGGCAAGGCCGTGCGCAAGCTCACCGCCGAGGTGCTCGACATCGTCGCCCGCGGCGACTACGAGGGCGCCGGCCGCCTGATCCTGCAGCATGGCATCCTGCCCGGCGAGGTTCGTTCCAAGCTGAGCGAGCTGGACGACCTGCCGGTGGGCATCCTGCCCCAATACTCGTCGATGCCCTCAGAATGAAATAGCGCTCGGAGTAACGCAGCTTTCCGCGATCGGAAGGCCCGCGACAGGACCGCGATCGGCCGACTTCCAGCCTACTTGGCAACGAAACTCACCAGCGCCTGCTCGCTGTAGCTCTGGCTGGCGAGGTCGCCGGCGGTGAAAGCGGCGACGTTGGCACTGATGGTGTAGCTGCCCGGCACATCGGGCACGAAGATCAACTCGTTGCCGTCTACCGGACCGCCGAAGATCCAGGCCTTCGAGCCAGGCGGGCGGCCCGTCACCGTGAAGTGGAAGGCGCCGAACATGCCGATGGCATGGCTGCCGGGCGTCACCTTGGCGATCAGCCGCGCCGCGTGACCCGCCTTGATGCCCGCGGGCGCGGTCAAGGACATCGAGGGCGGCTTCACCGACGGCAATACGTTGCCTTCGAGCTGGACCTCGATGCGATCCATCTTCTTGGAGCACTTGCCGCCGGTCCATTCACCAGGGCAGTAGAAGAGGTGCAACTGGCCCAGGTGATCCTTGCGGCTGCCCCCGCCCGGCTTGAACAACACCTCCACCGGCGCGCTGCTCCAGGCTGGCACCACATCGGGCATGGCGCCGACGACGCTGTACTCGGCCGACGGCGCCCCGGTCTCGCAGGCGCTGAACTGGGTCACGTTGTACAGGGTGGTGCAGTGCTTCATCACCTTGAGGGGCGTGCAGCTCCAGTTGGCCAGCTCGAAGCGGGTCTTGACCTGGCCAGAGGGGCTGTGGAAGCCCATGGGCAGGGGGCTGGCTTCGGGCGCGCTCTCGTTGCAGGGCCCGGCGTGCACGGGCACCTCGATGTCGCCCTCGTCGCCACCCTGTCGCCAGTTCAGCACCGCCCGGGTCGGTGGTGGATCGGCCGCGGTCGGTTGCCAGGTGACGGACAACTTGACGCCCTGTCCCGCGGCGAGGGTGAAGGGCAGGGCGAGCGCCTTGGCCTGGCCGGGCACCACGACCTTGGCGCTGAACGCAGCGTCGATGGCCGTCTGTTGGGCGTAGTCGGTGCCGGGTGCCAGGGTGAACGCGTTCAATTTCATCGCCGCGGGCCCGTCATTGACGACCGTGCAAGACAGGGTCGTCGGCTTGGACGCCGTGGGGCCGAAGTCGAAGATCGCCGGGCCGCCACATTGGAAGCGGAAGCCGCTCTCGGGCTGCCAGATGCCCTTGAGGCTGGCGCTGGCGGTGTGGATCGGCTGACCCGCAAAGCTCTCCTTGCCTTTGACCACCAGCTTGGTGGCCGAGGCGTCGCCCACCTTCTTGGGTTGGAAGCGGGCGCAGATCTTGAGTTTCTTGGGTTTGGTCCAGGGGTTGGCCGGGGTCCCGATCTCCTGGATCTGGTCGTTGGCGGGCGGCTCCTCGTAGATCGACCAGGCGCCGTTATTCGGCTCGAAGCTGGCGCCGGAATAGAGCCAGGGCATGCAGCCCAGGTTGCCGATCTGGAAGCAGACGGTGCGCGGCTTGAAGGGCCCCGCGTTGATCAACTCCACAGCGCCCGGTGTGATCACCGGCTTGGCGCCTGTACACGGCGTGGCGAAGGCGAGCGCCACCTCCGGCTGCACCGGATCGTCGCTGAGGATCTCCAGCGTCGCCGTCTTGGACGCCTTCAACTTTGGCTTGATGGTGAACTCCACCGACAGCGTGAGCGGCACGAAGGGCTCCAACTCGTAGGGATAGTCAGCCGGCTTCAGGGGCGTCTCCCACCACGTCAGGGCCAATTGCGGCGACTCGGTCTTGAACAGGATCGCCTTGATCTTGAGCGGTACGTCACCGAAATTGTTGATCTCCACCTTGGCCTTCATGACCGCCGGCTGGGTCTGCGGATTGCTGTCATATTCGAAGACCAGGGCCGTCTTCACGGCGCCGTCGAGCTTGACCTCGATCTGGGGCATGCCCTTCCAGGTCACGTCCGGCTGGCTGCTGGTGGTGGGGGCGTCCTTGGCGGCGGCGCCGTCCTTGGCGGGCACGACGACATCACCGGTTGTCCCGGTGCCATCCTGGACGCCACCGCTGCCCTTTGCGTCGTGGACCGCTGTCGTGTCCGAATTGGCGTTGGGCTCGCCATCGCCGATGCCGTCCACGTACTCGTACAGGGGTTGGGTGCCCTGGCCGCTGTTTCCGCAGGCGATGGTGCACACCATCGTCGCCGCGCAGAGGGCCAGGACGTCGACGCTGCGCATGGTCATCATTCCTCCTGCCCGAAATGTAGCATAACCGCCCCCGGCTCCCCATCGACCGAGCCGGTGCGCGATGACAGGCGGGGTCGAACGCGCTACTTTTGCCGGTATGGGGGAATCAAGAGGGAGTGGAGACATGAGATTGTGCACGGTGATATTGGCCCTGACCGCGTTGCTGCTGGTGGGCTGTGGCAAGAAGACCGAGGCTCCGGCCGCTGACAAGGCGCCTGCGGCCGAAAAGGTCGCTGAGAAGGCGGCGGCTGCACCGGAGGCGGCGACAGCCACCGCGGGCGCGACCGACAAGGCCGTAGCCGCTCCCAAGGGGGTCACATTGACCGCCGCCGGAACGAACTTCGACCCGCCCATCGCCAAGGACAAGGTGCCCAAGGGCGCATGGTACTGCGACATGGGCACCGTGCACTACGCTCGCCTGGACAAGGCGGACGGCAAGTGCCCCCGCTGCCAGATGGATCTCAAGCACAACGAGTAGCCGCTCCAAGCATGCGCAGGGACCGCCCTGCGGCAAGGGCTCGATGTCGTCTCTGTCGCTGATCTACCTGTGCTGGAACGAAGAGCAGGCGCTTCGTCGCACGATAGACGAGGCGCTGCAGTGGGCCCGTGGCTGGTCGGGCGACTGGGAGATACTGGTCGTCGATGATGGCTCCACCGACGGCAGCGCCGCCATCGTGCGCGAGATGGCCGCCGACGAGCCTCGGTTGCGCCTGCTGCAGCACGACCGCAATCGCGGCATGGGCGCCGGACTTCGAACCGGCATCGCGGCGGCGCGTATGAGCCACTTCTGCATGCTGGCGGCCGACGGCCAGATTCCGCCCGCCGAGCTCGACAAGATGCTGCCCCTGCTGAAGCAGGCGCCCATCGTGTTATCCACCTACGGCAATCGGCCCAACAGCGCCCTGCGCACGGCCATCTCGCGCGGCTTCCGGCTCTATATGCGGCTGCTTGTGGGCGTCGACTTCGCGCTCGAAGGCACCTATCTATTCCCGGTGGCGCTGGCCCGCGATGACATCGGATTGCAGCGCATCGCGGCCGATACCTTCTTCTTCAGTTTCGAGCTCATCGCCCGGGCGCTGCAGCAAGGACATCGGGTCGCCGATGCGGTGATCGCCAGTCGGGAGCGGTCCGATGGGGGCGGTTCTCGGGTCGCCAATGCAGCGCGGATTCAGCGGGTGGCGGCCGAGGTGCTGGCGCTGCGTCGTCGTTTGCGCGCGGAGCATCGCGCTGCGCCGTAGGCTCGTCGACTGCCGACCCGGTCAACCGACCTTGAGTGGCAGGGGCACCAGCGGCCTGGTCAGCCCCAGCCGCTTCAAGATGGCGTTTGCCGCCCGACCGCCGGTGAGCACGGCGCCGTTCATATAGCCTTGATGGGCGGGGTCGCAGTGCTCTCCAGCAAACCATAAGTTGCCGACGTGCCCGCCTTCGTGGCCGCGGATGGAAGACCACTGGCCAGGTCGATAGCAGGAGTAGCTGCCCTTGGACCAGCGATAGCGCGGCCAGGGGGCGTGTACGTGGAAGGCGCTGCGCGCTGCGCCGGCGCCGGGGAAGACCTTCTCCAGCGCAGCCGCCACCCGCGCCGCCGCGGCGTCCGGTCCGTCTTCACCGAGCGCTTTGCCGACCGCGCCGCCCAGGTAGAGGGTCAGCGCAGCGCCCGGCCCCTGGTGCCAGGGGCACGCATCCCAGGTCATCTGCAACGCCGTGTCTGTGACGGCCTCACCGCTGCGTCCCGATTGTCGCCAGATGGGCTTGTGGAAGCCGAGGATGAGTTTGGCGTTGTTGCCGTACCCCAGCTGCGCGATAGCGCGGCGTTTGGGCGCGGGCAGGGGCACGTCGATGCGCACGCCACGCAAGACGCTGAAGGGCAGGGTCAACACCACGAAGTCGGCGATCACCTCTGTCGCCGGCTGCCCGCCCTTGCCGGCGAAACTGAGCGCCATGGCGCGGCCCGCCGGTCGAATCGCCAGCAGCTCGGAGCCGGTCACGACCCGGTCGCCGAGCGGCTTGGCGAGGCGGTCGATCAGCGCGCCCATTCCGCCAGCGATGCGGTAGCGCTCATCGCTGCCACCGAGCAGATCCAGCTCCTCCCCGTCGCCACTGACCATGGTCACGAGGTTCAGCGCGCTCTGGTCGCCAGGGTCGAGACCAAACTCCGAGATATAGGTCATCTCGAGCCAGCGGCGAAGCCATCCCGAGGCACCGATCCGATCCAGGTAGGCGGCCATGGACAGACGATCGAGCGAAGCCGCCACCGGACCGCGCAAGCCGCCAGCCTCATCCATGTGCTCGGCGTCGCGCTCGATGCGGGCCGCGAGGGGCGCCACCTGTCGGTCGAAGTCGTCCGGATCGCGCAGCTCGCCGCTGATCCAGCCGATGTCGTCCAGGTTCTTGCCCAGGCCATACAGGTCGACCAAGGGGAGCCCGACCGCCTTGCACAACGCCCGGATCGCGTGGTGGTCGCTGTTGATGAAGGAGCCGCCCAGCTCCAGCACCATGCCGGCGGCGGGCTCGTTCCGGGCGGTGAGCACTCGGCCACCCAGCCGTGCGCTGGCCTCGTACAAAGTGACGTTGGCGCGGCCCCTGTGCAGGTTCCAGGCGCAGGTCAGCCCGGCAAGTCCGGCGCCGACCACCGCCACACGGGCCGACCGGCCCATGCCGCCAGCGCGCAGGTTGGCGCCGGCGCAACCCGTCCAGCAGAGTGCTGCAGCACCCGTCATCGCGTCACGAAGAAAGGCCCGTCTCGAGGCGCCAGTCTCGGCGGCCGAAGAGGGCCGTGCCGCCCGCAAGTCGTCTCCTCGCCGGGCCATGGCGCGACCGAGCGCCGCCATCCCCAACGTCCGCCCAGCCCCTCGCTTGTGATGGCTCATGGGTGTTAGTATCGCCGCTCTCAAGCTGAACGCCCAGCCCGCGGAGCGCGACCCGATGATCCCCCCGACCTGCAGTCATCTGCCATGCGCTGCCCTGCTCGCCGTCGCCCTGGCCGTTTGGGCCACGGGATGCGGCGGTGGCGAGGCTGTCAACAAGACCCGCGCCAAGGCGCCACCGAACGCCGCTGGGGCGGAGATCGCCTATAACCAGGCCTGCTACTCGCTCGGCGCGACCCACGCCCAGAGCGTGCGCGCCGGCAGGTACCGCCCCGTCACCCTGCGTGTGCAGGCATGGCCGGCCAAAGACGCCACGGTTCGCGCTGGCCAGACCTTGCCCGAGGCGGGCCTCACGGCAGCCCTGTCCGATGGCCGATTGCGCAGCGTCTTCGTGCTCGGCCGCGGCGGTGTCGGCAAGAGCGAGCTGGCCCGGATGGTGCAAGCCAGTGTCTGCGGCAGCGCGCGCGTGGTTCGCCTGGCCCTGGCGTGGGATGTGGTGCCCACCATGAAGAGCGCCCCGGAGGCGGCCAACCTGATTCTGAACGGCGCGGCGAAACGCATGAAGCTGGTCGGCGCCGACCCGAAAGCCGCCATCGACAAGGCCATGGCCGGCCGACCCTGGTTGCTGCTGCTCGACGGGCTGGACGAGGTCGCGCTGAGCCAGCGACCGCGCCTGCTGCGCGACATCAAGACCTCCTTGGCGGCCATGGCCGACATGCGCCTGGTGGTGCTGGCGCGGCCACCGGTATTCCGCGACGCCTACGGCCTCCAGGGGCTGCAGGCGCGGGTTGAAGTGCCACCGCTGCCATGCGCCGAGGTGCAGCGAATCCTCCGTGGTGGCGGCCCGGGCGACGACCGGGCGACCGCTCTGCGCAAATTCGTCGCCCGCTACGAACTCGACCGAAAGTCCGGCACCGGCGCTGCCTGTGTCTTCCCGCACCTGTCAACCTGGCGTGACCTGGCAGTGGTGCGATCACTGGCGCGGGTACACACCGAAGCCAAACTGGCAGCCCGCGCGGGCGGCCGGCTGCAGCGCAATCGGGCCGGTATCTACCAGGCCTACCTGGACACCCTGCTGCTGGACGACCTGGTGGGCCAGGACATTGGACCGGCCGAGGCGTTGGAGCTGGTCGATGCCATGATCGATGCCGGCAGCATTCGACCGGACTCCCGCACGGTCTCCTTGACCTTGCCCGAATGCCTGGCACGGGTTGGTAAGGGGGGCGAAGCGGCGCGGAGGGCTCGCTGCCAGGCCCTGCTGCAGTCCACCTTGTTCACCCAGGTCAGCGGCGAGCAAGCCTGGTATTTCGCCAACCAGAGCATCGCGGACCTCTTCCTGGCGCGTCGATTGGATCGCCAGCTGACCGGCAAGGGCGCCGCTGGCTGCGCCCAGGTGATCGCCGGGGACTCGCTGGACGAATGCAACGAGATCGCCGGCTTCTTCCTCGGGCTGCCGCGCGGTCGTCAGTGCGCCCTGGAGGTGGCGGATCGGCTCTGCGAGCGAGCGGTGCCCGGACGCTTGAACCTGCTGCTGGATTTCGGCCTGCCCGATGGTGTCGACCGCGCCCGGCTGCTGCATGCCGCCCGGCAGAGAGCTGGCGCATCCGGCATCAAGGCGTGTGCCCGCAAGGAGTTGGACAAGCTGTGGCAGGCGCTGCCGGAGGCGACCCGCCACGAGGCCACTCGGCCCAAGCCGTGATCCAGGTCGCAGAGGCGGCGTCGAACCCTACAGGAAACCCTTGGCCAGGCTGACGGTGCTGAGCACGATCTCCGGCTGAAGCGACACATCCAACCGCGTGCCGCTGACCTGCCAGGCGATGAGATCGCCCTGGTCGACGACCAGTGTGGCCCGGATGCGCAAACGGATTCCCTTGCCCTGCTCCAACAGACCGCGGATGTGCTCCGTCACGCCGCTGTTCGGATCCAGCTCCAGGCGCATGGTCTCGCCATCCTGGAGCGTCTCGAGGTGGTGTCGCTGCAACAGCTGCGACTTGCCGCCGGCCAGGTCGAGCAGCTCGATGTCGAAGCGCTCCACCAGCTTCAGCGTCTCCGCCGCGTCGCGATCGCCGGCCCGCAGGGACAGATTTTTGAATCGAAATCGGATCTGAGCGATGGCATCGCCCACCTCGGCGGTGAGCTGCTTGCGGACGTTGGCCGCCTGTTCGTCGTCGATAAACGTCATCTCGGCGCCGAAGCGCAACATCAGCCCCGAATTGCCCTCGCACCAGGCGGCACACCAGCCGCCTTCGGGGCAGGTCACGATGTCCACGCGCACGTCCGAGAGCGTTTTGTCCTCAGCGCTGTCCGCCTCTGGCATGGGGTGGTCCAGTCGACAGGCGCCGGTCAAACCCAGCAGTCCCTGCACGTGGCCCAGGGTGGTCGCTTCCAGGGAGGTCGGCACGCCTGTCGCCGGCTGACCGGCTACTTCGGAGGGCAGTCCCCCAGCCAGCAGGTCGTCCACCTTGGGCAGTTCGAAGGACAGGTCCACCGCGGGCAGCTGGCCCTTGCCGATGGTCACCTCTGCGGCGGACTCCACCAGCGCGCAGCCGGGCGCAATCAGCACCGCGCACAGCAGCAGCGCCGCCGCTAGGCGAAGAGGGAGCGGCTGGCGTCGGCGGGAAGGACAAGCCATAGACGGGATCCTACGGTTCGCGCAGCCCTCTCGGCAAGGTGGCGGAGCGTGGTTGGCGGCGCGACGGGAGGGCCACAGACCTTGCCAAGCAGACTGCGCTCGCCTTACGTGGGCAACGCGGCCCGCGTGGTCGCCAGGAGGCAACATGGAGGCGATCGACATCTGGGATGTCGCCAGACGGGCATCCTTCGTGGTCGAAGCCCTGGCGATTCTGCTGGTGGGCAAATTGCTGCGCGATGGCCTGGCGCTGGCGCGGGGCTACAAGACCGCCGAACTCATCACGGTCAAGGACAACCCCGCCGCCGCCATCGACCTGGCCGGCTACATCCTGGCCCTGACCCTGGGACTGGTCGGTTCGATCCTCATCTCGGCGGAGAGCTGGGCCGGCCAGGCCGCCGACATCGCGGAGGTCGGCCTGCTGGTCATCGGCTGCCTGGTTGTCAACGACTGGATCACCGACAAGGCCATCTTCCGCGGGTTGGACGATCACGCCGAGTTGAACGAGCGCCGCAATGTCGCGTTGGCGGTGGGGCGCGCTGCCAGCGCCATCGCTACGGGACTGGTCATCCGCGGCGCTCTTGGCCACGACAACGACCTGCTGGTCTGCCTGGCCTGGGTTGGGCTTGGTCAGGTGGCCCTGGTGGGGATCGCGCTGCTCTACCAGCGAATTACCCCCTACGACGACCTGGCCGAGATCCGAAGCGGCAACCTGGCCGCAGGTCTGCCGCTGGCCGGCATGTTGCTGGCGGTCGGCATTACGGTGGAAGCCGCCCTTCACGGCGAGTTCGGCTCCTGGGCCAACGACCTGCAATCGGTCGGTCTCTATCTCGCGGTCAGCGTGGTGCTGCTCTGGCTGTTGCGGGCGCTGACCGACCTGCTGCTGATGCCCGGCACCCGCCTGGCAGACGAGATTTCTGTCGACCGCAACACCGGCGCGGGCCTCATCGAGGCCACTTCCTTTGTGGTCGGCGCCGAGATGCTCGCCTACTTCCTGACTTGAGGAGCTCGCCATGATGAACGTCGAGCCCAACGACATCCCGCCCGCACCGAGCCCCGCCTCCCGCGCTGCCGGGCGATTGCGGAGACGCCTCGGCCTCGGCACGATCGCCGGCCTGGCCCTGCTGATGATCGTGCCCACGTCCTGGCCCGACGAGGCCCTGGCGCGAAGGGGCGGCGGCTTTTCGCGTTCCCTCGGCCGTCGTTCATTCGGCGGGCGCTCGCGCGGATTCCGTTTCCGGCGCTCGCCGACGCGAACCCGCCGGTCCAGTGGTTGGGGCAGCGCCCGAGCGGGCGGCTACAAGCGCAAGGGCGGGCTCTTCGGCAACCGTCGCAGCAGTCGTGGGACCGCCTTCCAGCGCGGCAAACGTCCGCTCACCGGCACCCGCGCGCCGCGTCGCAACAGCCGCGGCCACCGAATGCTCGGCCAGCGCACCGGACGCAGCAACAGGGCCCAGCGGGCCACCGCCTTCCAGCAGCGCCATCGGCGACCGACGACGGTGATCAATCGCCACTATTACGGCGGCCGCCGCTGGGGCACCTGGGGCTGGGGCATGGGCCGCGTGGGCATCTGGGATGTATTCTTCCTCAGCACCGTCAGCCACATGTTCTGGTACCACCACTGGCACGATCCCGGGATCCAGCGCGCCCTGCGTCAGGAGAACCTGATGCAGAAAGAGGAGCTGGCCAAGCTGGAAAAGCGCGTCGGCGAGTTGGAATCGCAGGGGGTCAAACGCGATCCGAATTACCTCCCAGAAGGCGTCGATCCCGACCTGGCCTATGCCAAGGACTACGTGGAGAAGAACCAGACCGAGTTCTACGCCGAAGAGGCGCCACCGGGCCAGTCAGCCGTCGCCGAGGCCGCAGAGGAGCCGCTGGGCACGTTGTGGGTGCTTTTCGGACTTGCCGGTCTCGCCCTGCTATTCTACGGCCTGTTCATCCGCCGCTGGTGAGGCGCGGGCCGGGGTGAAGGGGGTCAGATGGGTTTGCGAGAGGTCATGCTCGGGGACCCGAAGGGCCAGACCGCGTGGCAGCGCTTGAAGACAGGTTGGGCGCGCAGTCGCGCCAAGGAGACCTGGGAGCGCCAGATCGGCCGCGCCTACAATCCGCTCGGCCTGCTGCCCGAGGACGTGGTCGAGATCGGATTCCTCGAACAGACCGGCTTCACCGTCGACATGGTGCTGTGGTTTCACTCCCCACATGGCGATCCCGACTACGTGCGCTACGGGCTCAAGCGCATGGAGGCCAACGACGTGGTCCTGCTGGAAGTGATGCCCGGAGTTGGCTCTGAGCCCCGCACGGTCTCCCTCTTCGAGCTGGTCGACGACTCGCCGCTGGACGAGAACCTGCTCGACGTATTGGACGAGGAGGAGACCCTCCGCCGAACCATCGAGACCGACGATGGGCAGGCCAATGACATCGACTTCGCCAAGGAGTTCGTCTCTGAAGCCCAGGTGCGCATCTTTGGCGCCGACTGGGAGCACCGGCAGGCGCGGGTGTTCACGTACAACTACTTCCGCGAAGACGAACAGGGTGAACACTACCTGGCCGTCGAAGTCGTCGAGCAGGCCGAGTGGATGAACTTCTACCTGGGCAAGCGTGTCGACGAGGCCGATATCCTGGCGTTGGGCACCGCAAAACCGACCTGATCAGAGCACGCGTCGCGGTTCTACCGTGCGACTCAGCCGCCAGCCGCCGTGACCGCCTGCTGAACCTTGGCGATGAGGCGCGCTTCGGCCGGCTCAACCACCCCGTCGGCGTCGGCCGCTTGTCGCAGCACCTCGAGCAGCTCCCGGCGTGCTTCGACGGACAACGCAGCCACGCGTTCGGCCGGATCGTCACCTAAATTCACGCCGCTGAAGACGGCCGTCCGCGCCTCGTCGTCCAACGCGTAGCGATTCATCAGCGCGTCGAGGAACTCGCTCTCCTCTGAAGTCAGGGCCATGTCGCTGAGCAGCAACTGGCCGACGATCTGGGCGATGCGGGTCATCTCGTCGAGCGTCATCAACGCCTCCAGCTACGGCGATGGCGGGAGCGCAAAGCTAGATCGGAACCGCGCTACAGCCAAGGGGCGGCGGGCATTCAGGGCGAGGATTCGTCGCCCGGCACCTCGGCCACGCAGCGACCGGCCCAGGCTTTGCACTTCAGGCCATACTTGGCGCACAGCGTCATGCTCTGGCAGTCCTGGTCGGTGGCGGCGACGCAGACGCCGTGTCGGAACGTGCACAGGCCGTGCTTGTCGCACTTATCGCTGCCGTTGCAGTCCACGCTGGAGCCCACCGTGCAACGCTTGTCCTGCAGCGTGCAGAGCGCGATCGACTTGCACCACTTGCTGTCCTTGCAATCGATCTCGTCGTTGGCGATGCAGCGGCTGCCGCCGACCGCGCAATGGCCCAGGTAGCTGCACGCGCCCAGGGTCTTGCAATCCTTGGAGGTCTTGGCCGGGAACCAGCACCAGCCCTGCAAGGCGATGCAGCCGTCGATGCCGGCGCAGGCGTTGGAGGCGGCGCAGTGGGCGTCCTTGGTGGCGACGCAGCGATCGCCGCTGACCGCGCAATGTCCGTACTGGCCACACCACAAGGACTCGGCGCAGTCGGCATCCTTCTTGGCGATGCAGCGATCGCCACTCAGGTAGCAACGCCCGTAGGAGGTGCACCAGAGCGAGGCGCGGCAGTCGGCGTCGGTCTTGGGCTGCCATTCGCCAACGACCGGCACCTGGCTGTCGTCGCCGTTGAACTCGGGCGGGGTGATGGTGCCGCAATCGCAAGCCCCCCAGCCGGCGCCCTCGGGGTCGCAGATCTGGGCCCCCTTGACGTCGCCGGCGCAGACGCAGGACTGGGTCACGCCGGGGGTGCAGGCGCGCGATTCGCAGCTGGCGACGGCCAGGCTGAGGGCGATCACCAGCAGGAGTGGGCGATGATCGACGATCACGTGATCACCCCATGGGCGCGGCCGATCTTGACGAAGGCGGCGACCGCGTCGTCGATCTGCTGACGGCTATGAGCGGCCGAGATCTGCACCCGGATGCGCGCCTGACCCTTGGGAACCACTGGATAGGAGAAGCCGATCACGTAGATGCCCTCGCCGAGCAGATCGGCGGCCATGCCCTGGGCCAGCCTGGCGTCGCCGAGCATGATCGGCACGATGGGGTGGGTACCCGGGCGGATGTCGAAGCCCGCGTCCGCCATCTGCTTGCGGAAATCGATGGTGTTGACCTCGAGGCGATCGCGCAGCTCGGTCGTCTCGCTGAGCAGCTTCATGCAAGCCAGGGCCGTGGCGGCGATGGGCGGCGGCAACGAGTTGGAGAAGAGGTAGGGCCGGGAACGCTGACGCAGCAGGTCGACGATGGCCTGGCGGCCCGAGGTGAATCCGCCGCTGGCGCCGCCGAGCGCCTTGCCCAGGGTCGAGGTGATGATATCGACCCGCTCCTGGACGCCGCAATGCTCGGGCGTACCGCGTCCTGTCGGTCCGAAGAATCCGGTCGAGTGGCTGTCGTCCACCATGACCAGCGCGTCGTAACGATCGGCCAGGTCGCAAATGCCCTGCAGGTTGGCCACATCGCCATCCATGGAGAACACACCGTCGGTGGCGATCATGCGCGTGCGCACCCCCTGGGTGGCCTGCAAGATGCGCTCGAGTTCGCCCAGATCGCCGTGCGGCCAGCGATGGCGTTGGGCCTTGCACAGGCGCACCCCATCGATGATCGAGGCATGGTTGAGCGAGTCCGAGATGATGGCGTCCTCGGCGCTCAACAGGGTCTCGAAGAGGCCGGCGTTGGCGTCGAAGCAGGAGCTGTACAGGATGGTGTCGTCGGTGCTGAGGTAGCTGGAGATCGTCGCCTCGAGCTCCTTGTGCACCGTCTGGGTACCGCAGATGAAACGTACCGAGGACAGGCCGTAGCCGTAAGCCTCCAGACCGTTGCGGCACGCGGCCACGAGGCGCGGATCGTTGGCCAGACCCAGGTAGTTGTTGGCGCAGAAGTTGACCACCTCGCCATCGGCGACGGCGATGTCGGCGCCCTGCGGACCCAGGATGATGCGCTCGTCCTTGAACAGGCCACTGTCGCGGATCTCAGCGAGGGTGTCTTCGAGACGCTGCTTGACGCTGCCGTACATGGAACCTCCTGCCGATGGGCCGCCGCAATGCCGCCCAGTTGCCGTTTTTTCGCCCGCGGCAGTGTGATTCAGTTGCCCGATGAGAGCAAGGGTCGTCGCCATCCAGCCCGGCGCACATCGAACGCCACGCAGGCTTTGTGGCGAAAAACGCCGGGCAAGCGTAAAATCGCCGCCTGCCGAAGGTGTGTCATGCAACGCAAACTGCTGATAGAGGTCGTGATCGCCGCACTGGCGCTGGCCTGGGTGGCCATCCTGCCCGCTTGTTCCCCCACCCCGACCTACCCCCCGCAGGGCTCGGGTCAGCCGTGGGGATTCTACGACGGCCAGTCTCGCTTCGGCGATGCCGCCTACGACTCCGGCGCAGCCACGCCGACCGACGCCGGCCCGGCGAAGACGGACACCGGAACGCCGCCCAAGGGGGGCGATACGGCGTCGAAAGCCGACGCGGCTCCGGCAGATGCTGGACCCGTCGACAGCGGCCCGCCAGCCTGCAAACCCACCGACCCGCCTGACGAGAAATGCGACGGCATCGACAATGACTGCAACGGCGAGACCGACGAGGCCTCCTGCAAGATCCCCGGCAACGACTGCACGGTCGGCAAGTGCGACTCCGAAAAGGCGCTCAAGGGCGAAGATGGATGCACCTACTCGCAGCCCGAGGGCGTGCCTTGCGACGACAACGACAAGTGCACCGAGGGCGACACGTGCAAGGGCGGTGCATGTAAATCCGGCGCAGGGGTGGCGTGCGACGACAACAACGTCTGCACCCTGGACGACTGCAGCGCCGATACGGGCAAATGCGAGTACAAGACCTTCCCCAACGGCATCAAGTGCGACGACAGCAAACCCTGTACGACAGCGGATAAGTGCCTCGCCGGCAAGTGCACCGGCCAGATGAACGCCTTCTGCGAGGACGGTCAGCCCTGCACCTCCGATGACTGCGACACCACCGGCGCCTGCATCCACAAGAGCATCGACGGCGCCGCCTGCACCGACGGCAACGCCTGCACCCAGGACGACGCCTGCGGGCTGGGCAAGTGCCTGCCGGGCAAGGCGGTCATCTGCAACGACAACAACAAGTGCACCGACGACATCTGCGACCCCAACGCGGGCTGCGTGCACAAGCCGAAGGCAGAAGGCAAAGAGTGCAGTGACGGCATCTGCAGCAAGGGCGGCAAGTGCGACAAGCAGGGCGTATGCGCTGGCGAGGTGGGCCTGTGCGATGACAAGAATCCCTGCACCGACGATACCTGCACGTCCATCACCGGTTGCCAGCACAAACAGGTGGCCGAGAACACGGTCTGTGGCCCCGGGCTGTGGTGCAAGTCCAACGCCAAGGTCTTCACCGAGCTCAAGGGCAAGCCGAAGTTGCCCATTCCGGACAACGACCCCATCGGCGTCTTCGATACGATCCTGTTCCCGGACAACGGCATTGCCGAATCGCTGGAGGTGGCGCTCGAGCTCACCAACAGCGATCTCTCCGGCGTGAGCGTGGTGCTCTACGACCCCAACAACACCAAGTACACCCTGCACGAGAACACGTCCGGTCAGTCCATCAAGACCACCTACCCGACCGTGAGCAAGCCCAAGGATGGCAACCTCTACTCCTGGATCGGCAAGAATCCCAAGGGCAAGTGGCGCCTGTTGGTGGTCGACCTGAAGTTCAAGGACAACGGCAACGACGGTGAGATCACCGCCTGGAGCGTCAAGTCCTCCATGACCAGCCTGAAGATGGTCTGCACCCCCTGAGCCCGCGCTTCTCCAATCGCATCACCTGGTCGTTGCTCGGCCTGTTACTGGCCTGTTCGGGCCCGGTGTTGGCGGCCACTCCCAAGGGCCGCAAGACCAACGTGGCGGGGGTGGCCCGCAAGCTGGGCGCGGACATCCAGCTGCGGGTGTCTGCCATTCGCGGTCTGCCCATCCGCCGCAAGCTGCGCATCGGGGTCTACAGCAAGGCTGCGCTGCGGGACTTCGTCATCAAGGAGCTGACCCGTAGCGGTGGACGACGTCATCTGGCGTTGCGGTCGCGCGCCTTGCGTCGGCTGGGCCTGTTGCCGGCGCGTTACGAGCTGTTGGACGGCATGGTCGGCTTGCTCGACGAGCAGGTGGCGGGGCTTTACGACCCGCGCACTCGACGCCTGCGCATCATGAGCCACCTGGTGCCCACGGGCCCGACGGCCTGGTCTCCCATGGAGTTGCTCACCGGCAGTCCGCAGGATCGCGCCCGCTTCGTCATGGCCCACGAGATCGTGCATGCCCTACAGGATCAGAAGTTCAACCTGCGCCGCATGGGACGCAACCGGCCCGGTCAATCGGACATGGAGACCGCCCTGGCCAGCCTCTTCGAAGGCGACGCCACTGCGGCCGGGCTGGCCTTCATGGTCGCTGATAAAGGCGGCTATGAAGAGGCCGCCTTCTTCGCCACCGCCCGCATGCTCAACTGGGTGATGAAGGGCGCCATGTCGCTGGCGCGGCTCGGCTTGTTGCCCGATACGGCCGCCCTGCGCAGGACGCCGGACCTGCTCCAGCGGCGCCTGGTCTTTCCGTACGTCGGTGGCCTGTCCCTGTGCATGACCGCCGGCCAGCTCGGCGGCTGGCGGGCGATCGATGCCCTGTACAAGAACCCTCCCGTGAGTACGGAGCAGGTGCTGCATCCCAGCAAGTTGTTGCGGCGCCGTCGCGACCATCCGCAGGCGTTGAAGTTGCCGAAACTGGCCCGCCTCCTCGGTCGACGATATCGGGCGTTGTACAGGGACACGCTGGGCGAGTTGGGCATGCGCAGCCTGCTCTCCGATGCCCCGCCGGGGGTCGACGCGAACGCCGCCGCCGCTGGCTGGGATGGCGACCGCTATGTGCTGCTGGGCGCACGCGGCAAGCCCGATGCCCTGGTCTGGCTGTCGACCTGGGACTCGCCGGCGGAAGCGGCCGAGTTTGCCGGCGCCCTGACCCGATGGCTGGCCACGCGACACCCGAAAAACCCGCGTATCGACGTGCGCAAGTCCGATGTGCTGCTCCAACTCGGCGTACCCGACAAGGTGCACGCTCCGCTCCGAGAGCGTGTCTGGCTGCGCACCAAGCGGCGAGAGATCACCCGCCTTCCGCGTTGAGCCCCGGCGGCAGCGCGCTCACCGGCTGAAGTTCCCCGGTCCCGTGCAACTCCGCGTAGCCCTCGCGCAATCCGACGCAGCGGTGGTTCAACGCGCATTGGTCGCACGCTTCCACCTTGATGAAGCCCTCTCGGAACGAGTCCGGCGGCAGGATCGGCAAGCTGCCGCCGTCAAGCCAGTCCGGTTCTGGCAAGCAGAGCGGCAACCCGCATTGGCCATCCAGGCCACGAAACGCCACGCCCAGCTCGGAACATGCGGCGATGGCGGCGCCGATTTCGGCCCGCACGTCTCCGAAGCGAGGGGTGATCTGCGCCGATCTCGGCACCAGTTCGCTGGAGGCGTGGGCCCAGGACAGATTCAGGCGTACAGACCCGGGCCAGCGCTCGGCCAGCAATCTCACCATCGGCAGCAGCGCGTCTGCGTTGCTGCCGGTGATGACGCAGTTGGCCTGCACCGCGATACCGGCGGCCACCAAGGCGTCGATGCCGGCGAGCGTTCGTCGGTGGGTGTCGGGCGCATTGGTGATGGCGTCCGAGCGCCCCGCATCGGCCGCATGCAGCGAGACGAAGGCCTCCTGCAGGCCCGCCTCGGCCAGGCGGGTGGCGAATTCTGGCTCGGCACAGCGCAGCGCGTTGGTCTGCAAGCGCACGCGCAGCCCCAGGCTGCGGGCCAGCGAGATGTGCTCGAAGAGGTGCGGATCCAAGGTGGGCTCGCCGCCGCTCAGGGCCAGCAACGCCACGTCGTCCCGCGCTGCGCGCTCGATCTCGGCTCGGATCCGTAGCGGATCGGGCGCCGGCAGCTCGCGGTCCACGAAGCAGAAGGCGCAGTCCTGGTTGCAATGCATCACGGGGCGCAGCACGCGCTCCAGCTGCAGCCGCCCGTCGCCTTCGCCAAACCACTGGTCGTCGGCGATGAACTCCACGGCGCGCTGCCCGCGATCTTCGCTCAGGCTGCCGATCAGGCGGCTGTCACGGGGCGATACGGCGACCAGTTCGTCGGCGCCGAATCGAGCCAGGTGCGCTCTGGGCAGCCCCGGACAGAGGCTCGCCACCGCGCAGTGATCGCACGCCTCGATGCGCTCTCCTCGCTCGGCTGAGAGGCCAGGAGGCGGGGCCAGAAGTTGCGCGTGACGCCGCCGATGGGGCAGCGCGCACCAGGGCAGGGCGTGGTGCGGGTCCATTCGCAGGGTCAGCTCGGTGGCTTCGCAGGCGACGGCGAGTCGCGTCGCCGCATCCGCCAGCGCGGGCCACGAGGCCAGATGTTCGGCGGGCGCCTCGCTGATGACGCGCAGCACCAACGCGCTCGCTTCAGGGACCCACTGCTGGACCAACGCCGGCAGGTCGGCGACCCGCTGCAGGTTGGCCGCGCCCAGCGCCACTGAAATCTCGACCTCCAGCCCCGACTGTCGCGCCGCAGCCAGGCCCCGATGAAGCCAGCGACCGGCCCCGGGCAGGCGCGCCAGGCGGTCGCCCGCCGCTCCATGGTCGTTCCATGCCACCCGGACGGCATTCAAGCCAGCACTGGCCAGGCTCGCTGCCCGATCCTGCACGGACAGCAGGGTGCCATTGGTCTCGACCACCAGCCGGCAGCGCCCGGCGGCCAGCGCTATCCAGCCTTCCAATTCCGGTCGCAGCAGGGGTTCTCCGCCGCTGAGCACCAGCACCTGCACTTCTTCAGCGAGCGCCTTGGCGATCCTCGCCCGCACGACCTCATCGCCGTGTCGAACCGGGTCATCGTCTGCCGCGCGAGCGTTGCAGAAGCCGCAGGCCAGGTTGCAGCGCAGATTGGTGACGATGGTGGCGGTGCGCAACAGCCGTCTCCCCGGCAGGTCAAGGCTTGGGCAGGGCCGCGGTCAACAGGTGCATGGCGCCCACGCCCTCCCAGGCCACGGAGTAGCGGGTCAAGGAGGCGTCGATCACGATCTCGCTCAGACCGCCTGAACCGCTCACGATGTCACCGTCGACATGCCCCTCGAAGTTGCCGGAGATTGCGGGCAGGTCCTTGGTGACGAAGTCGACGTCGTTGGTGGGCTTCACCAAAAGCGACTTGAGCACGTTTCCGCCTGGAGCCGCCCAGATCACCAGGAAGCCGCCGCCGGGCAGCGCTGCCAGGCGGAACGCGCGGATGGCGGGCAGTTTGGCCTTGGCCTTGAGCTGGTCGTGATAGACCACGATTTTGGGCCCTGCCACGGCCGACTGATCCGGGTCGACGCGCAGGAACGCCAGGAAGCTGCGCAGGTTGTTCTTGTCCACCACCGAGCCTGAGATCAGCGCGCCGATGCGCTTGCTCTGACCGTGATAGACGGCCTCGACGGCGTGGTAGGTGGGCTCGGTGCCTGAGAGTTGGACTCCGCTGGCGATCACCTTGCGGCTGTTGAGCGCCTCGCCCTTGTCGTCGAAGCGCATGGCGGTGAGGATCGGCTCGCCCCAACCGGCGGCCGTTTGCAAGTGGGAGACCGCCAGCATGGCGTTGCCCTTGGTCCACGGCGTGGCCACGGCGCGGCTGCCGGTGAAGGTCTCGGTCTTGCCCGGCGCCTTGATGAGCGGCAGGAGTTTGCCGTCGGCGGCGCCCCACTTGGTCACCGCGCTGCCGTCGTACCAGAGCAGGCCCTTTTTGTGACCGCGGAAGAGCAGCCCGCCCAGCTGCGCCGGAGTCAACACACCCCCTGCGCTGCCGGTCAACAGGCTGAACGCTGGGCGATGGGCCAGAGGCATGGGCCCGGCACCCACCGGACAGGGTGCCGGCTTGGCCAACTTCGTCCCGGCGCCGCCGACTCCGACAAGGCCAACGCGCACCTGACCGCCCTTGCCGCCGATGTCGCAGGCGCCCTTGGGAGCGCCGCCCTCCAGCCACCCCAGTGCGAGCGCGTTGAAGGTCGTCGGATGGGGCCGCAAGACAGGATGCGTGGCGCACCAGTTGGACCCGCCGCCAGGCTGCGGCGTGGCCGGTGATTGCAGCACCGGCGAGAGTTTGCCGGGTCGGAAGCCGACCAGGAAGAGCTTGGAATAGAGCCCGATGATTGGTGCGCAGCCGCGCGTCTGCGCCGCCAGCCACAGCTGCGGAACCGACCCAAGTTCGCCCGAATGGGACTCCTGCCAGGCCAGCGTTGGCCGCATGGGTTGGCTGGCGCCCAGACCGCCCAGTGGAATCTTGACCGCACCGGTGGCCCCGGCTGGCGTCTGCGTCAGGCAGAGACCGGCCACACAGGTGTGCAGCGCGCCGCACGTGGACACCTTCACGCAGCCCTGATCGGGCTTGCAGGCTTGCACGGTGCAGTCCTTGACGCCGGGCTTCTGCGTGCACTTCAAGGGTCCGCCGGCGAGGCATTTTCCGGCCGCGCAGGTGTCGCCCACCGTGCACGCATTGCCGTCATCGCAGCCGGCCTTGTTGGCCTTGTGGCTGCAGCCGTTGGCGGCGTTGCAGCTGTCATCCGTGCACGGATTGCCGTCATCGCAGGCCTTGTCCGGATCGCCCTGGCAGCCGCCGTTGTCGCAAGCGTCCGCGCCGGTGCAGGGGTCGCCGTCGTCGCAGGGACCGCCGGCCACGAACGTCCAGTCCAGAATGTGCGCCGATGGCACACAAGCCATGCAGGGTTTGCCGGCGGCCTTGGTGCTGGCCGAGATGCACTGGCCACCGATGAGACACCAACCGTCGATGGGCTGGTGGGCGCAGGCGCCCTTTTCGCACAGGTCCACGGTGCATTCCTGTCCGTCGCTGGCGCAGGCCAGGCCGTTGGCCGCAGGCTTGACGAAGCAGCCGATGGTCTTGCCGCAGTCATCGATGGTGCAGGTGTTGCCGTCGTCGCATTTCACCAACTCGCCGCCGCAGGTGCCGCCGTTGCAGACATCGTTGGTGGTGCACTTATTGCCGTCGTTGCAAGGGCCCCCGACCGCCAGATGCACACAGCCGTTGCCGCCGGCCGCCTGGGGGTTGCAGGCGTCCTTGGTGCAGGAGTTGTTGTCGTTGCAATCGGTCGGCTTGCCCACGCAGCTGCCCTGTTTGTTGCAGGTCGTGTCGTAGGTGCAGGCGTCGTAGTCGTTGCAGCCGTTGCCGGTCAGAACAGACCAGTCCTTGGCGTTCTTCAACGGCTGGCAGCCGAGACATTGTTTGCCGGAATGGGGCGCGCCGCCGCTGTAGCAGAAGCCGCCGATGAGGCAGAACTCGGCCTTGATGTCGTCGTGGTCGCATTTGCCGTTGTGGCATTGATCGATGGTGCAGGCGACGCCGTCGCTGGCGCAGGGGCTGCCGTCGGCGGCGTCGAAGTGGCCACAGGCGCCGCTGCCCGGATCGCACCAGTCGTCACTGCACGGGTCGCCATCATCGCAGTTCTTCGGCGTGCCTTTGCACTCTCCCTGCAGGCAGAGGTCCGCCTTGGTGCAGGCGCTGGAATCGCTGCACTTGATGCCCTGCAGGTCGATGTAGCTGCATCCCTTTTTGGCGCCACAACTGTCCTTGGTGCATGCGTTCTCGTCGTCGCAATCGATCGTCTTACCCTGGCAGAGGCCGTTGACGCAGTGGTCGCCGGAGGTGCACTTGTTGCCGTCATTGCAGCCCTGCTTGGGATCGGAGAGCGGGTTGATGCAGCCGGTGCCCTTGATGCACACATCCTGGGTGCATGGGTTGCCGTCGCTGCAGTCGGCGTTGGTCTCGCAGGGGCAGACCACGCCGCCGGCGATGCACTTGGCGGCGCTGCAGATGTCGCCCTTGGTGCACTTGTCGCCATCGTCGCAGGGGGCGTTGTTGGGCGTGTGCGTGCAGCCGATGCCGGCGTCGCAGCCGTCGGTGGTGCACGGGTTGCCGTCGGCGCAATCCTTGGGCTCCAGGGAGGTGCCCAGGCACTTGCCGGCCAGGCATTTATCGTCGAGCGTGCAGGCGCTGTCGTCATCGCATTTGCCGCCCACAGCGGTGAACACGCAGCCCTTGTCGGGCGAGCAGGAGTCGGCGGTGCAGATGTTGTTGTCGAAGCAGGCGGCGGGTTCGCCCTCGCACTTGTTGCCCTTGGTGCAGATGTCGCCCACGGTGCACTTGTTGCCGTCGTCGCAAGCCGCGCCGATGAGCAGCGTCCAGCTCTTGGCGTCCGTGGCGGGGTGACAGATCAGGCAGGGGTTGGCGTCGGCTTTGGCGTTGGCCGCCACGCAGGTGCCGGCGATCTTGCAGACGTTGACCGCCGGCACGGCGATGCACGCCCCGCCCAGGCAGTGGTCCTTGGTACACGGGTCGGCGTCGGCGATGCAGTCGGCCTCGTTGGGGGTATAGACGCAGCCGATCTGCGGTTCGCACTTATCGGTCGTGCAGGGGTTGCCGTCATCGCAGGAGATCTTCTTGCCCGGGCCGCATTTGCCGTCGCCGCAGGTGCCGAAGAGGGTGCACGGATCGTCATCGCTGCAGGTCGCCTGGTTGGGCATATGCACGCAGCCCTTGACCGAGTCACAGCTGCTGTTGGTGCACGGGTTGTCGTCGAGGCAGTCGACCGGCAATCCGGAGCAGTTCGAGTTCAGATCGCAATCGTCGGTGACCGTGCACCAGTCGCCGTCGTCGCAAGAACCGCTGGTGATGGGCGTCCAGGACAGCTGGGTGGCGGCGTCTTTGGGTTCGCAGCGCAGGCAGGGCGAGTCCGCCTCGTAGGCGCCCTGGACGTAGCACAGGCCAGCGATGAGGCAGTGATCGGTCTTGACCACGTTGATGCACTCGCCGGTGGCGCAATGTCCGGCGGTGCAGAAGAGCTGGTCGCCCGGGCAGGGCAAGCCATCCACCTCCGCCTTGTGGGAGCAGCCATCAGGGCCGCAGGCGTCCACTGTGCAGTCGTTGTCGTCGTCGCACTTCTTCTTGTCACCCGTCTCGCACACGATGCCGGAGCAGGAGCCGGAGATCGGGCACACCCCGCCGACCGTGCAGGGGTCGCCTTTGGACAACGGCTGGCTTTTGCACACACCGTCATCGCAGAAGGGCTCTTCGCAGGGTCCCAAGCCCTCCACCCGGCCGAGGCATTCGACGTTCTCTTCACAAGGGGCGAGCACATCGGCGGCACCATCGACGCCATCTGAGGGTTGCGTGGTATCGGCCTGGAACTGATCGGTCTCGCCCAGTCCGTCGGCGGTCGGCGGGATGTCATTCAACGTCGCCACGGGTGCGCATTCACCGTTGCTGCAGATTCCGCTGGGGCACTCGATATTGCTCTTGCACTCCAGCACCACCTCAGGCAGCGGATCGAGGCAGGCTGTCAAAAAGACGAACCACGACACCGCGACGCCGCGCAGGACGCCGCCTCCGATTCGTGATCTCATCTCCTTCAATATCAAGCCTTTGCGCCTCCTCCCTCCGGCTGTTGGATAAACGAATCCCACCGGGCCCGGCGGGCCACAGCGGATTATCGCGGACCCCGCCGCTATTCACAAATGCTGACAAAGCCGACCGGTCTGCCGGTGGAGACTGCAGGGGTGGCGATGTCGAGGGTCGCTGCGCCGCGCTGGGTAGCGCCTCTTCAGCTATTGCGCTCATTGCGCTCAGTTGCGCTTGGTGCCGCGTTCCATCAAGCGCTGCGCTACGTCCATGAAGTGGCGCTCGGTGACGATGCCGACGAGCTTGCCGTCGCTGAGCACCGGCACGCAGCCCAGGCCGCTCTTGCGCATCAACGTGATGGCGTCGTAGGTGCTGGTCTGCGGGGTAGCCGTTGGGGGATCCCGCAACATGATGCTGCCGACGGTCACCGTGCCCGTGGCCTGGTCGAAACGGCGGCTGACGAGCTTGAGAAGCTGCGCATAGGACACCAGGCCCACGAGCCCGCCATCGGCATCCTCGACCAGGATGTAGCGCACGTACTCCCATTCCATCAGGGTCGCGGCCAGATCGACGATGTCCTGCTCGCGGACCGTGAACAGGTCGGTGTCCATGAATTGGCCGACCGTGCGGAAGCTGTTCTGCCAGTCCTCGCTCTCGGACAGGGAGGCGAGTTTCCAACTGTGCACCGGGCGGCCCTTGCGCTGCCGGGCGATGGTGACCGCCGTGAGCGTGCGCAGGCGTTCGTCCTGGTTGCCGCCCTCGGTCTTCATATGGGCGAGCGATTGCAGGGCCCAGTCCGACCCGGTGCGGCCGCGTTTGACGCGCTCCTCGATGATGTTCAGGTAGCGATTGATGTCCTCTGCGTCGATGCCCGAAGCGCGCAATCCCTCGCGCGCCAGCGGCACGAGGCGCTCGATGATCAGCTCGCGGGCCGCGATGGTCTCGCCGCCCACCCAGTTGAACTCGGCGTTGAGGCCGCGGCGGGCGCTGGCGATGAAGTTGCCCTTGGCGTCGTCGAACTCCATCACCTTGTCGATGGGGCCGTACTCTTCGAGCATGCCGCTCATCAGGCCGAAGAAGAACGCGGCGTTGGCCATCTCGTCGAGCACGGTCGGCCCCGATGGCAGCACGCGGTTTTCGATACGCAGGTGAGGCTTGCCTCCGGTGAGACCGTAGCAGGGCCGATTCCAGCGATAGACCGTGCCATTGTGCAGACAGAGGGCGGCCAGCTTGGGGATCTCGCCATTGCGCAGCATCTCCAGCGGCGGATCGCCCGTATCCGTAGCCAGCACGACGCGGAAGCGGGCGATGTCCTCGCGGAAGATCTCGATGACACTCTCGCGCACCCAGCTGTCGCCGAAATGCACACGGGGTCGGGCGCCGCGCATGGTCACCGCAGAGGAGCGGGCGTCGACGCTCTGCTGGAAGAGCGCGATGCGCGTCTCGCGCCAGAGCCGATGGCCCAGCAGCAGCGGCGAGTTCACCGCCGCGGCCAGTACAGGGCCGGTCACGGCCTGGGAGATGTTGTAGAGCTTGGCGAACTCATCCGCCGCGACCTGGAAGTGCAGCTGGAAGCTCGTATTGCAGGCCTCCAACATCACGTTGTCGTGCACCGCGTGCAGCTCGTCGACGCCCTTGATGACCGTCTGGAAGTCGCCGCCGCGGAGCGAGGCCATGGCCTGGTTCAAGGCGTAGTAGCGCGGCATGGGCGTCATGTTATCCAGGCCGAGATCGCTCATGTTGATCGTCGGCAGGATGCCCGTGAGCGCCACCTGGGAGTCGCATTTATCGGCGGCGTTCAGGGCCGTGCGATACAGGCCGCGCAGCTCCTTCTCCAGCTTGCGCAGGCAGTCGCCGCCGTAGACGTAGGGCTTGGAGTTGGCCTCGAGGTTGAATCGGGCCAGCTCGGTGGTGAACTGTTCGTGGCCCTTGAGGGCCTTCATCACCTTCATCACCACCGGCGCGGGACGTTGCTGCGAGTCGACCAGGAACATCTCCTGTTCGGCACCGATGCGGCGAATGCCGGACTCGATCAGTCCCGTCTCGAGCATGCGTTCGAGCGCGGCAACATCTTCGAGCAGGGCCCGCATGAAGGTCTGCAGTTCCTCTTCGCTCATCGCCTGAGCTACCGAATGCTCACCCATGTGCGCCCCCTGCCTTGCGCCGGTTGCCGTGTCCCGTCATTTGACCGTCGTTCAAACCGGCGCCTCAATACCCCGTCCTGCGCGCCCGTTCAAGCACCAATATGCACAACGACGTTGCGGACCCCACCTCGATCGCGATGTTCCCATAGAAAAATGCCTTGCCAGGTGCCCAAAGACAGGCGTCCTCGCTCGATGGGAATCGAAAGCGACGTGGCCGTCAGCGCGGCCTTGATGTGCGCCGGCATGTCGTCATCGCCCTCCGCGGTGTGCGTGTACAGCGGGTCGCGTTCGGGCACCAGGCGACGCAGCCACTGTTCCAGGTCGCGTTGTGCGGATGGGTCGGCGTTCTCCTGGATGACCAGGCTGCAGGAGGTGTGCCGGACGAAGACCGTGCACAACCCCTCGTTCAAGCCGGCGCGGGAGACGCAGGCCGTCAGCTCTCGGGTGAACTCCACCATTCCCTGGCCACGGGGCCGCAACTGGATTCGCTCGATCACCGTCCACCTCCGTGCGCAGCGATGCGCTCGCTCGCCAGCCGAGCGACCACCTCGGAGCCGGTTGTACCGGCCGCCAGGGCTCGTCGCAGCACGTCCACCGTCGTCTCGCGCAGGCGGTCGATGAGCCCTTCGCGATCCGATAGCCCCATGATCGTCTCGCCAACGCCTTCGATGACCGCGCCAGCCGATGACAGCGAGTCGGGTACAAAGACGACACCGCGTTCCCGTAGCCGCCGTTCGGCTGCGGGCCCTGCCAGGATGTTGTTGGCAGCGCCGCATACAGCAAAGGCCGCCACAGTGTCGGCCTCGGACACATCGATCACACCACCGGCCGCGCATGGGGCCAGCACGTCGCAGGGGCTGGCCAGGATGCTCGAGGCCGGGACCACCGTGCCTTGCACAGCCTCGGCGACTCGTCGGGCGCGGCCGTCATCCAGGTCGGCGAGCAGCAGTCGGCATCCTCGTTGGCGCAGTTCGGTCGCCGCCGCTGCTCCCATCGCCCCGCAGCCTTGAATGGCCACCACGAGCCCGTCCAGTGAAATGGACCGCTCCGCGTGCCCGGCGCCGCTGCGAAGCTGCACGCAGGCCTCGACACATCGCACAAGGCCACGGCCCACGGCGGCGCCCAGGTGGGCCTCGTCGGTGCGCACGTATTCCGTGCAGCGCGCCATGGCTTCGAGGTCGTCGCCGGCGGTGCCCAGGTCTCCAGCCGTCAGATAGCGACCCTTCAGCGACTGCACGGCGCGTCCCAATGCTTCGAAGGCTCGCGGGCGATCCATCGCCGCGTGGTCCAGGACCACGGTCTTGCCGCCGCCGGCATCCAGACCGGAGATGGCGCACTTGACCGTCATGGCCCTGGCCAGACCGGCGCATTCGGCCACGGCGTCCGCCTCGTCGGCATAGCGGCGGGTCCGCACGCCGCCAGCGGCGGGGCCCAGGGTCGTATCGTCGAGGATGATGAGCGCCCGCAGGCCGGAAGGCTCGTCGCGGATCACATGCCACGAGGCGACATCAAGGGTCGATGCCAGGGCCTCGAGGCGTTGCATGGATGTGTCCGGGCTGCGGGGTGCCGGAGGCCCGCCTCATGGGCGGGCGATTGCCCTACTGGATGCCGAGCAGCTCGACATCGAAGACGAGCATACCCTGGGGCGCGCCGGGCCGGCCCTTGTAGGCCAGCTCTTCGGGGATCCAGAAGCGACGGCTCTCGCCGACGACCATCAGCTGCACACCTTCGGTCCAGCCGGCGATGACGCCGCCGAGCGGGAAGGTGGCCGGCTGGCCGCGGGTCTTGGAGCTGTCGAACATCTTGCCGTCGGTGGTCCAGCCCGAGTAGTGCACGGTGACGCGGTTGGCGGCCGTGGGGTGGGTGCTGCCGGTGCCCTTCTTGAGGACCTTGGAGGCCAGGCCGGTGGCGGTCTTCTGCGCGTCGGCGGGCGGCGCGGCGACGTCTTCGGGCACCTTGGGCGCCGGCGGGGCCTTGGTGATCTCGAGCAGCTCGACATCGAAGACCAGCATGCCGGCGGGCGCGCCGGGGCGGCCCTGGTAGGCGAGGTTCTGCGGGATCCAGAGGCGACGCTTCTCGCCGACCACCATCAGGCCGACGCCTTCGGTCCAGCCGGCGATGACTCGATTCAGCGGGAAGGAGGTCGGCTCACCGCGCTTGACGGAGGAGTCGAACATCTTGCCGTCGGTGGTCCAACCCGAGTAGTGCACCTTGACGGTGTCAGCGGCGGCCGGACGATCGGCGCCGGTGCCCGCCTTGATGACCTTGGAGGCCAGACCGCTATCGGTCTTCTGCGCGTCGGCGGGCGGCGCGGCGACGTCGGCGGGGGCCGGGATGTCGCCCGGGTTGGCGGGCGGCGGGGCGGCTTTTGCGGGCTCGGCTGGCTTGGCCACGGGGGCCTCCTTGGGGGCCTCTTTCGGGGCCTCTTTCGTCGCTTCCTTGGCTTCCTTGGCTTCCTTGGCGGCGACCAGCTTGCCTTCCGGCGCTGACGTCTGGGCCTTGGTGCAGGCGGCGAGGGTGAACAGGGCGAGAACGATGATGACTGGGGTGTGCTTGTTCATGGCGCCGGACTCTGCCCCAGCACTCGTCGCAAGGCAAGCGCGGCGTGCCCTGCGGCGCTCAGGCGCCGTCAACGGGAGAGCGGACAGCGAAGATGTCGAATTGCAGGCCGTCCAGCTCGATGTCGCCCGCCGCTGCCGGGACCACAGCGCTGCGTCCGCGGACGAGGGCCACCCCCGCCGTGCCCGTGGCCAACCGGGCGGCGCCGTCGACGCAAATGAACGCCGTCATCGTGGCCGGCGCGGGCAATGTGAACCGGCCGGCGCCCTGCAGGCGATCAACCTCGAACCATGGCGTGCGCAGCAGCGCCCGGCGCGATACCTCGGCCAGCCGTTCTACCTCCGCCTCCGCGCGACACGATGCGACGAACTCCTGGCCGCGGGGCGCGTCCCAGCGGGTCACGGCCAGGGAGCGATCGACGTGTAGCGCGCGCGGTTGGCCGTTGGCATCGGGTTGACCGGCAGGGTCGTAGCGACGATTCCAATCCCAGAAGCGATAGGTGATGCCGGTGCGACCCGGCAGCACGAATTGCGGCTCCAGCAACGTGATGCCGGGACCGATGGCGTGGGGTGTGCCCGCTTCGATGACGAAGGCGTCGCCGGATTGTACCGGCACGAAATTCATCATCCGGTCCAGGCGGCCGTCTTCGGCCAGACAACGGGCCAGGTCGGCCCGCGTCAGGTTGTCGCGCAGCCCGAGGTAGAGGCCAGCGCCCGGTTCGGCGTCCAGCACCACCCACGCCTCGGGTTTGCCGCTCTCATGTTCGGCCAGGGCGGGATCGTCGGCGTCTGGGTGGACCTGCACGGACAAGGGTTCGGCCGAGTCCAGCAACTTGATCAGCAGCGGCGTCTGGCCGCCGTGACGGGCGGACACCTGGGCGCCCAGCCAGTCCTCCGGCGCCGTGGCGATGGCCTCGGCCAGGGTCAGGTCGCCTTCCTCCAGGACACTGGGGAAGGCCGGCTCCACCGATACTTCCCAGGATTCGCCGACGCGGGTGCCCGGAGGGGCGACATTCAGGGCCGACTTGTAGTGCTCGATGATGCGGGTGCCACCCCACGGTGTGCGCGTGGGCGGGGTCAGATTGTCGGCCCGCAGCAGGTGGGGGCGATGGATCAGGTCGGCGTTGGCGTGCATGGGGCCTCGGCAGGGTCGGGCGGTGCGTGATCGCAGGATAGCCGATCGTCGTGCCCGCTGGCAGCGCGAAGTCGAACCGATGTCGCCGTGTCGCCGTCGGGTCGAGTTGCTGCACCACGCCGGCGCGCCGTGCCGCAATCGTTGTAGCGCCTGGGCGTCGATCCACGTGATCGCCCCGCCATTGCCAGAAGCGGCCAACCATCCCACCATCGCCCCCCTTTGTCGGAGGTCGACATGAAACTCGTCGAATGCGTGCCCAACTTCAGCGACGGTCGCAACCAGGATGTCATCGACGCCATCGCCGCCGAACCGGCGAAGGTGGCCGGCGTGCGGGTGCTGGATGTGGATCCCGGAGCCGATACCAATCGCACGGTGCTGACTTTTGTCGGGCCGCCCGACGCGGTGGTCGACGCCGCGTTTCTGGTTATTCGCAAAGCCGCCGAGCTCATCGATATGCGCACGCAGACCGGCGCCCATGCTCGCCATGGCGCGACCGATGTCTGTCCATTCGTGCCCGTGGCCGGTGTGACCATGGAAGAGTGCGCCGAGTTGGCCCGCCGATTGGGCGCCCGCGTCGGCGCTGAATTGGGCATTCCGGTCTACCTCTATGAACACGCCGCGGCCACGCCCGAACGACGCAATCTCGCGGTGGTGCGCAAGGGCGAGTACGAGGCCCTGTCCGACAAACTCGTCGACCCGCAATGGAAGCCCGACTTCGGTCCCGCGGCGTGGAACGAGGCCATCGCCCGCAGCGGCGTGGTGACCATCGGCGCGCGCGAGTTCCTCATCGCCTACAACATCAACCTGAACACCCGCGACAAGCGGTTCGCCACCGACATCGCCTACGAGATCAGGGAGAAGGGTCGGGCCACCCGAGTCGGCAACATCGAGCCGGACTACTTCCGCGGCGAGCGGCTGCGCTACCGACCTGAGCAGGGCGCGATGCCCTGCGGACTCTGTGGCCACGTCTCGCGGTCGATCGACGACCTGCGCGCCCACTTTGCGGCGGCACACGACAGCGATTTCGACGTCTGGCTGGCGAAATATGGCCAGAATCCTGACAAGTTGAAGGGCAAGATCGTCAAGAAGCCGGGCCTCTTCGAGCACTGCAAGGCCGTTGGCTGGGTCATCGAGGACTATGGCTGCGCCCAGGTCACCATGAACCTGACCAACTTCAAGATCACCCCGGTGCACGAGGTACTGGAGGCGGTGCGCGAGCTGGCACGGACGCGCGGCCTGGTGGTCACCGGTTCGGAGATCGTGGGCGTGATCCCCTTCGAGGCCATGATGGCCGCGGCGGTCTTCTACCAGCGTCGCTTCGGCGGCAGCACCGGTCTGCCATGGCGCGACATGATGGAGATCGCCGTGCGCTCCATGGGCCTGGCCGACGTGGCCCCCTTCGATATCGACGCCAAGGTGCTGGGCATCCCGGAGGCGCCCGCCCACTGCCTGATGGCCCTGCCGGCGCGTGAATTCGTGGCCGAGGTGAGCCGCGAATCCCCCGCTCCCGGTGGCGGCAGCGTGGCGGCGCTCTCGGGCGCGTTGGGCGGCGCCCTGCTGGCCATGGTCGCCAACCTGGCCATCGGCAAGGAGGGCTACATGGCGCAGTCCGACGAGCTGAACGACCTGGCCGTACGCCTGCAGGGGCTCACCGACAAGCTGGTGCGGTCGGTGGATACGGATACGGACGCGTTCAATCACGTGCTGGTGGCCATGCGCCTGCCGCGCAAGACGGCCCAGGAAAAAGCGGCGCGTAAGCAAGCCATCCAGCTGGGCTACCAGGCCGCCTCCCAGGTGCCGCTTGAGACCGCACGCACCTGTCTGCAGGCGCTGGAGCTGGCCGCGACCGTGGCGAATCTGGGCAACCCGGCTTCGGTCACCGATGCCGGCGTCGCCGCCCTGATGGCATGTGCGGGGGTCGAGGGCGCCGTCTACAACGTGCGCATCAACCTGCCCTCCATCGACGACGTCGAGTTCCGCGCCACCATGGACGCCGAGCTGGACGGCCTGGTCGACCGGGCCCGCAACCTGCGCGACGCCGTCGACGGCCTGGTCCGGCAGACCATCGCGGCGTCCTGAACCCCAACGAATCCTGAGCGGGTCGGCGAGCGGACCCGGAGGCATTGCCCCATGTGTGGAGTCATCGGCCTGATCTTCGAGCGCGAGCGGGCGGACCTGGGCCGCATCGCAGGTGAGTTGCTCAAAACCCTGGAGTATCGGGGCTACGATTCGACCGGCGCCGCCATCCAGGGGCCGGGCGAGACGGTGCAATTGGCCAAGGGCGTGGGCGCACCCTCGGTGATGGCCGACAAGCTGGGCATCACCGAAATGGCCGGCCAGATCCTCTGCGGACAGGTGCGCTGGGCGACCTTCGGCGCGGTCGACCAGGCCAACTCCCAGCCCCATGAGGTGGACTGCCGGGTGCACCTGTACGGCGCACACAACGGCAACGTGACCAACTGCGACGGGCTGAAGAACTGGCTTATCGCCGAAGGCCACGCGGTCCGCTCGGACAACGACGGTGAGATGGTCGTGCACGCTGTCGAGCACCTGTTCGCGCGCGAGCTGCTCAACCTCTCCGCAAGCAAACGACGCACGCCGGAGATCCGCCGCCAGGCCATGCGCACCGCCATCTCCGACGTGACCCTGCGACTGGAAGGTTCCTTCGCCGCCGTGGTGGTCGACCCCCTGGTGCGCACCGTATGGGCCATCAAGGCGGGCTCGAGCCTCTATTTCGGCGTCGGCCAGGACGAGGTCGGCGGCCGCTTCCACATCGCCTCGTCGGACCTGTCATCGGTGCTCAAGCTGACGCGCATCGTGGTGCCCATGGTCGAGGGCGAGTTCGTCGAGATGGACGACAGCGGATGGCAGCTCTACGGCATCCGCGGAGACGAGGAGAGCCGCAAAGCGGTGCCGCTGCAGCGTGAGCCCGTGCGCAGTCGACTGCGCGCCAGCGATATCGCACTGGTACCCCCCTTCGAGACCTTCATGGACCAGGAGATCGCCGCCCAGGAACAGACGGTGCTGGATGTGATCAGCCACTTCCTCGGTGGCAGCGCCTTCACCCAGGAGGTCTCGCCGGCGTTCGACAGTCTGGACGCGGACGAGACGACGGATGTGCGGGGTCGGCTCGATGTGCTGCGCGACCAGGTCGATGACGACGTGATGGCCGAACAGCTGCACGCCCTCGTCGATACCGACGCCTTCCAGTCCCTGCTGGCGGCGCTGCCCGACCGGGTGCGCGAGAGTGGGGCGGATACCGCCGACGCGGTCCTGGCCGAGCAGCTCGTCTCCGCCGAGCGCGGGTTCCTGGCCGATCTGCCGCCCATGGCCCGCGATGCCAACGACCGTCTGGCCGTGCGCCTGCTGGACAGCCTGCTGGAGCGCGAGGACGAGCGCGATTTCGCCGCCGCGACGCAGCGATTCGTGCAGATGTGCCTGCAGACCATCGGCGCCGGGGGCCGCCTGTATGTGATCTGCTGCGGTACCTCCCTGCACGCGGCCAAGGCGGCGGCGGTGTTCTTCAACGAACTATGCCGTTGTGAACTCGTTGCGGTGCTGCCGGGGGTCTTCCGCGGCCAGTTTGCCAGCTCCCTGTCCGATGGCGATCTGGTCATCGCGGTCAGCCAGAGCGGCGAGACCAAGGACCTGATCGATGTGCTCAACAGCATCATCAGAAGCGGCCTGAACATCGGCCGCGTGGCGCTGGTCAACAACGTCAACTCGACCCTCGCGCAGGAGAAGAGCGACCTGGTCATCCCACTTCGTTGCGGACCCGAGATCGCCGTGCCGGCGACCAAGAGCTTCATGAACCAGGTGGCGGTGTTCTATGGCCTGTCCCTGCTCCTGGCGCGGGAACGATCGAAGGAAGGCGACCTGCCCGCGGACGTGGCCGAAGCCATGGCCGCGCAGGCTCGGGCGCGCTGGTCGAAGCTGGGCGCGCTGCCCGACCTGCTGCGGGCCACCTTCACCTCCACGGAGGCCGAGATCGAGGTCGCCGCGCAGATGCTCTACCTGCGCCCCTCCATGCACCTGCTGGCCACCCGCACCGCCGCAATCGCCCGCGAAGGCGCCCTGAAGATTCGCGAGGTGGTGCTCAACCACGCCGAGGGTTTCGAGGGCTCGGAGTTCAAGCACGGCCCGAACACCATCCTGGGCAAGAACACCCTATTCGGCCCGCAACAGGTCGAACGCCTGATGGTCGCCACCGGGCAGGCCCTGGATCGACTCCTGGAGCTGGCCGCAGCCAGCGATCTCTCCATGAACGGCGTGCGCAGGCTGGTGCAGGCGTTGACCGACTCGGTCTTCTCACCGGATACCACCTTCTCGCTCAAGGGCCGGGAGCAGGACCTGCTGGACGAGACCCTGGATCGAGACGTGCTGCTGGACGCGCTCTACGAGGACTATCCGCTGATCTACATCACCGGTCCCGACGAACGCGACGTGCTTCTGACCGTCTCGCAGATCAACACCCACAAGATCCGCGGCGCCACCACCGTGGTCATCGCCGAGGAGCACCCCGCACTGCGCGAAGCGGCCGAAAAAGCCCCAGCCGACAACCCCGGCTACCGCAACGTCTACATCACCCTGCCACGCACCAACGACACCCTGATGACGGTCTTCAGCGCCACCCTGGTCCTGCAACGCATGGCCCTGCGCATGAGCCTGCTCAAAGCCGGCTGGCTCAACCGCCTGGGATTCAAGGAACACGGCGTGCACCCCGACGTACCCAAAAACGTAAGCAAGTCGATCACCGTCGACTGAGCGGAGCGCCAAGCATCGAAACTTGACACCTTTGCCCACAATCGATGCACTGAGCCACCACCGTCTATGGGGTCAGGTATTGACACCTGGCATCTTTGGGAACTCGCCAGCTCAAACCAGCGACATCTGCTGCGGCCCTTGGTCGCCGCGGGCGGCCTGCACCCTCGGCATCAGGTCGCGGATGGCCTCAGCCGCACGCTCATCGACGCCCTCGATGCGGCTCCAATCGTCTTCAACGGCGATCTGAAGGAAGGCGTCCTCCACCGATCGGTAGCTGAAATCCCGACGCCTTCCCTGCTCTGAGACGCGGCACCGGGCCCAGCGCTGGATGCCCCAACCGGCGGCTTGAAGAGACCTGCTCGATCGACCCTCTGCCGCCGCCTGCCAGGCGTGGTGCTCCAGCAATACGGACACTTCGGAGTAGATGGGCATCAGGCCGGCGAAGAGGTGGTGAGGGATGCGTCCCGGCAGATTGTGACGGGCCAGCGCAGCGCGGAAGCGGCGAGCCAGGCGCTGCTGGTAGCGACCGTCACCCCTGCCTGAGCGCCGGAGCGTCGCGTAGATCCACTCGTAACCGGGCAACAACTCTGCATCATAATCGGCCACCGCCGCCAGGTAGCGCTCTCGCTGCACGCCGGGGCGCAGGGTCAGACCGCTGCACAGAATGAAGGCCACGCCGTGTTCGGCCGCCGTGGCGACGAGCGATTCGACCGCCTCCTCGCTGTCAGAGATGCCGGGCAGGGTCGGCATGGCCATGACGCCCGTAGGGATGCCGCGCTCGCGAGCGGCTGCCAGCAGGCGCCAGCGTTCGGCCAGCGGCGCGGCGCCGGGCTCGAAGTGTGTTCGGATGTCCTCGTCTGTGGTCTGGATCGAGAAGCAGAGCAGGGCGCGGCTGCGCTCGTTGATGGCCGCCAACAGGTCCAGATCCCGCTCGATCAGCGCCGACTTGGTCAATGCCAGGACCGGCAGGTTGTGGGCCAGCGCCAGCTCCAGGATGCTACGCGCCAGTTGATAGTGCGCCTCGGCCGGCTGCCAGGCGTCGCATACGCCCCCGCCGAGCATGATGAATCCGGGCTCCTTGCGTCGTTGCAGTTCGCCCGCGAATACGTCTTTTGCGTTGGTCTTGACGGTGATCTCACGGTCGAACTGTCCTTGCACACGGTAGCGCTCGGCCCGCCCGTCGCAGTAGGCACAGCCATGCTCACAGCCGCGGTAGAGGTTCATGCCGTAGCGGCCCAAGAACCACGGATCGACCACGCCAGACAGCCGCGTGATGGTGCGGGCCTGGACCTCGGTGTAGCGCGTGCCAGTCGGGTCGGCGGGCATATTGGAAACAGGATAGCGAAGGTTGAATCGTCGGCGAAGTGATGTTTGGTGGCCGTGTGTTGGCACGATGAGCGCTTGCCAGCTCAGGGTGCTGACTGGCCGAACCACTTCCCATCACCATCGCCATCGATGAACACGGGGTTGGTGACCGCCCATGCCGGCGACTGGATCCCTGGCCAGCCGCCGCCCCCCGGCGAGGGTACGTGCACTGCCACGACGGTGGTGTCGGTCGCCGATTCGGGCAGTGGTACCGCGACATCTGCAACGCGCGCGCCAGCCTTCACCTCGGTGGCGCCTACCGGCTCGCTGGCGATCTTGGCCCCGCCTGCGTAGATCTCCACGGTGCCCAGCGGCAGCCACTCCGGCGCGGCCACCTGGACGTGGACCGATGCGGGGCCTGGTTCGGCCGGCAGCAGGTCGCCGATTTGCGCCACGGATTTGGCTCGACTGACCTTCATGGTCACCATCGGACCGCCGCTGGCCACCGCGCGGCCAGCCATCAAGGCCTTGTCCACGACCGCAGCGCCGCCCTCGCACAATCCTGCCGTCGCCGCCTCGCCCAGGTAGACCCAGGTGCGCACATTGCCGATGGCATCCGCCGACTCGTGGCAGTCGCTGACGCCCGTGGCCGTGATGCGGATGCCGCGGTTCAGCAGACCGAGCCAATCGATCAGCACCTGGGCCGTCTCTTTGTGGCTGAGGCCATTGACGACCTCCATCAGATCGCAGCGCAGGAGCGCCTTGTCGGTCTTGGCGACGTCGAACTTGATCGTCTTGAAATACGAGAAGCTCTCGAAGCGTGGATGGTTGCACTGCACCACGCGGTCCGCCTCGCTACCGTGCAGTGCGTCCAGCAGCGCCTTGGGCCCCAGTTGGTACCAGCCGAGGGCGCCCTCGGGCCCGGCCTTCAATGGCCAGACGTTGAAGTGGCCCGTCTTGAGCGTGGAGATCTCCTGGCCGACGGCGGTCAGCAGCCGTCCGCCAGCCTCGCCGACCCGAATGCACCCGCCCTTGCCGGGGCTGAGCAGCTCGCTGTGCTCGATCCAGCGCCGATAATCGGTGGTCACGTCGTGATCGGTGGCCACCACGTAGTCGAGATCCTCGGCCACAGCCCCGGCGACACGCGTGGCCACGGGCACCGAGCTGTCCGACGAGGGCTCGGCATGGGTGTGCAGATCGGCGGCGATCCAGCCGGGCGCCTTGACCACCTGCGCGAGACTGGCTTTGACCGTCACAGTCTGGCCGGCGATGAGCTGGATCTTCTCGTGGTGCATGGACGAGAGCGGACCTGCCGTAAGCCACACCTCGTATGCGCCTGCCGGCACCTGGTGGCTGGCCAGGCCGTCGACGTTGATGAATGTGCGCCTTCTGAGCTTGTCCGGGTCCGCGTCGGTCGGCCGCAGGGTGACTCGCACTGTAAGCGGCTTGTCATTTCGGGTGGCGTCGATGCGCAGCTCTGTGGGTGCTGGCCCTTTCAAGAAGTGCGGTCCCGAGGCGGCCAGGCCAACGGCAGGGCCAGAGCCTGGCTGCCCACCGCTTTGCAGACCGGGGCCGCCGTCGCCCAGCCAGCCGGCAGCCAGTCGCTCGGCATCGTTGGGCACCGGGCATCGAAACTGGCCGGCCTTGTCCACATCACAGCGCGTCAGCGGCTGATCCTGGGCGTCCAGGACCTCCACCACCTCCGGGCCGGGGCCGTCTTCAACCGTGCCCTCCGCCAACGTATCCCAGGTGCCGTGGCCCGCGGCGATGCGCGCTGCGTTCATCGCGGCGGCGAGGTCCCTGCCTTCCCTGCCGCCACAGGCCAGGAATCGTCGAACTGTGACCCCCTCGGGCGGTATCTTGATGGTGCCGTGCATGATCGCCTTGATAGCGCCGGCGTCCAAGGTCGACATGGGCTCTGGTGCGCTGATGGCGCAAGCGAAGTCGGGTGCGGTGGGCGCAGCGCCCGGGCGGCGGCCGGTAAAGCCGATGGTGTCGCTGAATCCGGCCGCCGGTAGCAACTGGTCACCCGACTCGGGCAGGTACATGGCCACCTCGCCGCCCCAGAACAGGAAGTCTGCCACCAGCACCTGGGTCTTGGTTCCGTCGCCAGGCGTCAGAGTGGTGCGGATCTCCAGCGCTGTGCTGTCAGCCCGCAACGTGTAGCGATGGCTTGCGGAGACTTGGGGCAGCGGTTTGCCCAGGGCCTCGTCCAGGGTCGGGAACTTCACCAACTCACCAATCACGTCGAGATGCGCTTCGTCGTCGCCGTCGGATCCGACGGTGAAGCTGTCCGGGTCGACAAGGTGCATGTCTACGGTCAGCACCAGCTCGCGCAGCGCCTCGACCGGTCCGGGCCCGACCCCGCCCGCCTTTCCAAGTCGCGCGGCGTCTACTGGCAAGCCGCCCCGACTGCCATACATGGCGGCGCCGATGCCCTTGCCGCGGATGGTGTATCGGGCCAGGCCGTTGGTCAGGATGTAGTCGGTCGGTCTCACGGCCGCCAGCGGGCCGCTGAGCCAGGGCATGTCGGTCGCAAGGTCGGCCCCGTGGATCACGCAGACCTGGCGGTTGTCAGGGCAGCGGGTTGGCGGCGAGGGCTGGTCCGTCTCTGCGTTTGCGGCGGGCTTGGCGGCAGGCTCCGTGTCGCTGCAGGCCCAGGACGCCAGGCTGATGATGAGGGCGAGCGGGATGAACGTGCGTCGGAGGGCGGTCGGCATGGTGAAGCGCAGGGTAGCGGAGTTGGGGCGAGGAACGTAGAAGGGATGTGGAGCCGGAGCGGCGGGATGGGCGGATTTGCGCTCGGTCGTTGTCGCGGATCGTGGATCGGAGGGTGACAATGGCTTTGCGTGTGCCCATGGTGGAGGCGGCTCTGGCCGGCTCGATCGCGTGTATCCTGGCTGCGTGCGCCGGCTGCGCTTCGCCCGCCGTGGCACCGGAGCCCTTGATGGATGTCCCGATCGCGCGTCAGCACAGCGGTCGCGTACTCATGACGACGCCGGCGCTCAGCAGCGAGCACGAGGGCCATGTCATCGTCGACCAGGCGGCCTACGATGCGTTCGTTGCCCGGCTGCCGAAACTTCGCATCCAGAAGAAGCAGCCCTCGCCGCCCAATACCGATCCCCTCCTCAACAAGCCGGCCATCGACTTCGACCGCCAGATGCTGGTCGTGACCACGCGGCGCAGCATGTACTACGGACCGACCATCGCCTCGGTTCGGCCCGGGGCGAATGGGGGGCTGGTGGTCGAGGTGGTCCAGCCTGGCATGGAAGGCGTCGTCGCCATGGCCTCGCGCGATGACGTGGGCACCTATGCCGCGGTGGTCGTGCCGCGGCGTGACGGTCCGGTGGTGTTTCGTGTGACAATAGCGGCGCGTCCGTCAGGTCGCTGAAGCCTCCAAGCTCGCCCGCTCACGCCACCCGGTCGCTGGCTCAGCCCAGCCGCTGACCCAGCAACTTGCGGACCGACTTCGCGTCCGCTTTGCCAGCCGCGGCGCGCATGACCTTGCCCATCAGGAAGCCGAAGAGCTTCTTCTCGCCGGCCTTGTAGCGCGCCACCTCGTCGGGTACCTCGGCGAGCGCCCCGTCGACGATGGCCGCCAGCGCGTCGTCATCCTGCATGGCCTTGAGGCCCAGGCGCTCGACGATGGCCGCTGCGGGCTCGCCCGAACGGGCCATCTCGGCCACCACCCGCTTGCCTGCTGAAACCGTGATGTCGCCAGCCTCGACCAGGACCACGAGCGCTGCAAGGGCGGCGCCGTCCACCGGCAGGGCTGTCACGTCGCCGTCTTCGGCCTCGCCGAGCAACACATTGACGGTCCATTTCGCCAGCGGAGTCGGGGGCGCCCCGGCAGCCAGACCGGCCTCGAAGAAGGCATTGAGCGCCTTGTCCCCGGTGAGCACGTCGGCGGCGTGCGCCGACAGACCCAGGTCGTCCTGGTAGCTGCGCAGCCGGGCGGCCAACGGCGGCGCGGCCGAACGCGTGGCGTCTCGAACGTCGGATTTACTGCCAGCTGAGGTCGGCGGGGATGGCTTTTTCGCGGTCTCCTTGCGACCGCGATCGGGTCGCCCCTTGACCGGCGCCTTGCCGGTCTGTCTGGCCCAGCTGTCGCGCAGACCGATCGTCCGGTTGAAGGTCGGCGTGCCGGGCTTCCAATCAGCGGGATCGGCGTAGAACCAGCCGACGCGCTCGAACTGCACACGGGCGCCGGCCTCCAGGGCGGCCACAGCGGGCTCCACGATAGCTTCGAGCTCGATCATGGAATTTGGATTCAGCCAGTGGTGGAAGTCCACCGCGGGGTCGGCGAGCGGCTGCTCGATGGTGAACAGGCGATCGACCAGTCGCACGGGGCAGGTGACGCCCTCGGATGCCGAGACCCAATGCAGGGTGCCCTTGACCTTGCGGCCGTCCGGTGCGCGCCCGCCGATGCTGTCCAGGTCCACCGTGCAGCGCAGCTCCACCGGCTCGCCATCGTCGTCGTGGATGACCTCATCGCAGGTCACCAGCGCGGCGTGGCGTAAGCGCACCTCCGCACCGGGTGCCAGGCGGCGCCACTTCGGCGGCGGCTCGGCGGCGAAGTCCTCGCGATCGATCCAGATCTCGCGTGTCAGGGGCATGGTGCGCGTGCCGCCGCGGTCGCTTTCAGCCGGCCACCAGGGCACCTGCAAAGACTCGACGCGGTCGGCCGGCCAGTTGCTCAGCACCACCTTCAGGGGCCGCAATACACCCATGCCGCGCGGGGTGCGCGCCTCCAGGTCCGTGCGCATGCAGAATTCCAGCTTGCCGATGTCGACCACGCTGTTGTTCTTGGCCACGCCGATCAGATCACAGAAATCCGCGATCGCCTCCGGCGTGATGCCACGTCGTCGCATGCCGGCCAGGGTGGGCATGCGCGGATCATCCCAACCCATGACCCGGCCCTCATTGACCAACTGCAGCAGCTTGCGCTTGCTCATGATCGTGTAGCCCAGGCTCAACCGGGCGAACTCGTACTGGTGCGGCCGAACGGGCCAGTCGCGGGCGTCCAGCACCCAGTCATAGAGCTCACGGCTGGACTCGAACTCCAGCGTGCAGATGCTGTGGGTGATGCCCTCGAAAGCGTCCTCAAGGCAGTGGGCGAAGTCGTACATCGGGTAGATGCACCAGTCGTCACCCGTGCGGTGATGGTGGGCATGTCGGATCCGGTACAGGGGCGGATCGCGCATGATCATGTTCGGGTGGGCCATGTCGATCTTCGCCCGCAACAGGTGCGTGCCATCGGCGAACTCGCCGGCCCGCATTCGCGCGAAGAGGTCGAGGTTCTCGGCCACAGACCGATCCCGATAGGGGCTGTTGACGCCCGGCTCCTCGAAGGATCCCCGCTGCGCCCGGACCTCGTCCTTGTCCAGGCTGCAGACGTATGCCTTGCCCGTTTTGATCAAGAGCACGGCGTGCTCGTACATGCGCTCGAAGTAGTCCGACGCGAAGTACAGGTGCTCGCCCCAATCCAGACCCAGCCAGCGGGCGTCGGACTGGATCGACTCGACGAATTCCACATCTTCGGCCACCGGATTGGTGTCGTCGAAGCGCAAGTGGCAGCGGCCCCGATAGTCACGCGCCAGGCCGAAGTTCAGGTGCAGCGACTTGGCGTGACCGATGTGCAGGTAGCCGTTGGGCTCGGGCGGAAAGCGGGTCACCACCTGGTCGTGCCTGTCGCCGGCCAGGTCGGCGTCGATGATCTCGGTGATGAAATGGCGTCGCCGGTCGGGATCTGGCGTCGATCCCGCCATCGAGGCGTTGTTGCGTTCGTCGGTGCTGCTCATCGCGCCCTCCGCCGGCGCCTGCGGGGCAGTGCGCGGCAGCCGAGGGTTTTGGGCGCTTTGCCGGCCCCGGTCAAGTCGCATCGCCTCCAAGGGCGCAGCGTTGGCGTACAAGGTTGCTTCCACCTGCCAATCGGTCCAAACTGACCGGCCATGGTTTCGACCGCCTCCCCTCATCTCTGCCCCTTGCTGCCCCTGGCCCCGCTCCCCCGATCCACGGGGGAGATTGCCGGCTGTGTGGCAGGGATTCGGGAACAGATAGAGGACTTCGTCGTTGACGAGCTGCCCCTGTATGAACCCTGCGGCGAGGGCGAGCATTTGTACTTGCGGGTAGAGAAACGGAACGTGGCCGGTCCCGCCCTGCGCCGGCATATCGCGCGCCGGCTGCGCATCTCCGACCGCGACATCGGCATGGCCGGGCTCAAAGATCGGCGCGCGATCACGCGGCAGTGGGTCAGCGTGCCGGCGATGGCAGGCGACCGCATCGAGGACATCGACGACGACCGCGTCCGGGTGCTGGATCACCGGCGGCATCGCAACAAGCTTCGAACCGGGCACCTGGCCGGCAATCGTTTTCGGATCCTGCTGCGAGGTGCCCTGGCCGACGATCTGCCGCGCGTCCAGGCAAAGCTGGAGCTGCTCGATCGTTTCGGCCTGCCCAATTTCTATGGCCCCCAGCGCATGGGACATGGCGGCGCGACCCTGGCCGCTGGCTGGGCGCTCAGCCAGGGGCTGTCCGGCAAACTCGCGCTGCGCACCGTCGACGATCGCACGCACCAGGTGGATCTGCGCGACCGCACCATGCGTCGTCTGGCCGCTTCCGCTCTGCAAAGCGAGGTCTTCAATCGCACGCTGGCCAGCCGCATGGCCGAGGGAATCGCCCATCGCGTCCTGCCAGGCGACATGTGCCAGAAGACCGATACGGGCGGTCAGTTTCCGAGCGACGATACGACCCGTGAGCAGGCCCGCCTGGATCGCGCAGAAGTCCGCCTGACAGGTCCCATGTGGGGGCCCAAGATGCGGCTGCCGCAAGACGAGGCCGGGCGCTACGAGCAGCAGATCCTCGACGGGTGCGGGCTGTCACTGGCGGATTTCTCCCGCATCGGCAGCCTCGCGGCGGGTACGCGGCGGGCGTTGCACGCCAGCGTTGGCGACGTAGAGGCGGCCATGGACTCGGACGGCATCCTCGTCTCGTTCACGCTGCCGGCAGGGGCCTTCGCGACAGTGCTGTTGAGCGAGCTGCAGGGGCCTGTGCCCGCCGATGAACTTGGACAAGAAACGGTCGTCGCGGCCCCAGCCGCCGCGGATGGTGGTTCATGCGTCTGAATCTGAGCCTGCTCGAAGAGGTCATTTCGCCACCCATGTGGCGAATTGGTCGGGACTCCCTGATGCAGGGGCATGTGCAACGGCTGGCCCGTCGGCACGCGGACCATGGCGACGAGGGGGGCGACGGCTTCGATGTGATCCTGCGGAGTAGCTCCCGGGACGTGGACCACGAGGTCTCGCTCGGCATCGACTTCTCCGGCTCGGTCGCCGTGCTCGAGGAGTGGGATTGCACCTGCCGCCTCTGGGATGGCGGCTGCCCGCATGTCGTGGCCGCTTCGCTGGCGGTGCGTGGGGCGCTGGAGCGCGCCGACCCATCACAGGTGAAGTCGGTGGGCTGGCGCGATGTACTCGGCCGGGTCAAAGACAGCGACCGCGGGGCGGTGCCTCAACAGCGCTCCTGGATCTGCTACGAATTGAGCCTCGAAGGCGCCGGCGAGAAGATGGTCGTGGGCGTGCAGCGTCGGAAGCGCACGGTCGGCGACAAGGGGCGCCGGGCGAGCGGCGCGGTGCTCGGCTGGAAGCCATCTGCAGTCGGCCATTTCGGCTACCGGACAGGCGACGATCCCGCGGCCAATCGCGACGATCTCATCCCGGTCCTGTGTTCGGTGAACCGGCACGACCTGCGCGTGCGCACCATCCAATCCGGCTTCGTAGACGTCTTTCTGCGCCTCTTCGTAGACGCCCCTGCGGGCACCTTGCGCGTGGACGGCGATGACGCAAGCGTCGCCGGCGTCGAGCGCGAGGTCACCGTAATCGTGGAAGATACGGCCGACGGTGGCCTTGAGGTGCGCGCCCGTCTGCAGACCCACGCTCCCGGTAGCAGTGGCGCCGATCACGTGTTGTTGCCGGGTCCGGTGCCATGGTTCTACCTCCGGCAAGAGCGCTGCATCGTGCGGCCCGCTTGTCGCAGCAGCGCCGCACTGGACCTGTTGCGCAGCGGTCCTTTGCACATCTCATCGGACGATGTCGCCGCCTTCTGCCGCGACGTGGTGCCCGCCCTGCGCGCTGCCGTGCCGCTCGAGGAGCGCTCGTCACGGTTGCCGCCGGTCCTCATCGGCGAGCCGATCCCGCGCATCTGCCTGGGGGAAGCCGACGAGGTCATGACCGTGGAGTTGCAGTTCGCCTACCCGCCGCCGCCCGATCTTGTCGGACTCGATGGCGAGGACGCACGCGAGGTGCGGGTGTTCCAGGCCAACGAAGGTGCGCGTGTTTTCTCGCGCCCCGGCACGGGGGGCCGCTCCGTGCTGTGGCAGCGGGACGCAGAAGTGGAAGAGGGCTGGCATCGCCGAGTCTGTGAAGCCATCTCCGGCGCCTTGCCGGCCCACCTGCCACCGGACGAAGCCCTGGACTTCCTGATCGACCACCTCCCGGCCCTCGAAGCCGATGGCGCCGAGGTCTATGGTCGCGACGCGTTGACCCGAATGCGACCCAGCGAGCACCCGGTTCGACCGGGCGTGCACGTGCGCAGCGGCGTCGACTGGTTCGGCATCAAGGTCACCCTGCAGGCGGGCAGCGAGCGGCTCTCCCTGGCCGATGTGATACAGACCTGGCGGGCCGGTACGCGCTACATCCGCCTGGCCGGCGGCGAGATGGCCAGGCTGCCTACCAAGTGGCTGACTCGGCACTCAGGCGCCTTGATGGACCTGCAGGAGCTGGGCCAGCCGGCAGACGAGCCGGGCGAATGGCGGGTTGAACCATTCCTGTTGCCCATCCTGGCCGACCTGGTGGCCGAGGACGCCAATCGCGACGGTCGATGGTTGGCCTTCGTCGATCGCATCCTGAACTTCGAAGGCATCGGCTCACACCCCCTGCCCGAAGGCTTGAATGCCGATTTGCGCAGCTATCAGCGGCATGGCTACGACTGGCTGTGCACCGTGCGGGACCTGGGCTTGCACGGCTGCCTCGCAGACGACATGGGGCTCGGCAAGACCGTACAGGCGTTGACGGTGATGCTGGCCGACATCGAATCTGGGCGCGCGACAAGTCCGTCGCTCGTGGTCGCGCCCACGTCGGTGGTGCAGAACTGGGCGGACGAGGCCGCGCGATTTACACCCTCGCTGCGTGTGTTGGTGCTGGGCGGCGACGATCGCGCCACCCGCCAAACCCAGCTCGACAACCTGGACAACTACGACCTGGTGGTGACCTCGTACGCCCTGCTGCGGCACGACCTGGAGCGTCTGCGCGGTTGGAATTTCCAGTGGGCGGTGCTGGACGAGGCGCAGGCCATCAAGAACCCGGGCAGCCAGACGGCCCGAGCCGCCAGGGAGTTGCGTGCCAACCACCGACTGACGCTGACCGGCACGCCGCTGGAAAACAACCTGCTCGAGCTGTGGAGTCTCTTCCAGTACCTCATGCCCGGCTTCTTTGGCACCCGGGCCCGTTTCGTGCGCCGCTACAGGACGCGCGTGGCCCGAGCCGGCGCCGCCGCGGACGCCATGGAGCAGTTGCGCGCCCGCTTGCGGCCATTTGTGCTGCGTCGGCTGAAGTCCGACGTGGACAAGGAGCTGCCGCCGATCACCGAGGTGACCCTGCGTTGCCGCATGGAGACGCCGCAGCGTCGCCTGTACGAGCGCGTGCGCAACAGCTACCGAGCGCGTGTCATGCAGCTGGTCGACGACGTCGGGCTCGAGCGGTCGGCTTTGGGCGTGTTGGAGGCCTTGCTGCGCTTGCGTCAGGCTTGCTGTCATCCAGACCTGTTGCCTTTCGACGAGGCCCGTGAGGTGAAGGAGTCGGCCAAGACCAGCCTCTTCCTGCGCACGGTGCTGCAGCTTATCGACGAAGGGCGGCGGGTGTTGGTGTTCAGCCAGTGGACCACCATGCTGAAATTGCTGCGCGGCAAGCTGGAGGAGCGGGGTATCGAGTGCGCCTACATGGACGGCTCGACCCGCGATCGGCCGACAGTGATTCGCGCCTTCCAGGCCAAGGACGGCCCCCCCATCTTCCTGATCAGCCTCAAGGCTGGCGGTGTCGGCCTCAACCTGACCGCCGCCGATACCGTGATCCACTACGACCCGTGGTGGAATCCGGCCGCGGAGCAGCAAGCCTCGGATCGTGCCCATCGCATCGGCCAGACCCTGCCTGTGCTGGTCCTGCGAATGGTCGTCGAGGACACGGTGGAGGACCACATCCTGCGCCTGCAGGAAGGCAAGCGCGCCCTGGCCAAGGCGGCCATCGAGGCCGAAGTGGATGGCGTCAAGACGCTCAATCGCTCCGACCTCGAGGCGATCTTCGGGCCGGAAGTCGGCGGCAGGGGCAAGGATGAGACCCTGAGCACCGCGGTTCGCCTCGGTGGCGATGGCTGAGGCGACGGCTGAGCCGACCGCCCCTCAGCGTTGAAGTGGCTGCAGATCTACGTGTTCGCCGATGATGACCGCCTTGATGCGGCTCTTCAGCGTCAGCGGGTCCCCGTCAAAGGCCACCAGGGAGGCCGGCTGACCCGCAGCGATGCGTCCCGCCGTAGCGCCCAGCCCGAAGACCTCGGCCGGCGTCCGGGTGATGGCACGTAGCGCAACCGCCCGTGGCAGGCCCTCGGCCACGGCGAGGCCCGCCTGCCAGCGCAGGTTGCGAGCCCGATGACTGCTGGCCGTGGCGAGCACCAGTGTGACCCCCGCCCGCTGCAGGAGCGTGGCGTTGTCATCGCGGGCGCGCAGGGTCTCGAAGGAATTGGGCCGTGCCCGCACCGGCGCCAGCACCACTGGCACCTTGTCGCGCGCCAGCTCCCCGGCCACCACGTGGGCCTCGGCGCCGCCGATGATGATCGGCCGGACCTTCGATTCGCGACCAAGACGCAGGGCGGCGGAGATGTCCTCGGCGCGGTTGGCATGGATGGCCAGGGGCAGCTCGCCCCGCCGCACCCGCGCCAGGGCTTGCATGGCCGGGTCGTGCCAGATCCTGGACAACTCGGCGTCGCCCGCAGGCGGCTTCTTGGCGGTTTGGGCGATCCGTCCCGCGCGACGCAAGGCATCTCGAAGCGCGGCCAGCTGGCCTGAACGGGCGCCCACCAGTGGTCTGCCCTTCATCTTGGCCCGATTGCCCAGGTTGACGTGCATGGCCACGGTGGGACTCAGCACTGCGGCCTCCACAGTGGCACCCAGGCTGCGCAGCGCGACGCTCTGGCCGATGACCAGACCACGGCCCAGTGGGCGCGAGATCAGCGCCGTCACGCCGCCTTTGCGTGCCGCCTCCAGCAGGCGGGAGTTCATGTGCAGACCGTCCATGGCCCGCACATGGGCGGCGATGTCGACGCCCGCGACCACGCCGTCCTGGCTGGCCGGTTCCAGGCTCACCTCGACCATGCCGATGTGGGCAGCCGATTCCACCAGGCCGGGCAGGATCACGCCGCCATTCAGGCGCAGGATCCAGGCGCCTTTCGGCGTCGTGCAGGCAGGACTGGTTGGAGCCCCTGCCTGGCGTCCCGAGATGCAGGTGACGCGCCCCGCTTCGATGACCAGGGTCCCGTCGAGGTAGGGCGCCGACGTCATGGTGTGGATGGTGGCACCGGTCAGGACCCACGCCTTGCCCTTGGGCGGCCCCTCGGTGGCCTGCGTGGGCGTGACCCCGCCGAGTGCGGTAGCGGCCAACAAGGCCGCCAAGGTCAAGAGCCCGCGCTGCGGCTGCCGGCGTCGGGCGCTGCAGCAGCTCATCGGGTCGCCTTGGCGGGTTCGACGTCGAAGGTGATCTCGCCCTTGACGCGGGCACCGACCTGCCACTGGACGCGCCAGCGGCCGACCACCTCGGGTGTGAAAGCCAGTCCGACCTGCGGCCCGAAGTGCCAGCTGCGATGGGGCCCGTGTACGTGCCACTGCACCCATGGGATGCCCTCGTCGAAGCCGGGGCCCCAGGCGGCGCGGAAGACCAGGTGCCGGCCGAGTCGCGGCCTCAGCACGTCGGGGCCGACCACGCGGGCCCACGAATGGCGCTCCTGCCAGTCGCCACTACCCGGCACTTCGCTGTCGCTGGCAGGCGGCAGGCTCCAGTTGCCGAAGCCCGTCTTCTTGGGCCAGAAGTCGTGGCCGAGGGGGTCGTTGCGCCAGTCGCAATGCACATGGCTGGAGTACAACTGCGTATAGCCGGCGCCTTTGGCCTTGCAGGTCGAGGCGATCTTGCTCAAGGAGACCTTGCCCTTGGCGGTGACGTCGGCGGCGTCTCCATACATGTGACGAGAGAACTTGGCCGCGCCGGCGATGCCCGCGTTGTAGCCGGGGCTGCGGAAGCCGCTGTTGACGTGCAGGGCCACACCCAGGGCGCTGCGCACCGACTGCCAGCGCGATACCGTCTTGGCGCTGTAGATGCCGTACTTGCCCTTGGAGGCCTGCATGAACTCGCCCAGGTTGAAGTTCTTGGCGACCTTCAAGCTGCTGGAGGCCGAGCCCAGGTCCAGCAGGTTGCTCGGCTGCTTGTATTGCGGGTTGGAGCTGGCCGGCCAGTTGTAGCCGCCGATCTTGATGGTCGCCTTGCTGACCAGGTTCAGGCAGACGGTGTAGGTGTTGTTGACGCCGGGGTAGCAGACCTTCGGCTTGCCGCTGCCGCAGACGCCGCCTTCGTCCTTGGCGCCATCACAGTCGTCATCTTTGCCGTTGCAGACCTCCTTGGGCACGGCGCCGCACTTGCCGCACTTGTTCTTGACGCCTTCGTCGACGGCGCCATCGCAGTCGTCATCCTTGCCGTTGCAGATCTCTTTGGGCACGGCGCCGCATTTGCCGCACTTGTTCTTGACGCCTTCGTCGACCTTGCCATCGCAATCGTCATCCTTGCCGTTGCACGCCTCTTTGGGCACGGGGCCGCACTTGCCGCACTTGTTCTTGACGCCCTCGTCGGTGGTGCCGTCGCAGTCGTCATCCTTGCCGTTGCACGTCTCGGCGGGCACGGCGCCGCACTTGCCGCAGCTGTTCTTGAGGCCTTCATCGATGGCGCCATCGCAGTCGTCATCCTTGCCGTTGCACGTCTCCTTGGGGGCGGCGCCACACGTACCGCATGCATTCGTCATCCCCTCGTCGGTGAGGCCGTCACAGTCGTCGTCTTTGTTGTTGCAGACCTCGGCGGGCAGGGCGCCGCATACGCCACAATTGTTGGTGACGTCTTCATCGGTTTTGCCGTCGCAGTCATCATCCACCGTGTTGCAGGTCTCCGTGGCGCCGGGATGCACGGCCTTGTTATTGGGTGCGCAGTCCAGGGCATCGGCGACGCCGTCGCCATCGCTGTCCAGCGGACGTGGGCCCCCGCTGTCGAGGGTGACGCCCACGTCGTTGGCGACCGCAGCGCCGTCTTCCGCCTGGCCATCGCGGTCCCCGCCCGCATCGTGGCCAGGAGAGTCCACGCTGCCCAGGTCACCAGGATCGCTATCTGTCCGGGTATCGGCGGCCAGGGACATGGGCGCACCGCCGCCGCCACCGCAGCCGGCCGCGAAAAGTACCGCCACCAGGGGCGTCATGCATCGCATATTCATGGTCCCACCACCTGCACCCCGTCGATCCAGACCCGCACCGGCCGTGCGCCCAGGTGCAGTGGATTGGCGCCCCACAGCACAATATCTGCGTCTTTGCCCACCGCCAACGTGCCAACCCGATGACCGAGGCCGATCACCTCGGCCGGCACCCGGGTGATCGCCGCCAGCGCCGCTTGAGCCGGCAATCCATAGTGATGCGCCCTGGCCGCTTCCCAGGCCAGTTCACGTGCGTCCAGCACTGGGTGGTCGGACTTCAGCGCCACTTTGACGCCCGCCTTATGCAGGATCGCCGGCGCCCGTACGCTGGCGTCGTAGGCCTCCATCTTGAAGCCCCAGAGGTCGGCGAATGTGGCTACCGCAACGTCGTCCTTCTTCAACAACGAAGGGACCTTCCACGCCTCCAAGGCGTGGTGCAGGGCGCGCACTTTGAAGCCGAACTCGTTGGCGATGCGCAGCAGCGTCTCGATGTCGTGCACCTGGTAGCAGTGCACGTGCAGCAGTACCTGGCCGCGCAACAGAGCGGTGAGCGGCTCGAGACCCAGATCCGCGGGACGGGGTTTGTCGCCGGTTCTGCCGCCATCCCATCGGGCCTGTTTGTCGATGAGAGCCCGGGCCTCCGACAGTCGCTTGCGCATCAGCCAGCCGTGGCCGAGGCGGGACTTCGGCTGCCTGCCCTTGCGGCCGTGTAGTCGCTTCGGATTCTCGCCCATGGCCATCTTCATGGAACGCGGCGCGTCGGCGATCGCCATCTCGGCCACAGTGCGGCCGCGCATCTTCACGTACAGGGCCTCGCCGCCCATGATGTTGGCGCTGCCGGGCAGAATCAGCGAAGTGGTGACGCCGCCTGTGACAGCGCGCGCGATGGCCGGATCCTCGGGGTCAAAGGCGTCGATCGCTCGCACCATGGGCAAGAGCGCGTCGCTGATCTCGTTGCCATCGGCATTGGCCATGGCGGAGGGCGATGCGTACACGCCGATATGGGAGTGCATGTCGACCAGGCCGGGCGTGACGATGCGCCCCTTGGCGTCGATCGTGGTCACTCCGGCGGGTGCCTTGAGGCCTTTGCCCATGGCGACGATGCGGCCGTCTCGCATCAGCAGGTCACCGCGAAGGGTCTTGCCTGTGGCCGGCCAGAGGGTGGCGTCGCGGATCAGCACCGGCGCAGATGCCGGTCGCTTCGCCGTGGATGTCTTGACGGTTGAGGGCATGGTCGGTGGGCCGGCACAACCAGCCACGAGCGAAGCCAATCCCCACAACAGGATTGACCGGCAAAAACAGCGGCAGAAGGCGCGACACATGGCCGCAAGGGTGCCGGCAAGGGCGATTCGGTGTAAAGGACGGAGTCTGGTGGGTGAACCTGCGCCGGCGCGGAGCCCCCTCGGAACAACCCGAACCGACCTCGGATTGAGCCATGCACCGACACCTCGCGATCACCGCCCTGGTCTTGCTGTTGAGCGGCTGCGCCATATTGCAGTCTCTGGGTCTGGACCTGGACCCCTACAAACCACGGGTCAGCTTCAAGTCCATGGACCTGCGCAAGATCGACTTCACCAAGGCGGAGGTGGACTTCGTCTTCACCATCGACAATCCCAACCCCGTCTCCGTCAAGGCGTCGTCCTTTGCCTACACCTTCGCCCTGGCCGGCAAGCAGTTGATGGCCGGCAAGCAGAGCGATGGCCTCACGTTGAAGGCCGGCGGCGGCAGCGACGTGGCGTTGCCGGTGGCCATCAAGTTCACCGACGTGTTGGCCGTCGGCAAGGCGGTGCAGGGCGTAGACAAGGTGGGCTATGCGCTGGCGACCACCTTTGGATTCACCACGCCTGTTGGCGAGGTGAAGGTGCCGGTCGAGCACGAGGGCGACTTCCCCATGTTGCACAAGCCGGACGTACGCCTGGTGGGCATCCGCGCCAAGAAGGCCAACCTGCTCGAACAGCGGGTGGGGCTCGTCCTGGACGTCGGCGTGGCCAACAAAAAGGGCGGCAGCATGCTGGGTTTCGAGGCCTTGAAGTGGAGGCTGGAGCTGGGTGGCAAGGAAGCGGCCATGGGCACCGTAGCCAAGCTCGCCGGTGTGCCAGCGGGCAAGGAGCAGATCGTGCAGATCCCGGTCGACGTCAAGCTGCTGCAGCTTGGCACGGTGGTGTACAACGCGCTGGTCAACCGGCGGCCGGTGGACTACCGCCTTGCCGGCGATTTGCAGGTCCTGACACCCTGGGGCAAGGCGCCGCTGGCCCTGGACCGGGGTGGCAAAATGCCTGTCACTGGCCCATTCTAGGAGCGCAAGGAGATCACATGGTTGATTCCACACTGAGAATGCCTGGAGAGAGCCTGGTGCAGGCCACTGAAGGGCTCGAACGACACGTGATGATCGTCGGCGCCTCGCGGGGCATCGGCGAGGCGCTGGCACGCCTGTTGGGCGGCGAGCCCAAGACCCGACTGACGCTGGCCTCGCGCTCGTACAATCGGCTCACTGGCCTGCGCATGGACATCGGCAACGAGCGCGTTCACGCCACCCGCTGTGACCTGGGCAATGACGAGAGCATAGACGACTGCGTCGCCAGTACATTGGACCATTTCGGCGCGCCAGACGCCCTGGTGATCACCTCTGGTAGCCATCGCATGACCCAATTGAGCGACACCTCGGTGAAGGGGCAGGATCGCTTCATGGCTGTGTTGCGGATCAACATGCTCGGGCCCTATTTCCTGGCCCAGCAGCTAGCCGCTCACATGTCGCCTCGCAGCTCCATCGTCTTCTTCGGCAACGGCAAGGCCCGCCAGGGGATGCCGGGGCGTCATGCTCATGCCGCGGCCAAGAACGGACTGGTGGCCATCACACGTGGCATGGCGCGCGAGCTCGGTAAGGATGGCAAGCGCGTCAACATCATCGAGCCCGGGCTGACCGATACCGACCTGGGCCGCAGCCTGGTCGGTCAGCGGGCCAACGCTTCTGGCGTGGCTGTGGACGAGACGACGCGACGAATGGTGCGACCGCAGATGCTGCGTCGGATGGTCAAGCCGCAAGAAGTGGCCGAGTACGTGCGCTTCGTGATCGGCCCCGGCGGCGCCGCAATCACGGGGCAGGTACTGGACGTATCGTGTGGCGGGTTCACCCGCTGAACCCAGAACCTAGTCGAAGAGCATCTCGTTGTCGGGCTTCTTGGGCGTCGGCTTGGGCGGCGGCTTGGGCGCGGGTTTGGGCGGCGGCTTGACGACCTTCTTGACGTGACGGCGCACCTTGTGTGCAGGCCGGTGATGCGTTGGAGGCGGGGCCGCCTGGGGCGCCTTCTGCAAGCGGATGGGGATCTGGCTTTCACCAGGCGCCACCTGCAAGGTCATCTTCAACGTCTTGTGGTCCGGCGCGCTGGCCTCCAGCTCATGACGTCCCGGCGTCAACGTATGCTTGTCGCCGATGACGGCGACACCATCGATGGTGACCAACGCGTCGGCCGGCTGGCGGTTCAGT
>CAYTLW010000025.1:39662-76316 GCA_964438735.1 uncultured Enterobacteriaceae bacterium | reverse complement strand
GGGAAGCCACTCGAATGAACGACAGCATCTCGATCCAATCAAAAACACCCCACCCCAAGACTGATCACCCCGCCCTCGGTCTGAGCGCGTACTGACCTGAGGTGGGCACCGGCCCTCGCTCGTGTACAATCGCCGCCCATGACCGGCTCCTTCGCCATCGACGCACTCCTGTTCCTGGTCGCCCTGGTCGGCCCTGGCGTGGCCATCGCCTGGGTGCTGCTGGGCGCTCGGGAGCCGTTGCCCCTGGTCGCTGCGGGCGCGGCCATCGGCCTGTTTGGCATCCCCTTCGTCGCCTTCGCAGCGGCGATGATCCTGCGCACGCATATCAGCGGCGGCCTCGTGCTGGCGACGGGTCTGGCTATCGGCCTGCCGGTCGCCGGTTACGGACTGTTGCAGAGGCGGCGCGCCAGCGGGGGTGAGCAGACATGACGGCCACGGCGGGCACGCCGCACCTCTTGCTGAGCATTCACGAGGACTCCAACGCCAACGCGACCCTGTTTCGCGACGGCGTGCCCATCTACGCGGTGGCCGAGGAGCGCTTGAATCGGACCAAGTTCGCCGCCGGCTTCCCCAAGCTGTCCGTGCAGGCCTGTCTGGACTTCGCCGGCGTCACCCTGGACGACATCGACCTGGTGGTGCCGGGCAACAAACATCACTTCCTGCCGCGGGTATCGGGCAACATCCTGCCCGACGACGAGCACGACTACTTCGGCGCCCAGCACAAAGCCTGGCTGATGATCCAGGATCGCATGAGCCGCGGCGGCGCCATGGCCTGGGCCACTGAGCGCCTGTCGACCTTCATGCTCAAGCGCCGCTTCCCACGCCTGTCGCCGCTCGTCGACCACCACACCGCGCACGCCTACTCCGCCTACGCCACCAGCGAGCATGACGAGGCCCTGGCGGTCACCGCCGACAACATGGGCGATGGCTGGTCGGCCAAGGTCTTCGCCTGCCGCGGCGGACGCTGCGAATTCCTCTGGGGCTCGAGCGCCATCCACTCGCCCGGCCAGTTCTACGGTGAGATCGCCCAGCTGCTCGGCTACCACAACCTGATGGCCGGCAAGGTCACCGGGCTGGCGGCGCACGGCGATCCCGCGGTCGCCTACGGCCAGATGGAGCGCCTCTTCCGCCTCGATGACGCCGGCCGCTCCTTCGTCACACCCACGCTGCTGACCCGCAGCCGCCAGCGGGGCATCTACGCCGAGCTGCGCGCCATCAAACCCGCCGACGTGGCCGCCGCGGCCCAGAAGAGGCTCGAGGACGTCATCGCCGCGTGGGTGCAGCGCGCCTGCCAGGAGACGGGCCTGCGCCACGTGGTCGCTGCAGGCGGCACCTTCGCCAACGTGGTGGTCAACCAGAAGGTCCTGAATCTGCCCGAGGTGGACAGCTTCTACGTGCATCCGGCCATGACCGACCAGGGCATCAGCATGGGCGCCGGATACGCCGCCCTGGCCGAACATTGCGGTCCAGAGACCACCAAGGCGCTGGCGGCGGGTAAAGGTCCGCTGCACTCGGTCTACCTGGGGCCCGGCTACGATGAAGAGGCCGTCGGTACGGTCCTGGAAGCCAGTGGCTGCCGCTACGAGCGCCCCGACAACATCGCCACGCGCACGGCCGAATTGCTACATGACAGCCAGGTGGTGGCCCGCTTCGACGGGCGCCTGGAGTATGGGCCGCGGGCCCTGGGCAATCGCTCTTTGCTCTACAAGGCCGACGACCCTTCGGTGAATGACTGGCTCAACGCGCGCCTCAATCGAACCGAGTTCATGCCCTTCGCGCCGGTCACCCTGGCCGATCGGGCGCAGGAGTGCTTCGTCGGCACCGAGGGCGGGGGCCGCGCGGCGCGCTACATGACGATTACCTTCGAGGTCAGCGAGGCCATGAAGGAGCGCTCGCCCGGCGTGGTCCACCTGGACGGCACGGCGCGGCCGCAGATCATTCACGAGGCCGACAATCCCGGCTACCACGAGGTCCTGCAGACCTACTCCGAGATGAGCGGCGCTCCGACGCTCATCAACACCTCGTTCAACATGCACGGCGAGCCCATTGTCTGTTCGCCGCAGGACGCGATTCGGGCCTTCCGCGCCAGCGGGCTGCCGTGGCTGACGGTGGGGCCCTTCCTGGTCAGCGGCGACGGCGAGACCCGCGGTTGACGTCTGGGCCCGCAGTGGAGGCGAACCTGGTCATCGCTCTGCTGGTGTTGACCCTCCTGTACGGCGCGGCGCTGGCCGCGACCGGCATCCTGGCTGCGCTGGTGAGTCGGCCGCTGCCGGATCGCCAGGGGCCGCAGACCGACGGCGAGATGTTGGGCCTGGTGGGCCTGGCCGCGGCGTGGGGATTCGGCGTCGTGCCGGCGCTCTCCTTCATGCTCTATCTGGCCGCTGGCGTGCCCGTGGCACCGACCTCGGTGCTGGCCGTGGCGCTGGTCTCCATGTCTGGATCGGCGGGTATCTGGGAGCTGCGACGCCGGCACCATGACACCACGTTGGTGCCGCTGGCGATGGCGCCTGTCCTGCGGGTACACCGCGTCGGCGGGTTGGCCATATTGGCGGTGGCGGCCGTCTACTTCCTGCGCTGGGATCGATCCATCTTCTCGGTCGGGCACTCGTGCATCCACCAGGTGGGTCTCATCGCCGTCGGCGCGCTGCCGCAGACCGCAGACGTGATGCGCGAGAACATCCAGGACGCCCGCCTGGGCAACCCGGCGGTCATCGCCGCCTTCCTTGGCCTGTTTCAGGGGCTGGGGCCGCGGCTGCTCTACGCTGGGTGCGGTGCCCTCATCGCCGGGGGCGCGTACACCACCGGTGTGCGCCTGTCCGGCCGGCCCATGGGCTTGCTGGCGCTGGTCCTGCTCGCGCTGAACCCATGGCTGCTGAAGAACCCGCTGGTGGACGAGAACCTGCTGGCGCTGGCGACGCTGGCTTCGTTTGCGCCCTGGTTGCTCGGCAGGCGGGCGCCCTGGCTGGTGCTGGGCGTGGTGGCCGCGCTGGCCTTGGGTATGCGCCACGTGCTGGTGCTGGCGGTGCCAGCCTGGTTGCTGGCTGCGGCCTGGCCGCGAGACGGTCGCTGGCGCTGGCGACCGGCAGCGCTACTGACCGGCACCATGGCGCTCGGCACCCTGCCCTGGCATCTGCACCATCACCTGGCCATGGGTTCCGTGTTCCGCTTCGAGAGCTTCGGCCAGGTGCCACCGCAGGTGCACGACTCGGTCCTGGGCAGCTTCCAGTGGGAGGGCATGCTCAACTGGCCGCTCTACGCCGAGGTGGTGCGCACACCGCACAACGCCTTCCCGACCTTCGCGCTGTGGCCCTTGTGGCTGCTCGACCATTTCGGCGTGTTGCTGTGTGCGGTCGCGGCTGCGGGCGTGGCGTTCAGCGCGCGCGGCAATCGGCGGGGCCTGGCGGTGCGGGCGGCGTGGCTGATTCCGCTGTGGGCAGCGCTCGCGCTGCAGGAGAAGTGGGATGATGCCAACAAGATGGGTGTCGGCCTGCTGCTGCTCTGGCCGATCCTGGAGTGGATGCTGTTGGGTGTGAAGGCGGCGGCGCGGCAGCCCTTGAAGTGGGGCTTGCCGGCGATCCTGGCGGGCCTGGCTTTGCTGCTGGTGACGCCGATACTGCAGAGCTGGCAGGTGCCAGCCGACCCGCGCTACGCCGCTGTCTTTCCGGAAGATGCCGTGGAGGTGCCAGGTCTGCTGGAGATGGAGCGTCGAAGCGCCCTGGATGTGGGCCTGCTGCCCGACATCGGGCGACTGGGCGACTTTCGCGCCTTCCGTGGCGGCGAGGCGTTACGTCGTGTGGCGGCCGACCTGCACGCCCCTGCGCTGAGCCATCGCCACGCGCCGTGGGGCTGGCCGGCAGACGCCCCGGCTAGCGATGGTCTGCCTACGGAAGTCACCCTCTCGCTGGCGAATCCGCCCTGGGATGGACTGGACGCGGGTGAATCTGGCTGCGAAGAGGCGCCGACGGTCGATCTGGTGCAAGGCCGCGGAGCCACCCTGCTGGGCCCGGTCGCCGTGCCGTGGGCGACCGTGCCGGTGACCCTGCTGGCGACGCCTGGCGACGCGCCCTGGCCGGGCCTGCTGATCCTGCACGGCGACTACAGCTGGCTGGCAGGCAAACCACCGGTCGCCCCCCACGCCGAGCTGCCGGCCACCAAGGTGCAGGGAGAGTTCCGCTGGCTGCTGCTGGGCGATACCCCGGCGCCGCCGGACGCGCCCATCTGGCGCGACCTGAGCCACGCCCCCCTGGCGCGGCCCTGTGTACGCCTGCGCGTCCGGACAGGACCGCTGGCCCTGGCGCTGGCGACCAACCTGGAGGGCGCACGCCACCTGGTCTGGCGGGCCCGCGCAGCCGCCGGCCGGCTGCACATCGTCGACGGCGGCCCGGCGCTACATAACTGACGCCCTGTCTGCGAGCTGGAGGACAAGCTGGTCAAGGTGGCGCGCGAGGAGCGGGACGAGCTGGTCCTGGGCCTGTGGGATGGCCACGACGCCGGTGCCGCGCTGGCCGGACCCGCTGGCCTGTTGGCGGCGGTCTCTGAGGAGCGCCTGTCGCGGGTGAAGAAGCAGGGCGGCTGGCCGCGACGATCCATCGAAGCCTGCCTCGCCGCTGCCGGTTGCGCCGGGGCGCAGGTCCGTCGCGTGGTCATGGCCGGTACCTTCGGTCGCGCGCCGGCTCGGCTGTTGGATGGCCGCTACGCCGCCATGCCGCCGCAACAGATCGACCCGCTGGCGCCGAGCTCGCAGCTCTTCGCCGCCTTCCAGAATCGCCTCGCCCGGATCCCTGGCCTGCGCGACCTGGAGCGGCTGGCTTCGGCGGCGCTGATCCGCCGTCGGCTGGCGGAGCAGGGGCTGGGCCACGCGCGGCTGTCATTCGTCGACCACCACCTGGCCCACGCCACCGGCGCCGCGGCCGCGCTGGGGCCGGGGCAGGCGTTGGTGGTGACCATGGACGGCTACGGTGATGGCGTGTCCACGGCCATCTGGCGGGCCGACGAGGGCACGCTGGAGCGCCTGTGGCGGGGCGGCCCCGAGTCCTCCGTCGCGTTGCTCTATGGCGCCCTGACCCGCGTGTTGGGTTTTCGAGAAGGGGAAGAGGGCAAGTTGACCGGGCTGGCGGGGCTGTGGCGTCAGCCGCCGGCGCTCGATCTGTCGGCCGAGATTCGGGTTCAGCAGGGGGTGATGCGGGTCGACCGTCGGGCTGCCCTGGGCAGACTGCGCGCCGCGCTCGCGGACGGCCTGGACCGGGTGGCGCTGGCCCACTCCCTGCAAACTGCGCTCGAGGAGGCGGTGCTGGCCGTGGTGCAGCATCACCTGGCGGCCACCGGCTCGCGTCGCCTGGCGGTGGCCGGCGGGCTCTTCGCCAATGTCTCGCTGAACGGCCGGCTGGCTGAGCTTCCGGTGGACGAGTTCGCCATCGTTCCGGCCATGGGCGACCAGGGACTCTGCCTGGGCGCGGCGCTGCATGGCGCGGGTGCGACGGCCGTGTCTGCGGGTCTGCCAGCCATGGACCTGGGCCCGCGCATCAGCGGTGATGCCGAGGTGGAGCCGATCGCCGATCTGCTGGCGGCGGGCGCGGCGGTCGGGGTCGCTCGTGGCGCGATGGAGTTCGGCCCGCGGGCCCTGGGACGACGTTCGGTGCTCTTCGATGCCAGTCGGAAGGATGTCGCCCGCCGGGTCGGCATGGCCCTGGGCCGGGAGCCCTTCATGCCCTTCGGCCCGCTGCTGCGGGTCGAACGCTGGGCTGAGGCTTTCGGGTCGGATCGGCACAAGATCGCCCGCGCCACCCGCGAGATGACCATCGCCCTGCCCGCCCGACCCGAGTTCGCCGCCGCCGCCCCTGCCGCAGTGCATGCCGACGGCACCGCGCGGCCGCAGGTGGTGGACCACGACGATGATCCCTGGCTGTGCCGCCTGCTGCAGGCCTTCGAGACGCGCAGCGGCGTGCCAGCGCTGGTCAATACCAGCTTCAATCATCACCGCGAGCCCATCGTCTGCGATGTCCGCCAGGCCGCGGCGGCTGCTGAAAGCGCTGGCCTGGACGCGGTGGTGATCGGTGGTGAGCTGCGCGTCGCGGCAATCTGGTCGGAGCGACAGACGTGAGCCAATCGACGGCGCTGCACGACGACGGCAGCGGCGTCGATCCATCCGCGAACACTGGCCGCTGCGCTCACTGCGAGGCGCCGACCGCCACGGAGGCGCGCTTTTGCTGTGCCGGCTGCGAGGCGGTTCATGGGGCGCTGCACGCGGGCGGTCTGGCTGCCTGGTATCGCTTGCGCGATCGCGATCCAGAGGCATTGCGGGGCGTACCCGCCCGGCCCGGCGGTCACGGCCGACATGGCTACCTGGACAGCGAGCGCTATCGAAAAGAGCACTGCCGGCCAACGCGCTGGCGTGGCCGCAACAGCCAGGGCGGTGACGGGCAGGTCAGCGACGGGCAGGTCAACGAGGGCATCGAGACCGAGTGGATGGTGCGCGGCATGACCTGCGTGGCCTGCGCCTGGCTGATCGAACAGTTGGGCCAGCGGCAGGACGGGTTGGTCGAGATCCAGGTCGATCCCCTGGCCCGGAGCCTGCGCCTGCGGGCGTCGGACGAGGTGCGCCTGGCGGCCTTCGCCGACGAGCTCGCTGCGTTCGGATATGGGATCGGCCTGCCCGGCGAGCGGGAAGACGGAGAAGAGGCCCGCCGGGACCTGGCCGAGGTGGCCATCGCAGGCGCCCTGGCGGCCAACACGATGCTGTTGACGTTGCCGCTCTATTTCGGCCTCGACGACGGCCCTCTGGCGGCGCTCTTTGCCTGGGTCTCGGCCGCGCTGGCGACCGTCTGCCTGTTTTCGCCGGCCCGACCCTTCGTGCGCGTGGCCTGGGCCGGTCTGAAACGCGGTGTGGTCGGGCTGGACCTGCCCATCGCGCTCGGCATCGTCGCGGCCTGGTTGTGGTCCATGGCGCAGCTGCCCATGGGTCGTTGGCACGCCCTCTATTTCGACTCGTTGACGGTGCTGGTCTTCGCCCTGCGGCTGGGGCGCTTCGTGCAAGCCCGGGCCATCGAGCGGGCGGCGGCGCGCGCCCGCCTGCTGGCCGCGGCCATGCCGCAATTGGTGCGCACCTGGCGACAGGGTCGCTGGCAGGAGCTGCCGCCCGAGGACGTGGCGGTCGGCGAGCGAATCCGCCTGGACGGCGGCGAGGAGTTGCCCTTCGAGGCGGAGCTCTCCAGCGACGACCAGGACTTCGACCTGCGTGTGGTCACCGGCGAGTCGCGTCCCCAGCGGCAGATTCGGGGGGCACGGGTCGTCGCCGGGGCGATTCCCCTGACTGGAGCGACCCTGGTGCGCGTGTCGGCTAGCGATGCGGCCACCGCGAACCGACCGACGACCCCGCGCCGACGTGTCAAGGCCGCCATGCCCGCGGCGGCCGATCGCCTCGGCGTGGCCTTCACATCCGTGGTGCTGACGGTGGCGGCGCTCTCCTTCGCCGGCTGGTGGTGGCACGCCAGCGCGGCGGCGGCCATCGAGGTGGCCGTGGCGGTGCTCATCGTGGCTTGCCCCTGCGCCCTGGGTCTGGCGACGCCGGTGACGGTGGCCATGGCGGTGGCCAGCGCCGCCCGACGCGGTGTGCTGGTCCAGCGCGCGGCGGTCCTGGAGGCCCTGGCGGAAGTGCGCTCGGTGGTCTTCGACAAGACCGGCACGGTCACCGAGGGTCGCCCCGCCGTGGTCGATTCGCTGGTGGTGGAGCCCGACGACTGGCCCGAAATCCGCCGCGCGCTGGTGCAGATTGAGGCCACCAGTCGTCACCCCGTGGCCTCAGCCCTGGTGGCGCACCTGGGCGATACGACGACGGCGGCGTCCGAACCTCCACAACGCATCCAGTCGCTGCCCGGCAGCGGCATCGCCGGCCTGGCCCATGACTGGCGGGTGCTGGCTCTGTCCGCGCGCGGGGCGGCCGAACGCGACCTGCCCACCTCCCCCACGACGGAAGAGCGGCTCAAGAGCTGGCGGGCGGCCGGGCACACCATCGTGCTGGTCTACGGCGCGGCCGTGTCGCCGCAGGAAGGACTCGACCCCGACACGGGCGACGGCTCCCCCCTGGACGACGCTGCAGGGTTGCGCCTGGTGGCGGGCTTCGCGACGGCCGATCGACTGCGAGCGGACGCGGCGGCCACCGTGGGAGCGCTGCGCCGGGACCGCGGGCTGGAGACCTGGCTGATCAGCGGCGACCACCAGCGGGCGGTCGATCGCGTGGCCGATCGGTTGCAGGTCGACGGTCAGCTGGCCGAGGCGAGTCCGCAGGCCAAGGTCCAGCAGCTCGGTCGCCTGGCACAGCGGGGCGCGGCGGTCATGGTCGGCGATGGCCACAACGACATCGCCGCCCTGGAGCGTGCCGACGTGGCGGTGGCGGTGGGTTCGGCCACGCCTGCGGCCGTCGCAGCCAGCGATGTGGTCCTGCCTGCGGTCGGCTTGCACGGTCTGGTGGTGCTCTTCGACGTGGCGACGGGAGCGCGACGGGTCGCACACGTCGCCATCGCCGGCGCGCTCGTCTACAACGCGCTGACCATCGGCCTTGCGGCGGCGGGCGCGATCACACCCCTGCTGGCGGCCATCCTGATGCCGATCAGCTCCCTGAGCGTGGTCGGCTGGGCATGGGTCAAGGGCAGCCGCCTTGACACCAATCGGACACAGACGTCAACTGTTCGCGCCGGGGGGCCCGGAGCGCGCTGATGAGCATCGTCTACGTCCTGCTTCCGGCATCCCTGCTGCTGGCCGGCTGCGCGGTCGTTGCATTCATCTGGGCCGCCCGACAGCGCCAGTTCGAAGCCCTGGAAGTCGCCGCTGCGAGGCCTTTGATGGAGCCGGACGAAGCCCCCGTCTCCGAGCCCGCCCGCGAGCCCCCACCAACAGGAGATGTGCGATGAAGGCCGAGACCTTCCGCTACGACGACGCGATCGTCCGTATGTTCGCCTGGGCGACCGTCCTCTGGGCGATCGTCGGCATGGCCGCCGGCATCCTGCTGGCGCTGCAGCTGGCCTGGTGGCCGGCCAACGGCGGCGTGGAGTGGCTGAGCTTCGGGCGCCTGCGACCGCTGCATACCAACGCGGTCATCTTCGCCTTCGCCGGCAACGCCATCTTCGCCGGCATCTACTACTCGACCCAGCGCCTGCTCAAGGCGCGCATGTTCAGCGACGCGCTGAGCAGCTTCCACTTCTGGGGCTGGCAGGCGATCATCGTTGCGGCGGCCATCACCCTGCCGTTGGGCATCACCACCGGCAAGGAATACGCCGAGTTGGAATGGCCCATCGACATCGCCATCGCGGTGGTCTGGGTCGGCTTCGCGATCAACTTCTTCGGCACCATCGCCAGGCGCCGCGAGCGTCACCTCTACGTCGCCATCTGGTTCTACATCGCCACCCTGGTCACGGTCGCCTTGCTGCATATCGTCAACTCGCTGGAGCTGCCGGTGGCCTTCTTGAAGAGCTACTCGGTCTACGCCGGCGTGCAAGACGCGCTGGTGCAGTGGTGGTACGGCCACAACGCGGTCGCCTTCTTCCTGACCACCCCTTTCCTGGGCCTGATGTACTACTTCATGCCCAAAGCGGCCGAGCGCCCTGTCTACTCCTATCGCCTCTCCATCGTGCACTTCTGGAGCCTGGTCTTCCTCTACATCTGGGCCGGCCCCCACCACCTGCTCTATACCGCCCTGCCCGAGTGGGCCCAGACCCTGGGCATGGTCTTTTCGCTGATGCTCATCGCGCCCAGCTGGGGCGGCATGATCAACGGCCTGCTCACCCTTCGCGGCGCCTGGGACAAGCTGCGCACCGACCCGGTCATCAAGTTCATGGTGGTGGCCATCACCTTCTACGGCGTGGCCACCTTCGAGGGGCCCATGCTGGCCATCAAGAAGCTCAACGCCCTGAGCCACTACACCGACTGGACCATCGGCCACGTACATGGCGGCGCCCTGGGCTGGAACGGCTTCCTCACCTTCGGAATGCTCTACTGGCTCATCCCGCGGCTGTATCGCAAGCCGCTCTACAGCATCAAGATGGCCAACGCCCACTTCTGGGTCGGCCTGCTGGGCATGGTCTTCTACGTCGTCTCCATGTGGAGCGCGGGCATCACCCAGGGCCTGATGTGGTTCGCCTTCGACGAGAGCGGTCGGCTGGCCTACCCGAACTTCATGGAGACGGTCACCCGCCTGCAGCCCTTCTACTGGCTGCGCATGGTCGGCGGCGCGCTCTACCTCGGCGGCGTGGTCATCGGCGCCGTCAACTGGGTCATGACGGCTCGGGGTGCGGGGGAGCTGATAGATACCGAAGACTCGGCGCCCGCTCTGGCCAGCGATCACAAGCTCACCGGCTCCTGGATCACCCGCCTGGAAGGCCGCCCCCTGGCCTTCACGGTCGGCGCCCTGGTGGCCGTGCTCATCGGCTCGATCCTGGAGATCGTGCCCGTGTTGGCCATCGAGTCGAACGTGCCCTCCATCGCTGCGGTGCAGCCCTATACGCCGTTGGAGCTGGAGGGGCGGGACATCTACATCCGCGAGGGTTGCTACAACTGCCACTCGCAGATGATCCGCCCGCTGCGCGCCGAGACCGAGCGTTATGGCGACTGGTCCAAGGCCGGCGAGTTCGTCTACGACCACCCCTTCCAGTTTGGCTCCAAGCGCACCGGCCCGGACCTGCATCGGGTCGGCGGCAAGTATCCCAACCTGTGGCACTACAACCACATGAAGGATCCACGCTCGACCACGGGCGACTCCATCATGCCGCCCTATCCCTGGCTCTTCGACGCTGACCTGGACCTGTCCCTGACCCGAGACAAGGTGGACGCCATGCGCAAGCTGGGCGCGCACTACACGGACGCAGAGGTGGCCGGCGCCGTAGACGAGGCGAAGAAGCAGGCCGCCACCATCGACGCGGACCTGGTCAGCAGCGGCGTCGAGGGCATGGGCGACAAGGAGATCGTGGCCTTGATCGCCTACCTGCAACGCCTTGGCACCGATACGGCGGCGCCCGCGAGTCAGTAGAGGAGCGATCGTGTTTCGAGAGCTGCTGAGCCAGACCGACCTGACCGCCGGCCCGATCATCGCGCTGGTAGTCTTCTTCGCCGCGTTTGTCGGCGTGCTGGTGTGGGTCAGCCGGCGCTCTCACGGGGCGCATTTTGAGCGCATGAACCGCCTGCCCTTGGGCGAGGGCGAGGAGAACAGCGATGAGCAGGGTCACCGACGAGGTCCGTGATCACCGTTTCGACGGCATCCAGGAGTACGACAACCCGCTGCCGCGCTGGTGGTTGTGGCTGTTCTACGTGACCATCATCTTCGGCGTGGTCTACGCGCCGGTGATCCACTTCACCGAAGGCCGGACGATCGTGGCCGAGTACCAGGCCGAGATGGCCGAGGCGGACGAGAAGTACGGCCTGAACACCATCGAGTGGGACAACGCTGAGCTGCTCTCCCACTGCGCCACCGACGCCTGGAAGGAGGGCGCGGCCAAGGACTTCACCACCAGCTGCGCCGCCTGTCATCGCAAAGATGGCGGCGGCCTGGTCGGTCCGGCCTTCACCGACGACCACTACCTGCACGGCGGTCGGCCGGCCGATATCGCCAGGATCATCACCGAAGGCGTGCCGGCCAAGGGCATGATCGCCTGGGTCAAAGTGCTCAAGGAAGACCAGATTCGAGATCTCGCCTGTCTGGTCCGCAGCCTGCGGGGCAAGAAGGTGGACAACCCCAAGGCGCCCCAGGGTGTCGTGGTGGACGCGGATGGCGTACCGGCGAAGCCGTAGCCGTCTGGCAGAACCGCAACATGACGACCATCATCGAAGCAGGAGACAAGGATCGCCTGGCCACCATCGGCGACAAGGGAGCGCGGCGATGGGTCTACGCGGCCCCCTTCGACGGCCGCTGGTGGAGTCGGCGGCGGGTCGTCAACGCGTTCCTGATCGCCCTCTTCTTCGTCCTGCCGTGGCTGCAGGTGGCCGGCCACCAGGCGGTGTTGCTGGACCTGCCGCGGCGTAAATTCGCCTTCTTCGGCCTGGTCTTCTGGCCGCAGGATACGCACCTGCTCTGGCTGCTGCTCTTCTGCACCATCATCGTAATCTTCCTGACGACGGCGCTCTGGGGTCGCCTGTGGTGCGGCTGGGCATGCCCGCAGACGGTCTTTCTCGAGGGGGTCTTCCGGCGCATCGAATTCTGGCTCGAGGGCAGCGCCAGCGCGCGACGAAAGCGCGATGCGGGGCCGTGGACGGCCGACAAGATCCGCCGGAAAATCGCCAAACATGGGCTCTTTATCCTGGTCTCCAGCCACGTAGCCAATACCACGCTCTGCTACTTCGCCAGCACCGAACACGTGGTCGAGATGACCCTGACCCCGCCGGCCGACAACCCCGCGTGGTTCGCCTTCATGCTGGGCTTGAACGTGCTCTTCTATCTCAACTTCGCCAGGTTTCGTGAGCAGCTCTGCACCATCGCCTGCCCTTACGGTCGCTGGCAGTCGGTGCTCATCGATCGGCAGAGCACCATCGTGGCCTACGATCCCGGTCGCGGCGAAAAGCGCGGCCTCGGCGCGGCCCGGCGCAAGGAGCCCGATGCCGGCTGGGGCGATTGCGTCGACTGCGGCCGCTGCGTGCACGTCTGTCCGACCGGCATCGACATCCGCGATGGCCTGCAGATGGAGTGCGTCAGCTGCACCGCCTGCATCGACGCCTGCGACGCGGTGATGCACAAGACCGGACGTGAAAAGGGCCTGGTTCGCTACAGCTCGCTGGCCGACCTCGGCGGCGAAAAACGACGCTGGCTGCGCTTTCGAACACTGGCCTACGGCGCCATCCTGCTGGTGGCCGGCAGCGCATTCCTGCTCGCGCTGGCCGGCCGCAAGACGGTCGAGGTGCAGGTGCTGCGGGCGCAGGGCCAGAGCATCTCGGTGGCCGACGGCTGGCTGAGCAATCACTTCCGGGCGCGCCTGATCAACAAGTCCGACCAGCCGGTGGCGATCTCGGTGCGCACCGAAGGCGACCACGACCTGCTGGTACCGCTCAACCCGTGGCCGGTGCCGGCCGGGTCGAGCGCGACCATGGAGATCTTCATCCGCCGCCCGCTGACCGAGTTCGACGGTACCGAGCAGCTGATGTTGATCCTGGAGATGAATGGCGACGAGCTTCACCGCGCCCGGATCACCCTGATCGGCCCCCACGCCAAGGTGACCCAGGCCATCACGCCGCGACGCAAGGCGGCCCCCTCGTGAGCGCGCCTGCCCATCCTGACGAACACGCCGAGCCCGCAGCCCAGCGCAGCGGCAGGCGTCTTGCGCTCTACCTGGTGGGGGGGCTGCTGGGGCTGCCGGTTGCGGTGCACGCTGGAGCGCTCGTCGTGGCCTTTTCGGCCGACACGGACGTGGTCCGAGCCGACTACTACAACCATGGCGAGGCCTGGGATGCCGAGCTCGGCGCCCTGCAGGCTGGCCAGCGGTTTGACCTGCAGGCGTCCATCGAGCCGGCGCCCGGGGGCTGGCAACATGGCGCCGTGGTGGTGCTATCCATGACCGATCCCGGCCCCGCAGAGCGCCCGCCGGGCGGCCTGGTGCAGCTTCGACGGCTCAACGACGCCAGGCTCGACCGGGCCTGGCCGGTGGCGACACCAACCGTCGGCGACGGGCGCCTGTCGTGGCGTCTGCCGACCGCCACGCTTCGGCCGGGGCTCTGGCTCTTGCGCGCGGAGTTGCTCGGACAGACCCGTCGCCTGGTCGAGCGCCGAATCGACGTACCCGAACCGGAGCGCGGACCATGATGGTCGAGGCTGGCGCTGCATTCGCCGCCGCCCTGGTCGGCGGTCTGGCCGGTTCGGCCCATTGTGTGGGCATGTGCGGCCCCTTCGCCAGCTGGCATGGCCTCCGCCGCGGCCGCGCCCTCCCCCGCCAAATGGCCTATCACGGCGGCCGCCTGGCGACCTACCTTGCCCTGGCCGCCGCCGCCGGACTGGCGGGCGAAGGGCTACGTGAGCTGGCCGCCATGGTCGACCTGCAGCGTGGTCTCGCCGTCGCCATGGGCGGCGCCCTGGTGGCCATCGGCGTCGCGTGGCTGCTCCTGCCAGCCGGCGCGCCGGGTCCCCTGGGCAAGGGCTGGGCGCGCCTGTCCGGCAAGTTGCTCGCCGTGGCCGGCGGCAGTGGTGGCGTGACCGGTCCCTGGTTGCTGGGCATGAGCTCGACGCTGTTGCCTTGCGGGTTGCTGTACGCGTTCGTGCTGGCGGCAGCGGCGACCGGCAGCCTGGGCGGCTCGGTGGCGACCATGATGGGCTTCTGGCTGGGCACGGTGCCGGCGCTGGCGGCGACGGGCTGGCTGGCCAGGCGGGTCGGGCAGGGGCCGTTGCGGCATAGCCGGCGGGTGGTTGGGGCGTTGTTGATTGTGCTGGGTGTGGTTGGGGTGGTGCAGCGCTGGCCGGGTGCGGAGGCGACAGAGCAGCCGGCGGACTGCCATGAGGTGGGCGCGTCCACATTGGCCCCCCGCCTGAAGGCGGGGTCCCCCAACCGCCCAGACTCTCCTTGAAGAGCCCAAGTTGCAGCCCCGCCCTGGTCGAGAAGTTGATGGCAACTGCAACCGCGCGCGTGGTAATCTGAGGGACTGCCCGCGAGGCCCCGATGACTCTCCCACCCGGCCTGTGTCGTCTCGCGGCGGCCTGTCTGGTCGCCACCTTCTTCGGTCCGTCCGTCACCCTGGCACAGTCCATCGATCCGAACCGCCCGCCCCACGCTTTCGACGCCGCGGGGCCGGGAGATGCGGCGTGGTCGCTTGGCGGGGGCGTGGCTATTGGGGTCGACCCGTCGCTGGATCGTCTACCGGGTCCCTACGACCGGCCAGATGTCTTGCTGGCCGCTCGCTACGGCATCGGCGATCGCCTGGCGCTGGGTGCCAGAGCCGGGATCTCCACGCGGGATGAGGACGGTATCGCGCTGGCGACCTCCGCTGAGTTCGGGCTGGCTCGCGTCGCCGGCGACCGTCTGCAGCTCGGGGGGACCGTCGACCTGGGCTTTCGTCTCGCAGATCGCACGTATTCGGTGGAGTCGGTCAGGACCCACTACGGCGTCAATTCGGAAGACGGGGTCTGCCACCTGTTCAAGGACGACTACGACCCGCCCTGGCATCGGGGCCAGTCCATCTGCTCGTCTCTGAGCACGACGTCGTATGAACGCAGTCGCAATGTGCCGACGGGGCACCTCACCATCGCTTTGGCCGCCAGCTTCATGCCTCGATCGCTGCCGTTGCTGGTCGCGCTCGCCGTCGAGACCACCGCGGATTGGCAAGAGGACGGCCTGGCCCCCTGGATCGCGACCCGCTTGCGCACATCGTGGCGCAGCCGACAGTGGCAATACCTGAGCGTGACGCCATTCGTAGAGGGTATCGTCGCCATCACCCGGGGCCAGCCGCCGCACTACGGCGGAACTTGCGGCCTGGCCTTCACATTCGCCGGTTCCGACATGTCGCCCACTGCGGCGCGCAGGCCCATCGACTGGATGACCGTGCACGCCTATCAGCAGGCGACCTCGACCGTCATGGACCTGGACTGGCTGGCGCCGCCCGCTGCTGGCCCTGCCCGACACTGCCCCAGCAGCGCCGGTTGTGCGCATTTCGGCGACTGCTCTCCTTTGATCGAGGGGTGTCACGCGGCCACCGACGCCGACTGCCTGCAGGCAAGAATCTGCCGCGACTGGGGCCACTGCAGCCGGCAGTTGGGCGCCTGCACCATCGGCGGGGCGCGAGACTGTCGCCAGTCCGCCTCCTGCCGACTCGATGGCGCCTGCACCTTCAAGGGAGGTCGCTGTGTCCAGGGCAGCGACGAGGAGTGCGACCGATCGCGTTGGTGCACGGTCTTCGGTCTCTGCCACTACGGCCCACAGGGCTGCCATGCGCGCGCCGACGCCGACTGCCGAACCGGCAGCCAGTGCGCTTCCCTGGGCCGTTGCGTGGCGCTGAATGGCCGCTGCGTGACCCGACGCGACGAGGACTGTAGACGTACGCCCGGCTGCGGCAAACGTGGTCTCTGCGCAGCCGACGCCGGTCGCTGCGTCGCCCGACAAGACGCCCACTGCAAAGCCTCCGAGGGCTGTCGCCTGCGCGGCGCGTGCAAGGCCCACCAGGGTCACTGCCGGCAGGGCTCATCCGCCGACTGCCGGCGCGGCCCCGCCTGCAAGGAGTCGGGCGCCTGCACCCTCAAGGGAGGCTACTGCACCGCGGCCGACCAAGCCGACTGCGCCCAATCGAGCCGATGTCGCAGCCACGGCGAGTGCATCTGGCATGCCGGCCTCTGCTATCCAGACCTGTGCCGCAAGCGTTTCGACTGTCTGTTCAAGGGCCAGTGCACCTGGCAAGTCAACGGCTGTATAGCCAAAGACAACGCCGCCTGCCGCGCGTCCAGGATCTGCGCGCTCGACGGTCGCTGCACCGCCCGCCAGGGAGTCTGCGTGCACGGCAGCGCCGAGGAATGCACCCGCTCCAGCGCGTGTCGTGTGCAGGGGCGCTGTGCGTACAAGGATGAGCACTGCGTCATTCGCGGCGAAGACACAAACTAACACGCTGATTCCAAAGTAAACTTCCAGAAATCGACTGCAAAACCGTGACACCGAAAAGTCCCCCTGTGGACTTTTCGGGCGCGTCACGTCTGACGCGCCCGCGGCCGCCACGCGGCCGGAGGTTGGGGTGAGGTCGGAAAAGCCACGCCTTTTCCGTCCGAGGGGGATTCCCTGCAATCCCCCTGAACCCAAAGTCCACTGGTGGACTTTTCGTTGATAGGAGCGCGTCTCGCCTCTCGAAAAATGCAGCGCTCCACCCCCCGTTTTTGACTCGTCTGCCAAACCGCGCCCGGACCAATTTGTCCCAAATAAGGTCACAACCATCACAAATAACAGGAGAACTCAAAAAAGATCTTAACTTGACCAGACAGCTCGTCTACTCAATGACCCATTCCAATACCCAGCGTGCGCCCACTCGCGTGCGGACCGGCCTGGAGGCGCCATGGAAACGACCGAGCAGGACTTTATTCACGCCGACCGTCAGACCCCCATCGTGATCGGTCTGGATGTCGGCTCCACCACGGTCAAGGCCGCGGTCATCGACCCCTTCGACAAGTCCGTGCTCTGGCACGACTATATGCGCCACCACACGCAGCAGCCCGAATGCGTGATGGCGTTCATGACGCGCATCGGCCAGGCGTTTCCCAAGGTGCGCCAGGAAGACATCCGCATCTTCGTGACCGGCTCCGGCTCCGGCCCGCTGGCCGAGCCCCTTGGCGCCCGCTTCGTGCAGGAGGTCAACGCCGTCACCATGAGCGTCGAGGCGCTGCATCCGGACGTGCTCTCGGTGGTCGAGCTCGGCGGTCAGGACGCCAAGATCATCATGTTGCGCGTCAACGAGGAGACCGGCGACAAGCAGGCCGTCGCCTCCATGAACGACAAGTGCGCCTCCGGCACCGGCGCGACCATCGACAAGTGCTTCATCAAGGCGGGCGTGCCCGAGTCCGACGTGGCCAACATCCGCTTCGACCCCACCCGCCTGCATCACGTGGCCGCCAAGTGCGGCGTCTTCGCCGAGACCGACATCGTCAACCTGGTCAAGACGGGCGTGCCTGGCGACGAGATCCTCAACTCGCTGGCCGACGCCATCGTGATGCAGAACCTGAGCGTGCTCACCCGCGGCAACACTCTCAAGCCGAAGGTGCTGCTGCTGGGCGGGCCCAATACCTACCTGCCCTTCCTGGTCGAGTGCTGGCGCCGGCGCATCCCCGAGACCTGGGAGGAGCGCGGCATGGAGGTGCCCGACCTGCCCATCGAGGAGCTGGTCTTCGTGCCTCAGAACGCCGAGCTCTACGCCGCTATCGGCGCCGTGCTTTACGGCCTGCACGAGCCCGATCATGTGGGCGTCTACCGTGGCATCGAGCCCCTGCGCGAGTACTCCGATACCGGCCGCAAGGCCCGTCTGAGCGACGCCGCCGGTCCGCCACTGGCTAAAGATCACGGCGAGGTGATGAGCTTCACCACCGACTACCAGGTGCCGGCGTTCATCGAGCCGGAGATCGCTCCCGGCACGACCGTGCGCGCCTCGCTGGGTCTGGACGGTGGCTCCACCTCGTCGAAGTGCTGCCTGGTGCTCGAAGACGGCACGGTGCTCATGAAGGAGTACCAGCTCTCCAAGGGCAACCCGATCCTGGACATGAAGCAGATGCTCGGCCGCATCCGCGACCGCCTGGCCACCAAACCCTACACCGTCGACATCCTCGGCTTCGGTGTGACCGGCTACGCGGGCGGCGTCCTGGAGACCGCCCTGCTGGCCGACGCCCACGTGGTCGAGACCGTCGCCCACATGATGAGCGCGGTGCACTACTTCGGCGACGTGGACGTGATCTGCGACATCGGCGGGCAGGACATCAAGGTGCTCTTCATGCGCGGCGGGGACATCGAGAACTTCCGCCTGAGCAACCAGTGTTCGGCCGGCAACGGCATGTTGTTGCAGGCCATGGCCGACCAGTTTGGCATCCCGGTGACGCAATACGCCGACACCGCCTTCGAGGCCGACCTCAGCCCCAACTTCAGCTACGGCTGCGCCGTCTTCCTGGACGCCGATCGGGTCAACTTCCAGAAGGAGGGCTACTCCAAACACGAGCTGCTCGCCGGCCTGGCCCTGGTGCTGCCCAAGAACGTCTGGCAGTACGTGGTCCAGATCCCGCGCATGGCCGAGCTCGGCAACAAGTTCGTGCTCCAGGGCGGCACCCAGTACAACCTGGCCGCGGTCAAGGCGCAGGTGGATTACATCCTGGAGCGCGTGCCCGGCGGCGAGGTGTACGTGCACCCGCATCCCGGCGAGGCGGGCGCCATCGGCGCGGCCATGGAGGTCACCCGCCGCTTCAAGCGCACCGGCAAGCGGCGCTGGATCGGCCTGGACGCGTCCATCGACCTGGCGTTTTCGACCCGCAACGACGAGGAGACGCGCTGCAACTTCTGCCCCAACAACTGCAGCCGCACCTTCATCGACACGGTCGCGCCCACCGGCCAGGAGGCGCGCTACATCAGCGGCTTCTCCTGCGAAAAGGGCACGGTCGAGGACGAGGCGGCGCTCAAGGTGTTGACGCGCAAGCGGGCGAAGCTGCGCAAGGCGTACCCGAACCTGGTGGAGTGGGAGGCCAAGGAGCTCTTCCGCAGCCGCTACAAACCGGCCGCCCTGCCCTCGGCTGACACCATCGTCGACGACGTGGAGGTCACCGTCACCCGCACGCTGAAGAGAGACGTACATAATGTGCGTCGGACCTTCGAGCGCAGCGACGAGGCGGCGGCCAGGCGGCGCGCCAACCTGCGCATCGGCATCCCACGGGTGCTCAACCTGTGGAGCACCGCGCCCTTCTTCCGGACCTACTTCGAGGCGCTGGGCGTCAAGCGGCAGAACGTCGTCTTCTCGGACTATACCAGCGAGGAGATGTGGTCGACGGGCGGCAAATACGGCTCCATCGACCCCTGCTACCCGTCCAAGTCGACCCAGGCGCACATCCACCACCTGCTCTTCGAAAAGCACGCCGACAAGCCGCTGGACGCCATCTTCCTGCCCGGCATCACCCACGTGCGCACGCCGCTGGTGGGGGTGATGGATCACGCCGCCTGCCCCATCGTGCAGGGCATCGGCGATGTGATGCGCAGCGCCTTCACCAAGGAGAAGGACTACTTCGGCGAGCGCGACATGGAGTTCTTCTGTCCGGCGATTTCATTCACCGAAAAGAACCTGCTGGACGACCAGCTGTTCAACTCGCTCGGACAGTGGCTGGGCGCCACCCGTCATGAGTCCGAGCACGCCGCCGCCCAGGCGTGGCTGGCGTTGGAGGACTTCGAGGCCGAGGTGCAGAAGCGCGGCCGCATCCTGCTCGACGAGGTGGAGCGCGACGACAAGATCGCCATCATGATGATCGGCCGCCCCTATCACAGCGATCCGGGCCTGAACCACGAGGTGCTGCAGGAGTTCCAGGCGCTGGGCTACCCGATCCTCTCCATGGGCTCGATCCCCAAGGATCCGGAGTATCTGGAGCGCTTTTTTGGCGAGGATATGGAGCTCGGCCTGCCGAGCCCGTTGGATATCAACGACGTCTGGCCGGAGAATTACAGCGCCAACAGCGCCATGAAGGTGTGGAGCGCCAAGTTCGCCGCCCGACATCCCAATATCGCGGTGCTGGACCTGTCGAGCTTCAAGTGCGGCCACGACGCGCCGGTCTACGCCATCATCGATGACGTCATCGGCACCTCGGGTACGCCCTACTCAGCGCTGCACGACATCGACGCCAACAAGCCGGGCGGCTCCATCGGCATCCGGGTACGCACCTATGGCTACACCCTGGAGCGCCACCAGGAGCGTCTCGAGGATCTCTCCGAGCGCAAGGCGGAGCTGCAGCGGCGGGTCGACGCCCGACGCGCGGAGCTGCAGGCCCGTTACGAGGCCGAGCGGCAGGAGCGAATGGCCACGCTCGAGGCCAAACGCGAGCAACGACAACAGGACGCATTCACGGGCGGGGCCTATGTGCCGACGCCGAAACCGAAAGAACAACCGCGCGGAGGCTTTGTGAGCCTGCGCAAGATGGCCAGGCGCGCAAAGGAACTGGCAAGCAAGGGGGTGAGCCGTGTTTGATGGACCAGAAGACAGTGGCAAGGGTGTGCAGGCACGTGGTGACCGTGGCGAGCAGGGCGAGGCGACGGTGCCCGACTCCGGCAGCGTCATCGCCCTGGAGCGATTCGATCCCAAGGCGCGCAAGGAGGCCGAGCAGCTGGAGGCCGACCTGCAGGCGCGCATGGACGCCGATCTGCAGGCCTTCATCGCCGAGGAGAAGGCCGAGCTGGGCATCAAAGACGTCGAGCAATGGCGCGAGGAGCGGCACGAGGAGTTCACCGCCGATCAGCGCGCCCATACGACGATCCTGGTCTCCGGCCTGACCATGAGCCATGACCTGTTCATCACCGCCGCGCTGCGGGGGCTGGGCTACAAGGTCAAGGCGCTCGACTGCCCGGACACGGAGTCGCTGCGCTACGGCAAGGAGTTCGGCAACCGCGGCCAGTGCAATCCGACCTATTTCACGGTCGGCAACCTGGTCAAGACGCTGACGGAGATGCGCGACAGCGGCATCCCCACCGAGACCATCGTCAACCGCTACCTCTTCCTGACCGCCGGCGCCTGCGGCCCCTGCCGCTTTGGCAGCTATGTCACCGAGTACCGCAAGGCACTGCGTGACGCCGGCTTCGACGGCTTCCGGGTGATCCTCTTCCAGCAGACCGGCGGCCTCAACCAGGTCGAGGAGGGCGTGGCCGAGGCCGGCTTGAAGCTGGAGCTGCCCTTCTTCGTGCGCCTGGTCTTCGGCATCATGATCGGCGATGTGCTCAACGGCATGATGTACCGCATCCGCCCCTACGAGGTGGAGGCGGGCGCCACCGACGCGGCCGTGGAACAGGCGCGGCAGACCATCATCGACGTCTTCGAGCGGCCCGATGGCATGCTGAAGCTACCCCTTGCCTTGTTGAAGGTGCGCCGCCAGATGGCGGCGGTGAAGGTGGATCGTACGAAGGTCAAACCGAAGGTCGGCATCATCGGCGAGTTCTGGGCCATGACCACCGAAGGCGATGGCAACTACAAGATGCCCCGCTTCCTGGAGTCCGAAGGCGCCGAGGTGGAGGTGCAATTCGTCACCGCCTGGCTGCTCTACATGCTCTGGGAGGTGCGCTGGGATACGAAGCGGCGCATGAGCCTCAAGGGCGACGACGGCGGACGCTGGGGTCTGGAGGGCGAGAACCCGCGCAAGACCGTAGCTATGGTCAAGGCGGGCGATCTCGCCGTGCGGGCCATCTTCCAGGTCATCGCCCACGCCATGGGTCTGGGCCGCTACAAGCTGCCCGACATGGACCAGCTGGCCAAGCTGACCGAGGGCCTCTACCTCAACGAGAGCCGCGGCGGCGAGGGCCACATGGAGGTGGCCAAGGTCATCCTGAACACGGTCAACGCCAAGGTGAACATGACCCTGTCGATCAAGCCCTTCGGCTGCATGCCGAGCTCGGGCGTGAGCGACGGCGTGCAGTCCGTGGTCACGGCGCTGCATCCCAAGGCCATCTTCCTGCCCATCGAGACCACCGGCGACGGCGCCGTGAACGTCTACTCGCGGGTGCAGATGATGCTCTTCAAGGCCAAGCAGGCGGCCAAGCGCGAGGTCGATGACCAGCTGGCTTCGGCGGGAATGAGCCTGGAAGAGGCGCAGGCGGCCATCGACAAGAGCTGGTGGCGGCGGCGTACGCTGCACAAGCCGGTGCACGTGGCCGGTTGCACGGCGGCGGATGCGGTGGCTGAGGCGGTGCAGCGCAAGTCGCTGACGTCGTGGCGTCCGTGGCGCACCGCTGCGCAGGTTGGTTGACCAGCAGGTTCCGAGACCTCCATTTCTCGAGTTGACAGGTCGCCAACGGCCGCGTTCCCTTGCGCGTTGCGCGGGTCTTTGACCGCGCCACCTCGCCAGCGGGAGGCAGCAGATGGCTACAACAAGCAATTCGAGCGCCGGTCTGAAGATCGGCCTGGCGGCCATCGTCATCCTGGCCGCCGGCGTGGGACTCTATTTCGCCTTCTGCCCGTGCACGGACGAGGCGGGCCCAACCGTCGCGCAGGCGGAGGTCTCGGACCCCGGTGCCAGCCCGACCGCCGCCGCCGCCGACAAGGCCGCCAGCCCGACAGCCCGCCCGGCCCGTGGCGCCACTGAGAGTACCGCGGCGCCAGCGACCGGAGCCGCACCTGGCGATCCGCCGCCACCCGAGGCGCCGCCGGCGCCGCCGCCACCAGGCGCCCAGGGAGAAGCGGGCGAAGCCGACGCGGAAGCGCAGAAAGAACCCGTTGATGAAGCTGCCCTCGACAGGGCGCTCTCCATGCCGGGCACGCCAGTTCCTGCCGGCTATCTGCTGGGCCTGTCGAAGAAATACCTGGCCACATTGCCGGCCCATCAGCCGCCGCCCGTGGAGCTGAAGCTCGAAGACGTCTTCCCGCCCGCCCTGGCCGCCCGCTTCGGCCTGCCCGCGGGCTGTCGGGTCATCACAATCGGCGGCAATCCAATCGGTGCGCCTGACGCGCTGGTCGCCCCATTTGACGCAAAAGGTCGGACGAACTGGACGGTCGAAATGCAGTTCGAAGAGCCGGCCGGCGGGGTGCGTGTCGAGCAGCTCGAACTGACCGCCAAGCCGGGCTCCCAATGATTTCGTGGAATCCGGAGTTCCAACATCGACCAGCTTCGAGCACAGGCTGGAATTCAGACTAATGAGTCTCCATCTCAGAATATCTGTTTCTGCTGAAATTCCCGCAACTTTGTGTTGACAGGCCAGCCGATCTGTTGATAGCAAGGCGCTCCCAGCGTCGAATCCCAGTTTGACGGTTTCAGTCACATCTCCCGGGTCCATTGGAGCTTGCTCATGCACGTCCTGCGTACACCTATGCGCTGGCGACATCTGTCGTCTTTGTTCTCCCTCGTCGTGTTGCTCGCGCTGCCCGGTGCGGCGTTCGCGGGCTCCCTGACCGGCGTGGTGACCGACAGCACCAACGCGCCTGTGGCCAACGTTCAGATCGAGCTGCAGCAAGGTGGCGCCACGCTGGCATCCACTTCAAGCGCTGCCAACGGCACGTACAGCTTCGCCTCCGTGGCCGACGGCACGTACAACATCATCGCCACGCCACCTGCGGCCAGCGGCTTCAGCCCGGCCACGTTGCCCAATCGCGTCATCTCCGGGGCGACCACAGGCGACATCGTGCTGGTGAAGGCAGCCGTCCTATTCAAAGTGACCGGCACCATCACCAACGCCGACGGCAGCCCGGTTGATAACATGCAGGTCTACATCTACGGCGGCCCCACGCCGCGGACGGTCTACACCGACGCCAACGGCAAGTACGAGGCGCTCAACGTCGAGAACGGGACCTATAGCATCCGGCTGATCAAGTCCGGCTACGTGAACCGCTACCAGCACAACAACCTGATCGATGGCGACAAGGTCTACGACTTCACGTGGGTGACCTTCAGCGGCACCATCAAGGACAGCAAGGGCCGCGTGGTCTATGGCGCGCGGGTGCACGTTACGGGCGGCGGCGGCAGCTCATCGGGCTGGCGCTACGTCGATAACAACACCGGAGCATTCAGCTTCAGCATCGATCCCGCGACCAACCGACAGGTGCGCCTCTACACCGACGCGGGCATCCCGGGCAACGGCGAGTCCAAGCGCCGGTGGTTCGATGCCTACTGGGCCACATTCGACCTGGTGACCAATACGGTGAAGAACTTCGTCATCCCCACGGTCGACGTGACCTGGAAGTGCGTCGACGCCGCCACCAACGCGCCCATCCCCAACTGCAGAATCGACACCACGATCGGTTGGTTCAACGCCGAAAATGGTCCGCCGTGGACCAACGACGGGCTGACTTTCACCAGCGTGTATCGCGGCCACCTCCAGGTGAGCAACACGGGCAGCGACGGCATCACCATCCTGCCTCTGTCGCCCAACAAGAACGCCCACAGCGTGCGCGCCACCCCGCCGACCAACTCCGGCTATGCGCCCAAAGTCTTCTCTGGCCTGACCTGGGAGAACGACACCACCATCGTCCTCCCGCTGGAAAAGGAGGTGAAGATCTCAGGCAAGGTCACGATGGCCGACGGCAACAGCGCCAGCGGTGTGAGAATCTACGCCTATGGCAAGAACACCGGCGCGAGTCGCTACGCCCATCTGGCGGCGGATGGCACCTACGAGATCGCCGGCCTGGCCGTCGATGAGTACCGCTTCCGGCTCTACAACTGGCGCACCTGGGAGAACGGCCCCAACAGCAGCATCGGTCGCGCCTACCTGAATTTCTACTCTGCGGAGTACATCCCGGTCACCGGCAACGTGGTGCAGAACATCACGGTGCCCTTCGAGCAGATCACAGCCAGCTGGGTCGATGGCAACGGCGCGCCGGTCAACGGCGACCACCGCGCATACTACTCCAACTACCTGATCAAGCCCTTCTCCACCAATGGTCTCACGTTCTCCGGACGAAGCTACTTCGACTGCTACACCCGCCAGAACGGCAACAGCGTCACATTCCACGTGATCCCACATGGCAGCGACACCGAGCAACGCCAGATGCAGGCGTGGCCCGCCAACAGCGAGCCCTACTGGTACGAGAACAGGATTTGGGCGGCCAACAACAACTTCGTGATGACCGTGCAGAGTTCCACTGTCAGCGGCCGGGTCTTCGAGTCCAATGGTACGCCCTTCACCCGGGTCGGCGGCCACACGACAATGCAGGTGCACTTCGCCCAATCCGGCGGAGCAGGCACCAACAGCACCTATGTCGACACCATCGGCAATTACGGGGCGACGAAGGTGCGCGATGGCGACTACCGCATCCGCTTGCGTGCCTGGCCCTACTGGACCGATGACCCGCCCGGACCCAAGTACACGTACGCCTACAACGAGGCCTGGAGCAAGGCCTACGACCTGAAGATCAACGGCGATCTGGTACGTGATTTTGAGTACAACAGCCGCCACCTCAAGGTCTCCGTCCAGGACCAGAACGGCGTGCCCGTACCTGGCGCCGACGTGCTGATCAACTGGTACACCGGCGACTACTTCACCGACTCCAAGGGCATGGAGTGGAACCGCTGCCGCTCCTATGGCCGGGCCAACCTGGGCTCGTCCGGCAAGACGACCTTTGTCATGTGCCGCAGCTATCCCGACCAGAACATCAACATCAAGGTCACGCCCCCGACCACGAGCTCGTTCAAGTCGTTCACCCTGCTCAAGCAGCTGCGTGAAGACCTGGATGTGACCATCATCCTGGTGCTGGAGAGCAACGGCAACGACGCCGACAGCGACGGCGTCGCCAACGACGACGACAACTGCATCGGCATCCCCAACCCGAACCAGGAGGACTTCGACAACGACGGCATCGGCGACGCATGCGACCCCGATGACGACAACGACGGTCTCGATGATGACGTCGACCCCAACGACTTCGATGACGACTCCGATGACGACGGCGTCAAGGATGGCAGTGACAACTGCCCGTCGATCGCCAATCCGCAGCAGGAGAATCTGGACGGCGACGGCCAGGGCGACGTCTGCGACCCCGATGACGACAACGACGGCGTGCCGGATGGCAGCGACAACTGCCCTGTGGATGCCAACCCCGATCAGAAGGATACCGACGGCGACGGCAAGGGCGACGCATGCGACGTGCTCGCCTGCCCCTTCAACGGCGGCACGTTGGACATCGGCGCGACGGCCTGCAGCGACCCCCTGACCGTAGTCACCTGCAATAGCGAAGGTCAGCTCGTACCGACCACTTGCAACGACAACAACGCCTGCACCAGCGGCGACGGTTGCGAAGCCGGCGCCTGCAAGGCCACCTCACCGGTGAACTGCGTCTCCGACGGCAACCCCTGCACCAGCGCGTCCTGCGACAAGCTGCTCGGCTGCCAGCAGAACAACGTCAACGACGGCACCGCCTGCAACAACAACAACCTCTGTGATGGCCCGGACTCCTGCACCGCTGGCGTCTGCGCGCCGGCCACCACCAGCGCGGACTTCAGGGCTGACTACATGAGCCAGATCGCCGCGGGCGGCAAGAACCCGAACGGCCCCTGGAGCTACGGAGACTCGCCCACACGCGGCGGGCAGTTCCGGCTCCATGGCGCGTTCGGCGGCTTCGGCGGCACCGCCTGGCAGAGCGAGGGCTACCCCGTGGTCTTTGCCAACAACACTGCCGCCGTCCAGCACCCATGGAATACGACCACCCTCAACCCCGGCCAGGTCACCATGCACCCGGGCCCGCAGGGGCAGAACGCCGTCGTACGTTTCACGGCGCCCTCCACCGGCAACTACACCTTCGCGGTCAACTTCACCGGCATCAGCGGCTACAACAATGCGCCGCCGACGACCACGGACGTCGCGGTCCTGGTCAAGGGCTCGCAGGTCTGGGCCGGTGGCGTGAACGTGGGCGGCGGTGGCAACACAGCGACCTACAACGGAAGCCACGCGCTGTCGGCGGGCGACATCGTCGAATTCACAGTCGGTTTCGGCAACGGCAACTACTTCTATGACTCCACCTCGGTGGCGGCCACGGTCACGGGCAACAGCTCGCTGGACTGCGACGATAACAACGTCTGCACGACCGACAGCTGCAACCCGGCCAGCGGCTGCGTGCACGTCAACAACACGTCAGCCTGCGACGATGGCAACGCGTGCACCACGGTCGACGTCTGCGGCGGCGGCTCGTGCAGCGGCACCACGCCGGTGGTCTGCACCGCGCTCGACGAGTGCCACACGGCCGGTGTCTGCGACGCCAACACCGGCAGCTGCAGCAACCCCAACAAGGCCGACAATACGCCTTGCAGCGGTGACTTCTGCAAGGACACGGGCGGCGCCAACGGCGGCGGCTCTTGCACCGCGGCGGCCAATTCCTGCCAGGCGGGCGTCTGCACGGCGGCGAAGACCTCGGGTTCGGATATATGCGGTGGCGACGCCAGCAACCCGTCGATCACCACCTGGAGCTGCAACGCGGCCGGCAACGCCTGCGTGGCCAACGCACCGGTGTCCGAGTCCGATAGCTGCGCCGACACGGGCGATGCCTCTGGCGGTGGCTCCTGCGCAGCAATCAATTGGACCTGCGCCAATGGCCTGCTCAGCAGCACCGGCAGTAGCGGCGACGACACCTGCGGAGGCAACGACGCCAAGCCGATCGTCAAGTACTGGAGCTGCCAGGGCGGCAACGCCTGCGTCGCGGCCAAGACGGGCAAGTCCGACTCGTGCAGCGACAGCGGCAACGACTTCGGCGGCGGCTCCTGTTCGGCCACCGACTGGACCTGCAACAAGGGCAAGCTGACCAGCACGGGCAACCAGGGTGTCGACACCTGCGGCGGCGACGCGGCCAATCCGGTCATCAAGACCTGGTCGTGCCAGGCCAACAACCTCTGCGTGCCCGCCAAGACTGGCAAGTCCGACTCCTGCAGCGACAGCGGCAGCAAGCTCGGTGGAGGCTCCTGCGCCGCCACGGATTGGACCTGCAGCACCCCGGCGCCGACGCCGGCCGGCTGCAAGGCCTTCAACTTCAACGGCAGCAACTACCTCATCTGCCAGGGTTCGCTGACCCATCCCGAAGCGCAGAGCAAGTGCCAGAGCTTCGGCGGCAAGCTGGCCCACATCGGCAGCAAGGCCGAGAACACCTTCGTGGTCGACTCCGCTTACGGTGCCTTTGGCTGCGTGTCGTACACCAAGACGTCCTATTGGATCGCCAACCTCAAGAGCAAGACCGGCAGTACCTGGCCGGCAGGAGGCAATATCTGGGCCGCCGGCGAGCCCAATGGTGATGGCAACAACGTGCACATCATGCGCTACTGCAACAACATCTACGGCTGGAATGACGTGCCGACCTCCTACCGTTGGGGCTACGTCTGCGAGTCCACCGGTCCGCTCGGCGGCGGTGGTGGCGGCGCCCTGCCCGGCGTGTTGAGCCACAAGTACACCAAGGGCGCCGACACCTGCGGCGGCGACGCCGACAACCCGTCGGTGGGCTACTTCACCTGCAGCAATAACAACGCCTGCGTGGCCGCGACCACCACGTTGCACGACAAGTGCAGCGACACGGGCGGCGAGTTCGGTGGCGGCGGCTGCCACGCGGTGGACTGGGATTGCAGCAACGGTCTGCTCAAGCCGGACAAGAGCACCGGCTCGGACACCTGTGGCGGCGACCTGGACAACCCGGCGGTCAAGTACTGGAGCTGCGCCGCGTCCGACGGCAAGGCCAACGATCGCTGCGTCGCCAACATCACCGCGCGGGCCGACAGCTGCTCGGACAGCGGCGACGCCCTGGGTGGCGGCGGCTGCCAGGCCACCGACTGGGATTGCACCAAGGGCAAGCTGACGGCGATCGGCAGCAACGGCGCCGACACCTGCGGCGGCGACGATGACACGCCGGTGGTCAAGTACTGGGGCTGCCATGCCTCCGACGGCGGCGCGGCAGATCAGTGCATCCCGGCCAAGACGGTCAAGCAGGATGTGTGCAGCGACTCCGGCGACCTCTTCGGCGGCGGCGGCTGCAAGGCCATCGACTGGGATTGCAGCAACGGCCAGCTCGCCTCGCAGGGCAGCGCCGGCCAGGATGTCTGTGGCGGCGACGTCGACAACCCGTCGGTCACCTTCCACAGCTGCAACGCTTCGGATGGCAGCGTCAACGACCAGTGCATCAGCGACGTGACCAAGCGCAGCGACTCCTGCGTCGACACCGGCACGCCCAGCGGCGGCGGAACCTGCAAGGCCAACAACTGGGCTTGCAACAACGCGACCCTGGCCAACGTGACCAGCAGCGGCGTCGACACCTGCGGCGACGGCTCCGACTTCCAGAAGGACTACTACGTCTGCTCCGCCAACGACGGCGGCGCCAATGACAACTGCAAGGCCATCCCGGATGTCACCCCGCCGAAGCTGACCTGCCCCGACAAGATCACCATGGACTGCACCCGATTCACGGGCACCGCGGTTGAGGTCATCGCCGGCTTCGGTGACATCTGCGACGCCAACGTGGCGGTCACCAACAGCTACAACGGCGGCGGCTACGACGCCACGGCCAACTACCCCATCGGCACCACCAAGGTGACCTTCACCGCCACCGATGACAGCGGCAACGTCAGCACCTGCGTCAGCACCATCGAGGTCCAGTGGACGCCGTGGAGCTTCGCCGTATACGCGGCGGACAAGAACGGCGTCAGCGTCAAGTCCAAGGCGACGGTCAATGGCGAGGTGTTCTCCGGTCACAAGCTCAGCGTGCACAACGAGGCCACGGTCAACGGCTACGGCTTCGCGCTGGGCAACCTGACCATCCACAAGACGGGCAGCGTCAGCGCCGGCGCCTACGCCGACGGCAAGATCAAGCTGCACAACCCCGCAGCCATCTACCTGGGCAATACGCCCGCCGGTATCCCCGCGGCGCCGTCGTTCGATAACAGCGGCTACCTGGCGCAGTTGAACGTCGCCAAGGCGCAGAAGAAGGGCAAGATCAAGACCGACGGTCTGGATCTGGCCGCCGCAGGTGGCGTGGTGCTGGTCAACGGCAACGCCGACATCAACAAGCTGGGCAGCATCACCGGCCCGGGCATCCTGGTGGCCACCAAGCACATCCACATCAAGGATGGCGCGACCGTGGGCGATGGCGTGACCCTGATCGCCGGTGACCACATCCAGATCGGCGCCGGCGTCAAGGTGGGCACTGGCCTGCTGGCCTACGGTGGCAAGTCCATCAAGGTCAAGGAGCTGGCGACCATCGACACGGGCGCTGCGTTGTTGAGCAACGGCAAGCTGGACATCCACTCCAACGCCGCGGTGAAGGGCCTGCTCTTCGCCACGGGCGACATCAAGCTGCACAGCGACTCCATCGTCAACGGCAGCGTGATCAGCCTGGGCGATGTGGACGTGCAGTGTGGCGCTGTGGTCAACCACGACTGCGACGCCATTCCGGCGCAGCTGCCGCCCGGCCTGGCCGGCACTCCGGGTCCCTTCGTGTCTCCGTCCGACAAGTCGGGCAGCGGCTCGAGCGGTTCGGATAGCAGCGGCTCCGATAGCAGCGGTTCGGACAGTGACGGCGACTGCAGCGACAGCGACTCGGACAGCAACAGCGGTTCGGATTCGGGCGACAAGAGCGGCTCGGACTCGGGCAGCAAGAGCGGTTCGGACTCGGGCAGTAAGAGCGGTTCGGATAGCGCCAAGAGCGACTCCGATAGCGGCTCCAAGTCCGACTCGAAGCCAGCGCCGAAGAAGAAGAAGAAGAAGAAGTAGCCCCCAGCTGCTTCGATGAACCCAGGCGCCGGGTCGTCCCTTCGGGGGTGGCCCGGCGATCTGCCATGGGGCCAGGAAGGTCAGAAGACTTTGCAGTGACGCAGTACGCTGCCAACATCGGGACCTCGTCCAGCCAGGCCGCCCATGAGACGCCCAGACCAGACATCTGCTGCCCTCTCCGAAGCGCATCCTGCGCCACGTGAACTCCTGCGCGCGTTCATGGCGGCTGCGACAGGGCTGTTGTGCTGCACGGCGTTGCTGAGCACAGCGTGCAGCCGAAGCCCGCTCCCCCCACCCGGCAGCCGGACCGGTCCAGCGACACCCGCGGCCGCCGGCACGCCCCCGGACAAGCAGGCTGGCCCTGCGCTCCAGCCGAAGGCGGTCGGCGACAAGGGCCCGGATGCCAGCGCGGCGATCTTCGAACCTGACACGCCGCTGGCCATCCACATCAAGCTGGACGATGCGGCGCGCTCGTCCCTGGAGCGCCATCGCCGCCGCTTCACTCGGGCCACGGTCACGCTGCTCGGCCAGACCCTGCACGAGGTGGGCATCCGCCTCAAGGGTCATCGCACCATGCAGGACCTGGACGAGAAGCCCTCGTTCATCCTCAGCTTCGACCGCTTCTCGCCCGGACGCAGGCTGCACGGGATGCGTCGGCTGGTGGTCAACGCGATGGACGATGACGACACCATGTTGCGCGAGACGCTGGGCTACGAGGTCTTCCGGCGCGCGGGCGTGCCGGCTTCGCGCACCCGCTACGCTACGGTGAAGCTGGACGGTGATACGGAGGGCCTCTACCTGGTCGTGGAGCCCATCGACTCCGTCTTCCTGGCCCGCCACTTCGACGACCCCAGCGGCAACCTCTACGAGGGCGAATACGGCTGCGACATGTATGAGCAGGACATCTGGGGCTTCGACCTGGACGCTGGAAGCGATACCAGCCGCGCCGACCTGAAGGCGCTGGTTGGCCATGCGGCCACCGGCGTCGAGCGCTTGTTCCAGGGCCCCAAGGCCGCGCTGAACAAGGAGCATGTGCTGGCCTTCCTGGCCGTCAGCGCCATCGTCGGCGACTTCGACGGCTACCGGCATTCGCACAATTACTCGCTCTACCACGAGCCGCGGAGCGACAAATGGACGCTGATCCCCTGGGGTATCGACCGGGTCTTCTTCAAGCAGCTGGACATCTTCGACAGCGGCGGCCTGCTGGCGAAACTCTGCTTCGACGACAGGGCCTGCCGGCTGGCCTACGTGCAGGCGGTGCGCAAGGCCCTGGACCACTTCGAGGCCGCCGACCTGCCTGCCATGGCCACCGCCATCGCAGCGCGCATCGATCCCATCCGCCTCGAGGACGCGCAACAACGCAACGCCGCCAACCGCGTCGCCCGCAAGCGCAAGGAGTTGTTCAACTTCCTCAACAGCCGCGCGGACCGGGTCGAGAAGCAGTTGATCTGCCTGTCCGGCGACAAGGAGATCGACGCCGATGGCGACGGCCATGGCTGCATGGATTGCGCCCCGGAAGACCCGGACATCCACCCGGGAGCGGAGGAGGTCTGTGACGAGGTCGACAACGACTGCACCGGACTGCCAGACGACGCCACGGCCTGCGCCTGCCCGTCAGAGGAGATCGAGGGCGCTACCTTTCACTTCTGCGACCTGGAGATGTCCTGGTGGGACGCGGCGAAGTACTGCGAGTCCATGGGGTTGCACCTGGCCAGATTGGACTCCAAGTCGCAGAACCGCGCCGTGTACGACGCCAGCCAGGAGGTCCGCGGGGCCAGGTGGTGGATCGGCATGAACGACTACCAGCGCGAGGGGCATATGGTCTGGCACGACGGCTCGGACGTGGACTTCACGCGGTGGAAGCGCAAGGAGCCCAACGACGGCTACTGCGGCGAGGATTGTGCGGCCTTCAAGAAGCGGGGCAAGGGTCGCTGGTACGACGCGCATTGTGGCTTGCGGCGGCCGTTTATTTGTCGGTAGGTGGGGGCTGTGGCGGGGGCCGTGTCCGTGACCGTGGCCGTGGCCGTGGCCGTGGCCGTGGCCGTAAAAAAATGCGTCTGTTCCTCCTGCGCTCCGACGCTCATCTCTGCCCGACGACGCGTGAATCGCTTGCCCTTCGCACACCGGGTGTGTAACTTGGTTGTGTAGTTTCGGGTCAGGTCCGCCTGTTGCCCAGCTACACACGAACAACCAGAGGTGGCAGCCATGTCGTTGCGTGTCCAGGTCATCCTCAGCCTCGAGGAGCGTGAGCGACTGCGAGAGCAGGCGAAACGGGAAGGCAAGAGCCTGTCGCGATGGATGCGTGAGGCCGCCAATACCGTCTATGCCCAACGGTGCAGTCTGGCTCCCATGAACGTCGAGGAGGTCCACGCGCTCTTCGACCATTGTCGAAGTCTGGCCAACGACGTCACCGCCGCCGATTGGGAAACACTGAAGGCATCTATCGAGCAGGAGCGGCCCAGCACCACCGCCGCAATCGCTCAAGAAACCCCACAATGAGGTTCGTCGACACCAACGTGTTTATCTACGCCGCCGGACGAGAGCCCAACAGGAGTCGCCAGGCCCTGTCCATGCTCACCGAGCCGCCACCGGACGAGGTGCCCCTGTTCACGTCCGCCGAAGTGTTGCAGGAGCTGCTGCATGTCTACCTGCGTCGCCAGGAACTGGTGCTATACGACGCGCTGGTGAGCTCCTTCGACCGCTTGCTTCGCGACGTGCTGCCAGTGACCGGACAGGACCTGCGCCTCGCGCGCACCCTCTCCGAGCGATTCCCAACTCTGGGTGCACGGGATCTCGTGCATCTGGCGGTCTGTCAGCGTGCCGACGCCACCGACCTGCTCAGCTTTGATCGGGCGCTCAACGAGGCCTGGTCGCAGCTTCGTCCATCGGGCTGAGGGTGGGCTCGTAGCTGTCCCTTCGGGAGCCACCGTGGCTCAGCAGCCTGCGCAGACGAGTCGCCAGCTCGACACCCCCGCCAGCGCTGCAGCGATCCCATCAGCTGCGCCAAGGTCTACGGCCTCGAGTCGCGTCGGGAGACCGCCAGCACCGGGCTCTGAAAAGTGCGTCCATTCTTCCTACGCCCCGAGGAGCCCGCGCGAGAGCCCAGCTGGGGCAAACCGGCCGGGCCGACAAATTCGTGCACCAACGCTGCTACTTGTTGAGGCTTTCGCACATCGGGGCACAGCCCCGTGCCACCTACCGGTTCACCACCGGACGGATTGCCAACAGTGCGCCCCGTTGTTCATACTCAGGCCCCCGCTGAGGACGACCGACACCGTCCAGGGCGCCGATCGCTGGCGTCAGGAAGCACCCATGCAAGCTGATTTCACGATTCGCGTCTGGCAGGTCGCCTCGTTCCTCGTCGGAACAGCGTTGCTCGCGACGGCCACAGCTACGCTGCGGACCGCGTCGACATCGACCGCTGGCTGCGCAAGCCCGGTGTTCGGCTCGTAGCGCTCGAATTCTACTCCCTGGACTGTAAACCCTGTCGCGCTGCCATGCCGCAATGGCAGAGGCTGGTGCAGAACTACGGCCGCAAGGGTTTGCGCTTCATCGTCGTGCGGGACGCCGACGACGGGCGCTGCCCGAGCCTGCCTTGGACCCCGCACCGGGCGTTCTGTGACGACGATGCGGGCTCGCTTCAGAAGCGATTCGGCGTTCAGAGCTTTCCTTCGGCGTTCTTGTGGAACTGGCGCGGCGAGCTGTTGGTGAAGGACAACGCCCACGTCGCCGCGGTGAAGGCCGCGGCAGACCGCTTCATGGCCAGTTCAACCCGAGCGCTTGTGGTCGCTGGGCGGGGCACGGACAAGTCGCTGGTGCCGCTGCTGCGAGACGAGGTCCGCCGCGCGGGCAAGATCGATGTGGTGTCAGGACCGGAGGACGGCGCCATGTTTCATCGGCTGCGCAAGAAATACAGCGGTCTGAAGTACAAGGGCGGTGATGGCAGGTGCCACCGAGCCGGGCAACCGCTGCCGCCCAACGCTGTGCTGAAAGTGATCGTTCATGGGAAACGGCAGCGCTGGCTCAGCCTGGAGTTGCACCCCATGCGGGGAGATTGCTTGCTGGGCACGGGCAAGGCGCCATGGCAGGCCAGACGCCCCGCGCGCAGCGCAGCAGAGGCGGTGTCGGACTTGCTCGACCGCCTGCGATTGCCAGAATTGCAGATGCCAGGCGGCCGACGTGTCCCTGCCAGGGCGCCGATTGTGGAGATGGAGAGGCGCGGCGACGGGGCGGCCGAGTGGAAGCCAGCAGACGACGGGCTGGCGCCGGTGTCGTTCGCATCGCGGCCGCCCGGCGCCATGGTGCATGTGGACGGCAAGCCGATCTGTCAGGCGCCATGCAGCAAGATGCTGCCTCCAGGCAGGCACCTGGTCGCGATGCACAAGCCGCAATACGTCTCGCGAAACGAGCGGACCCGCTTGAAGTCGGGATAGAAGCTCAGCTGGACGCTGCAGCCAGACTTCGCGGTGCTCATCGTGAGCAGCAATCCGCCCGACGTGAAGATCAGGGTGGACAATCGTGTGGTGACCGCTGGACAGGAGCTCCAGCTCTCGCCCGGGCCCCACAAGGTGGTGGCCAAGGACAAGTGCCATGCTGCCCACTCCAAAACTGTGGTTCTCAAGCGGGGCGAGCGACGCCGGGAGGTGCTGGAGCCAGCCGTGCTGCCAGCGGGGTTGATCGTGCGAGCGACGGACGCCAAGGGCAACGACCTGCCCAAAGCCGAGGTCTGGGTGGACGGCAAGAGAGCCGGCTTCGCGTTCGCCGCCATCCGCATTTCGGCCTGCGCGCGCGAGGCCGAAGTGCGACACGGCAGTCGGGTCTCGGCCAAGATCAAGTTGAAGCCGAGAGAGCGCCAGACCGTGCGGCTGCAGGTGAAGTTGGGCGCGGTGGAGGTCCGCCCGGTCGCCAAGGCGCGAGGCCTCGACCTGAAGGCCTGGTTCAAACGTCCCGACGTCAAGCTCGTCGCCGTCACGTTCTACTCCACGTGGTCCCGCCCGAGTATGAAAGCGGTGCCGGACTGGAAAGAGATGCACGAGAAGTACCGCGGTCGGGGGTTGAGGTTGTTGGCCGTCAGAACATTGGATCCTGGTAGAGGGAAGAAGAAACTCGCTTGGAATCCCGACGCGACCATCAGCGACAACGACGGTTTCATCGCCAACACTCACGGGGTCGGAGGAAAGCTGCCCACGTCTTTCCTGTGGAATGCGTCCGGCAAGCAGCTGGTCCGGAGCGTGGAGTTCGATGAGATCGAAGAGGCTGTGGAGGCGTACTTCGACCCATAGGCGCTCCCGGCGTTGTGCGTGTCGCTGACAGGGGTCGCTCGGGCTCCCCGACATGGATCCAGGTTCACCTGGCCTGACCGTCGGGATCACGAGACTGAATGCCCGGACGAGATTCTGGGAGCCACAGGTGACGCCTCACCATCTGAGCGGTGCAAAAACACGCATGCGTGGTTTTGCATAAAGCCTGGTTTATACTTGGTTTTTCTTTGTCGATCGGATGCGGGCTCTCAGTCCCGTGGCCGCGACCGTCTCCGTGCTCATTCTGCGCATTCAGTGACCCGTCAACCAACTACGGTCCGGTCATCAATCCGTGTCCAGCCATCGGGAAGTGCAACAACTCGTCAGCTTCGAGTGCACGACCGGTGACTCGCAATTCGTCAACCGCCATCGGCCAGACCGACTTGCTGCCATCCTTGTGGAAGAGCGAAGCGGCCGAGATTCCCAGCGTGGTCTTGTACGGGTTGCCAGGGCGGGGGGGGGGGGGCCCGGGCCCCCCCCCCCCCCCCCCCCCCCCCCCCCGGGGGGGGCGCCGCCCGCGCCGCAGCAGACAC
>CAYTLW010000025.1:0-39652 GCA_964438735.1 uncultured Enterobacteriaceae bacterium | reverse complement strand
GGGGGTGTGTGTGGGGGGGTGTGGGGGGGGGGGGGGGGGGCGCGGCGGCGCCCCCGCCGAGCCAGAGCCGCAGCTCCTTGGCGTCCAGCGAGCCGGCGATATCGATCCAGGTATCAGACGCCGGCGGAGCCTTGCTCAGGGCGAACGCATCCTTGGGGCCGCCGTATTCGTAGCGGAATTGAACGCGCCCGTCCGCCTGGCGGTACAGGCCGTAGTTGTCACCGCTGCCGCCACCGCCGCACGTCATGATATGCGCACTCGGCTTCGAGTTGGGCAGGCGCGCTGAAGCCTGGACCGTCAACTGCTGGAGGTCGAAGTGCTTCGCATGGGGAATGCGCAGGGCCCCCGTCTTGCCGTCAAATGCAAGACCAACGCCGGCGCGACCGCTGATCGGAGTCGCGCCGGCGTGGATTGCACCATGCTGCCGCCAGGTGCTGGTGTCGATCGCGCTGCCGCCAGCTGAGTCCATCCGCCACCAGCCGACGTAGCCCAGGCAGGGCGACAGGAGCCCGTCACAGACGGTCTTCTTGTCCAAGGCGACCACCTTCGTGGCCACCGCCTTGGCGGCGTTGTTTCCCCAACGCAAGGTGTAGTCGTTGAATGCGTGGCCGCCGCCGCTCGGATGCGCCGTGGTGTGGGCCAGGAAACGGACCCGTGGCAGGCCGCGGGCGCGCTTGGCGAAGTAGTCGGCCGGGCGTGCGACCTTGTGAACGATCAATTCGTCGAAAGACGCAGCGATCCGGTGTGAACCACTGCCAGAGTATCCCAACCGCCACCAGCCCTGGCCCGCGTTCTCCATCTTCGGTGCGCCGGAACCCGTCTTGTGATCTGTGCTGCGATTGGTGAAATCGACCCCATTGACGTAGATGGTCGGCTTGCCTGAAGCATCGCGCGAGACGGCGAGGTGGTACCAAACGCCAGGGACGAAATCGACGTGTTGGCTGTGCACAGACCAGCTGTCGCCATCGACCATGAAGGTCGTGGCCAAGGCGCCTTGCCATTCCGGCTTTCCGTCGCCGTGACTTCCCTGGTAAATCAGCGTCAGGTAGCTCAGCTTCGGCGCCGCGCTGTGGGCGTAGAACAGGTCGGCCCGCGGAGTCTTCGCTGTCATGGCGGTCTTTGGCGAAAACCAGAACTCGAAGCTCATGGCGCCGTGGCCCACCAGCGACGGGTAGGGCAGGTCCACCGTAGAGTTCTTGGTATTGGTGGCAAGCCCACCTTTGCTCGAGCCGAAGCGGCCGGTCGACCACTGGATGTTGCTCACATTGGCTCCAGCGCCGCCGGCAAGGACGTTCGCGCCATCGCCGTCGAAGCGCCAGTACGCCATGACGCCATCCAGATTCGTGTCCGAGTGTGGGCGCACGCCGGACAGCTCGGTATGGGTCAGCCGGGCGCCATTCTGGACGTCTGGGGATTCAGTGACCCGCACGTCGTCAAAATCGGACTGCGCCCCGGCAACGAAGCTGCTTCCGTAGGCTGCCCGGGAAGCGGCGTAGGTGGCGATCTCTGCAGGCTTGAGCGCCCGGGCAAAGACCGCGAGATCCGCCATCGCCCCCTGAAACCACCCGGCGGACTTCTTGTCCTTCCAGTGGTAGCGCTGCGCCACGTCGAGCCAATTGCCGCAGTCGACCGGTGAGGGCAATCCGGGCACGGACTTCCAAGAGGCCAAGCGGCCATCCAGGTAGATGGCCATCCTGCCGCTGTCAAATACCGCCGCAACATGGTGCCACAGCCCGTCTTCCGGCGCCTTGACCGTGGGCCACACCGGGTCGCCATCGTTCTTACCGGCATACGTCAGCCAGAAGACCAACTTGCCGTCGGCCGCGCGGCGATAGAAGTAGAAGCCCTTGCCGTGGCACGAGCCGGCGGTTCCGCCATCGTTGGTGACCAGGATGTCGTCCCCACCGTCTGCGTACTTCTGCGGCCCCTTGTACCAAAGCGAGACACTGAAGGCCGAACCAAGGGTCGTCTTGCGACCCTTCCACAGGTATGCGCCATCGCCGCTGCCGTTGAACAACATCGCCTTGCTGGCCGGTCCGAACGGCCCCTGGGTAGCAGTCGGCTTGCCAACCGTGGTTGTTCCGCCGCTCTCTCCGGCGGAAGAGACGAAGTCGCCGTCCAACTTCCAGTAGCCGACCAATGACGAGTCCCTGATCCCATTGACCAGCGGCAACTCCACAGGCTCATTGGTGCGCCGCACATCCGAATACGGCGCCGCCAGCCCCGGCTGCCGCAGCTTTGCCGGCTGACTCTGCGACCAGCCCTTGTGCGCCCCCTTCGCGTCCCACGGGGCACAAGAACTCGACCCACGCACCTTGTCCGCGTCGGGATTCCACACCGTCGGACAGGGATCCGCCGCCCCGACCAACCCGTCGTGGTCCAGGTCCATGTCCTTGGCCGGCGTGCAATCTTTGATGGGCGTGTGCGTGCAGCCGGTCTTGGCATTGCAGGCGTCGGCGGTGCATGGCTTGCCGTCTTCACAAGCGCTCGACGTGTACGCGCATAGCCCCGAAGTGTCGCACTTGGTGTTGCCCCAGGCGTCGACGTGAACGAGCTTCCACTTGTTCACCACGCGCCCGGCCAACAACCAGCCGCCGTTCAATCCTCGAGCCAGGCCAAAGCTCTCGTCGTCAAAGCCCGAGACTCCCCAGGTCCGCTCCCACACGGTCTTGCCAGCCGCGTCCACCTGCAGCAGCCACATGTCCCGCTTACCGGCTCCCTTGGACTTGGTCTGGCCGCCGATCACGAACCCGCCCGCGACCGGCACCACGCCGCCAAGGGCCGGGCCGTCTTCACTGGCGCCACCGACGGTGAGCTCGGCCAGGGGGTCGCCGTTGTCGTCGATGTGCAGCAACCAGACATCCCAGTCGCCAGCCCCGCTGGAATCCGTGGTGCCGGAGACGAGGTAGCCACCGGCGTGTGGTACGACGCTGGTCGCCTGGTCCATGCCCTTGCCGCCGTAGACGCGATCCCAGAGCGCCGTGCCGTCGCCTGCCAGTCGCACGGCCCAGCCGTCCTTGTCTCCTGCGCCTTTCGAGGTGGTCGAGCCAACGACGAGATGGCCTTGTCCGGGGGCATCGGTGATGTCGTAGAACCTGTCGTCCCCCGAGCCACCGTGGATCTTGGCAGCCGTCACCTTGCCCGCGCCGTCGAGCCACGTGATACGACCCTCTCCAGTTGTGCCCGAGCCCGGTCGACCACGCCCGGCGAGAACGTAGCCGCCGTTGCCATCCTCAGTGGCCGCGAAGGCTTTGTCTTCGTGCTTGGCACCGTATACATGCTGCCAGACCAACTGGCCGTCCGCAGTGATTCGAAGCGCCCACTGATCCCAATTGCCCCCGCCGTAGGATTGGGTGCCTCCGATGAGCAGGAAGCCGCCCTGGGTGGCGATCGCGCGGTAGACTTCGTCGTTTGATGCGCCACCGTAGTCCTTGGTCCACTGTGGCTTTCCGGCGGCGTCCAGGCGGGTTGCACGAGCCTGCCCGTTGCCGCCGGCGCTGGTGTAGCCGGCCACGAACCAGCCGCCGTCGGGCATGGCGATGGGCCAGGCGGCATAGCCGGGGTCTTTGTCGAAAGGCGCAACGTCGAAGAGTGGACAGGCGCCCGTGGCCTTGCACGTGCCGCCGCCATCGCAGACCCCGGGCTTGCCGCCAGCGTTGCAAGCGATGGAGGTGGTGGGCGCGTTGTCGCACTGACCGGCCGGCCCCACATCATCGGCCGTGCACGCATTGCCATCGTCACACCCTACAACCAGCGCCGTGGCCACCAACCCATGCCCTAAAGCTGGCCACGCGAGGTCCTCGTCCACACCGATGGGCCGCTGCATCACGCGAATGCCGTAGACCCGCCCGTCCAGCATCGACACCTTCAACGGCGCCTTGGCGTCGCCTACGAACTGCTTTCCGGTGCCGAGTACCTTCGCCCCCTCGTTGAAGTAGCTCCAATCGCCATTGCCCGTGTACTGCGCCCGAATGTCCAACAGCTTCTTGGTCGCCAGGGCCACCGGGGTCGCGGTGCCGGACTGCGGGCTGTTGCTGTGCCACAACGCCGTCATGCCGGCATGCCAGGTCCACCACCAGCCGTGATTGGCCGGCGGACTCTTCTGGCTGAAGATGGCCGAACCGTCGGCGAGCTTGTCTGCACGAAAGCGCACCTCGTAGCTGGACGGCAGATCGGTGCGATGGTCTTGCAAGGGCAACTGCACGCCGCCAAGACTGTTCAGATGGGCCGCCAGGGAATCACCCGCGGCCTGCGACCAGCCGGCCACGGTCATCTTGCCGTGTCGACGCCAGGTCGAATCATCCAACGCCGTCGTGCCGCGCCCCTCGTCGAAGCGCCATCAGCCACTGTAGCCCAGACACGGTGACAACAACCCATCGCAGACCTTCTTCTTGTCCAGCCCGACCACCTTGGTCGCGACGACCTTGGCGGCCTTGTTGCCCCAGCGCAGGGTGTAGTCGTGCAACTTGAAGCCACCGCCTTTGTCTACCTTGGCCCGTGTATGGGCCAGCAGGCGCACGCGCGGCAGCCCGCGGGCGCGCCTGGCCATGTAGTCCGCCGATCGCGCGACGCTGTGGATCAGGAGCTCGTCCAGCACCCCCTTGAAGTGGTTCTTGGGCAGGGACTTGTTGCCTTCGGCACCGATGAAAGCCGCGTACCCCGGCGCGATCTTGCCCTTGAAGTTGAAGTCCGATTCACCCGCCGGCAGGCCGTCGATGTAGAAGAAGATCTTGCCGGCGTTGTAGGCCATAGCCACGTGCGTCCAACGCTCATGGGGCACCAGGGCGCTGGAACCAATCGTATTGACGCCAGCCTCCGTACCGATGAGCCCGTAGAGCTTGTTGCTGCCGCTGATGCCGAAGGTGAGATAGCCGCCGAAGATGCCAATCCCGGCCGACTGGCCAAAAATCGCGCGCGAGCTCCAGTTGGTCTTGTCCAGGAGCATCCAGGCTTCGATGGTAAACGCGCCACTGCTGTCGAACGAAGGCTTGTACTTGGGTTGCAGCACCGCTGCGCCATCCAGGCGCAGCGCGCCCGCGTCATCACCGAATCGACCTCGCGCCTGCTTGGTGCCTTTTGGCGTGGCGTCGTACTTGCCCGCCGCCTCCTTGCCGTTGCCGTCCAACTTCCAGTAGGCCACCACCCCGGCCAGGTCCGAGTCCGAATGGGGCCGGGCGCCCAGCAGCTCGAAGTGGGTCTCATGTTCCCCCACCTGCGCGTCCGTCTTCTCCGTCACCCGCACGTCGTCAAAATCCGCCTGCGCGCCGGGCGCAAAGCTGCTGCCATACGGCGCCTTGGACGCGGCATAGGTCGCGATCTCTCCGGCACTCAGAGCGCGATTGAAGACGATGACGTCGTCCAGCGAACCGCCGCCCAATGGGGACGCTCCGGCAGCGCTTCCGAGACAAATCGACCGCGCGTTGCCTTGTAGGGCAGTCTTCACGCCGCCGATGAAGGGCTTGTTGGCTTTGACGATCGGTGCCGACCGCCCGTCGACGTGCAGTCTGACGCCGCTGTCGTTCAGCACCACCGCCACGTGGTGCCAGGCGCCATCGTTCAGCTTGGCTTCATTCATGCCGTTGTTGTTGTCGCTTGTCTCCAAATCCAACATGAGCTTGCCGCTGTTGTGCAAGCTGATCTCAAACTCGCCCGGCTTGGCCGCGGGGTTGTTGTCCTTGTCGAACAGCTGCACCCGGTTGCCAGGGATTATCTTGCCGGCCGGCCAGCGGAACCAGAGGCTCACAGTCGCCACGGCGAGGTTGTCCGCTTCGGGGTTCACAAAGCAGAATGATCCGGTTGCAGGGTGTACGAACGCCTGGCCGGACGAGAGCCCCGATGCTCCGTAGCCGGCAGCGCCTGAGTGCTTGTCTGGCTTGGAATTGCCAGTCGAGTCGGTCAGGTCACCGTCGAGCTTCCAGTACGCCACAACCGAGTTGTCCAGAATGCCATTGACCAACGGCAACTCCACTGGCTCGTTGGTCCGCCGCAGCTTGCTCATTCCGGCCTTCTGACCCGGCTCGCCCAGCGCCACCGCCTGCGACTTGCTCCACGCCTTGTGGGCGCCGGACGCGTCCCACTTGGCGCAACTGGACGACCCGCGGACCTTGTCCGCGTCCGGATTCCAGACCGTCGGGCACGGATCGGCGGCACCTGCGAGGCCATCGTGGTCCAGATCCTCGGCAATGGACCCGACCACACAAACAGACGCATTGCAGGCGCCATCGACACCGCCCTTCTTGCAGGGGGCGCCATCCTTGGCCGGCGTCTGGGTGCATCCCTTGACGTCGTTGCACACCACGACGACGCACGCACCGCCCCCCGGGCACTTGACGGCCTCGCCCGAGACACACTTGCCGCCTGCACAGGAATCCTTGGCGGTACACTTACTGCCATCCTCACACGCGCTGCCATCCTTCACCGGCGAGGGACCACAGCCCTTGGCCTTGTCGCAGACCGCCAGGGTGCAGGGATTGCCGTCCTGGGTGCAGGCCACCGGCCCGCCGGGCGCGCACTTGCCGCCCTTGCAGGCGTCCTTGCTGCCGGATCCCGTGCACGCATCACCGTCGTCGCAGGCGACCCCGTCGTTTGGCCCGCCCTTGTATGCACAGCCGGTCTTGGCATCGCAGCTGTCCGCGGTGCACGGATTGCCATCGTCGCACTTCTTGGGCGCACCGCCCTTGCAGGATGTGCCCGCGCAGGCATCGCCAGTGCTGCAGGCGTCGCCATCGTCGCAGGCTTTGCCACCGTTGACCGCATTGGGTGCGCACTTGCCAGTCTTGGGGTCACATAGGTTCTGCTGGCAGGTGCTGTCGTCCTTGTCGTCGCAGGCCACGATGGTCTTCATGTCGACCGTGCAAGCTTGCGGCAGGACGGCGGTGCCCGTGTTGGCGCAGATGAGCGTGCCATTGCAGGGATTGCCATCATCCAGGCTCAGGCAATCGGCGTCCTTGTTGCACTTGCAGGCCTCCGAACCGTCATCGGAGACGCACTTGCCACCCGCACAGCCGTCCTGGGTGCACTTGTTGCCGTCGGTGCAGGTCGCCTTGTTGGGCAGGTGTACACATCCCTTGGCCTTGTCACACGAATCGTCGGTGCAGGGGTTGGTATCATCGCAAGCCATGGGCTGACCGGGCGCGCAGTCCGGACCGAGACATTGATCCTCCACCGTGCACGCGTCGCCGTCGTCGCAATTCCCAGCCTTGGGTTCGTTGGTGCACTTGCCCGTCTTGTCGCAACTGTCGACGGTGCACTCCTTGCCGTCATCGCAATCCTTGACCTTGCCCGGAGAGCAGGAACCGGCTTTGCAGGCGTCGTTCTGCGTGCAGAGATCGCCGTCATCACAGGCCGCGTCGTCCGCCTTGGCCTCGGCCACGCACGTGCCGGCCTTGCAGGTGGCCACCTTGCAGCCGTTGGCGTCCAGTTTGAGCACAGCCGCGCAGTCAGCGCGACCGGTGCAGCCGGCGTCGCTCAGAGGCACATCCACGACGCTGTCGGCAGGGGTGCCGGCTTCGCGGCTTCAGCCATTCGCTTGCGCACGTCCGCCAGGTGATGTGCCGCTTTCAGGCCGAACTGCCCCTGGGCGTTGGCGGCGATGACACGCTCATAAATGGACTTGGCCGACTTCAATCGGTCGCCCTTGTGGGCAGCCCGCGCAGCGCTGTAGAGGTAGCCGAGCGCAGGGTCCAGGGCGTAGGCCTCCAGGAAGAGCTTCTCGGCCGCTTCGTGCTGGCCGCCCAGGTAGAGCTTTGTGGCCTGCTCGGAGATGACGCTGGCCTTCATCTTGTTGGCCGCGCTGACGTTCGCAAACCCGGTCTGGCAGCAGAACAGGAGCGCGGCCGCGACCGCCAGGGCCGACAACCGAGATGCGTGGCGCCGGTCAGCTCCCATCATCTTCACCCCTTGTTGCCCACGCGATGCCCGACGCCACCGGTTGTAACGGCATGGCCCCGGACGTGGTGCCTGATTCGGCGCTGGACGATAGCATAGGGACCCGCGAGTTAGAATCGGAGGGACCGACCCCTGGCAGCGGTCCGGCGAGACTTCACAGGCAACTGCTGTCGCCTTGTACGAGCGTCAATCCGCCTTCACCCCATCCCGATACACCCCCTCCGCCAGCGCCGCCTCAGCAGGCGCCAGACCGGGCAGCAAAGTGCCCGCCTTGTCCGCCCTCAGCAGCGCGTTGCGCAAACTCGCCGGAATCGGCAACCGGATATCGAATGCACCGAACGTACCGGCTGACACCTCCACCGCATGGGGCAGCCCGAGCCGGACGACCACGAACTCGCCGTCGACCGCATTGAAGGCGAAATGAGGCGAACTCCAGGGCTCGCCAGGCACCGAGGCCTCCTCATCGCTCATTGCCGCTTTCAACCGTCTATGGCGGACGATGGCCGCCTGGGCGCCGCTGCCGAAGATCGCTGCCAGGGTGACGGACTTGCCGTCATTGGCCAGGTCGACGGTGTCGAATGAACGCCGCTGGAAAGGGTGCGCGCCGCCGCAGTAGCCGCCGTAGTCGATCAGGGTGGTCACGAAGGTGCCGACCACCGAGACGATCCGCTCGGTGCCCTCGTAGCGAGCGTCGATGCCATCGGCGAAACCTGCCTCCTCGCGTCGGATCTCAGCCAGGCCCTCGACGCACGCCTGCCGGCCGGCGACGTGGTCGTAGAGGTGCAGGGTCCGCTTGCCAGGGCCGACCGCTGTGGCGCGAATGGAGTCCCAGGTCAGGGTCCAGGAGCCGGTGGTGAGGGTGCGGGTGGCTGCGGCTGGCAGGGCTGTGGCCGTGACAGTGACCGCGCCCGGGACGGCGACCGTGCCCGTGCCGGTGACCGCGCCCGGGACCGTGCCTGTGACCGTGCCCGGGCCCGCGCCGGTGACTGCGCCCGTGACGACAGGGGACGACTTCTTACAGGCCACCACCGAGACAGCGATGGCGCAGAGCGCCACGCACCACAGCAGGCAACGACGGTTGCCATGTGGTCGTTTCATCATCCTCTCCTTGTCCGCCGTCAGCGCCGGAAGGCCGCCAACTCCTCTTCGCTGATACCCGCTGCGCGCAACCATCGATACACCTGCTTGCGATCTCGACCCAGGGCACGGGCCACCGCACCCACGTTGCCGCGATGTTCGCTCAGCAGGGCGCGCATTTGTGTCGCGTCCGGCGCAAGGGCACCGCGCGGTGGTGGTATCGCCGCATCGGGCACGTCCGGGTCAGGCGCTTCGCCGGCCGCCGAACCGCCTTGCGTCGACACCGCCTGGCGGATTTCCTCCGGCAACGCGGCCAGACCAATCGGTTCACGGCCCGCCGAAGTCAGGGCCGAAAGGACCCGCGACAGGCCGCGCAGGTTGTCCGGCCAGGGCCAGAGCACGAGCGCCTCGACGGCGTCCGCATCGAGTCGTTCGGCCCAGGACACGCTGTCCAGCGGCGCCACCGCGTCCGCCCAGGCCAGCCAGTCGGGCCTCCTGTGGCGCAGGGGGGGCAGGTGGATCTCGTGGTGCCGCAAGCGCGCCAGCAGGTCCCGGCGCAGGCGACCTTCGTCGACTGCGGCCTCGGGATCGACGTTGGTGGCGGCCACGAATCGGCAGTCCACGGGCACATCGGCGCTGCCGCCGACGGGTCGCAGGGAGCGCTCCTCCAGCAAGCGCAGCAACTTGGGCTGCAGGTCCATGGGCAATTCGCCGATCTCGTCCAATACCAGCGTGCCCTCTTGGGCCTCGCGGACGCGGCCGAGCCGCGCCTCGCTGGCGCCCGAAAAGGCCCCGCGGCTGTGGCCAAAGAGCTCCGCTTCGAACAACGAAGCCGGCACCGCGCTGACGTTCAAGCGCACGAGACGCCCTGCCCGGCCGCTCTGGTCGTGCATGGCCGCAGCGGCGCTCTCCTTGCCGGTGCCTGTCTCGCCGAGGATGAGCGCGGGTCGGTCGCCGGCGGCTGCCGCGGTGATTGCAGCGCGAATCCGACGCGCCGCAACGGACGCTCCCGGCACCGCCGCTGTGCCGACCGCATGATCCGGCGCCGTGCCGTCATCGGCCTCGACCACCGCGACCACATCGCCAAAACGCACCACCTGGCCACTGGCCACCGATGCTCGCGCCACGCGGCGACTATCCACCCAGGTGCCGTTATGGCTGTCCAGGTCGCGCACCTCCAGCCTGTCTGCGGCGGGCACCGTGACAAATGCCACGTGACTGCGAGACATGGTCCCATCATCAAAGGCCAGGGTGGCCTCGCCTTCGGGTCGACGGCCCGCCACCGTGGCGCCCGGTTGCAGCGTGACGGCTGTGCCTGCGGCGATCGAATCCGGCGCCGAGAGCACGTGCAGACGCCAGGTCACCGAGCTGTCGTCGCCGTGCGCGTTCGGCCGCTGTCGGGTACGCGTGGTGGTCTCGTCGGTCATGGCGTCAGGCGTCCCATTGGCGGCGAGTCGGAGCGCCAGCGGCAGAGGATACGCTCGCTGGGATGGCAATCGCACCACTCCTTGGTGCCCGGATCGTGCTGCTTTTCGACCACGCATCGACATCGATAAGTCTCGTCCGCCGTCCGGGCCAGGGTCTTCATGCAGCCGCACCAGTCGTCGTCGGAGGCCTGCTCTACATTGGGCAACATGCAGCGCCTGCACCAGGTCGGGTTGCCGCGTGTCGTCACCTTGGCCAGGCAGGCACACCAGGCTGCACTGCCCTCTTTGGCGACCGTCTCGCCACCACAATTGCTGCACCAGGCGGCGCGGGTTCCGCTCACTGTCGGGCATCTTGCGCACCACTTGTCGTTCGGCATCAAGGCCCGGCAGTCGGTGCACCAGTCTCGATCTGCGGCCTCTGTACAGCGTCCGCACCAGGCTCGGCTACCCGGCTGGGCACAGGCAGCGGAGTCCCCGCGACCCGGCCGACGGGAGCGTTCGGCTGCCGGCTGCAAGGGCAGCCTGTCATCAGGGGGCAATGGATCCAGGGTCGTGGCGGGCGAGGCCGCAGCCGCTGGCGAGTCGACACCGGTGGGCGGCGGGGCGCCTGCCGGCCGGTCCCTCGCTGCTGCGCCGGATGACGGCGCTGGACCAGCCGTATTCGTCGGTGTCACTGCGGCCGCAGGCGGGCTTGGGGTGGGGGCGTTCGGTGCTGCGGCGGTCGCTGCAGGCGCGGTTGCAGGAGCGGCGGCACCGGTGGCCTTTCCCTTCTTGTCCGCGGTCGGTTTCGGCCGCTGCACGCCCTCGGCAAACCAGAACGCCACCACCGCGATGGCAGCGATGCTCAACACCGCCAACAGGGCGACCAACCGACCGCTGCGAGCGGCCTTGGCCATGGGCCCATGCAGCCCGCTCGCTTCGCTCGACGTAGCGCCCAGGCCGGCCCGCAATCCGGGTGGCAGCGAAGCACCCAGCGTTCGGGGCACGGGCGGCTTTTCGTCAGCCGGCCGCTGGCGTCCTTCTGCCGTTGCTGTGGCCGTACCTCCTTCATTTGGCGCGCCCAAGCCGGCGCAGGCCCGCAACGCCTCGAGCATGGCGTCTGCCGAGGGGTAACGATCATCCGCGGCCTTGCTCAGCGCACGCATCACCACGCCTTCCAGGCGCGGATCCAGGCCTGGAACCCGTTCGGCCAGGGGCGCGGGCGCGTCCTGCAGGTGCGCGGCGATGACCGCCGGCCCCGTTGGCCCGTCAAAGGGCAGCACACCGCTCAGGCAGCGATACATCAGTACGCCCAGCGCGTAGAGATCGGCGCGGCCATCCAGGTCCACGCCCCGAATCTGCTCGGGACACATGAAGTGCGTGGTGCCCACCACCTGACCGGTCGCCGTCAGGTCGCTGGCACCGACGACCAGTCGGGCGATGCCGAAGTCGATCACCTTGACGAAATCCACCTCGCCCATGACCTCGCAGAGCAGCACATTGGCGGGCTTCAGGTCGCGATGCACCACGCCGCGCGCGTGCGCCTCGACCAGCGACTTCAGCACCTGAATGGCGATGGCCACCACCCGAGACGGCCCCAGGCGTCCGCCATCGCGGAGTACCTCCGCCAGCGACTGGCCGCGCAGCATCTCCATGGCCAGGTAGGGCGCGCCCGCAGGCGTCTGGCCGAAGTCGAAGACCCGCAGCGTATTCGGATGACGCAGCCCGGCGCAGAGCCGGGCTTCAGCGGTGAAGCGCTGCACCGCCGCCGGCGAATCCAGCAGCTCGGCGCGCAGGATCTTGACCGCCACCTCTTCGTGGGTCCCGACATGAACCGCGCGATGCACCTCGCCGTAGCCGCCGCCGCCCAGGCGAGCGGTGATCCGATAACGATCGCCGATGAGCTGTCCCTGGCGGACCGACGTTGGCATGGAGTTTGCTTTCCTCCAGGTGCAGAGGCGGCGGCGATGGCGTCTGCCGGCTCATCCAGGAGGACATGATGAACCGGATCGGGGGGATGATGGCAAGCGGGCTGCTGGTGTTGAGTTTCATCGCCGTACAGGCGCCGCTGGAGAGCGCTGCGAAACCGGGCGTGAAGAAGGCCACCGCGACGCGGGCAAACCAGGCGAAGAAGCGTGGCAAGGCGAAGCTGCGCGGGAAGGCGAAGCTGCGTGGCAAGGCGAAGCTGCGCGGCAAGGCAATGCACGACGCCCATCGGCATCCAGCATCGATCGTACTCAGCCCGCCCCAGGTCATCGAAGGGGTGATCCACAAGCCGAGCGTGTTCTTCATGGTCAGCCGGGCGGCGCTGCCGCGCATGGGTCTGATGGGCGACCTGGGCACGACGCGCCGCTTCGATCAGCTGCTGCGCGGGACCGGCAGACAGGCCACCCGGCACTTGCACGTGCGCTCGTCCTCGGCTACCCCTGGTCGTACCCGATAGAGTTGGAGGCGAGTCGTGGGCATGAAGAACAGCGAGTCCTTCCTCGGTCACGTGGCCGACCTGCTCGAACCGGTGGGCGGCGTGACCGTCAAGAAGATGTTCGGCGGTGCCGGCGCCTTCCGACAGGGCCTGATGATCGCATGCATCGCCAGCGACGTGCTCTACCTGCGCGCCAGCGGTGAACGGGCCGAGACCTTGAAGGCGCAGGGCATGGGTCAGTTCGTCCCCCACTTCAAGGGCAAGCCCAACCCGAAGATGTCCATGCCCTACTTTCAGGTACCCGAGTCGCTGATGGACGACGCCGACGGCCTGCACGAACACGCCCTGGCCGCCTTTGAAGACGCCCTGGCCGCCGATCGCAAGAAGCCCAAGAGCAAGCGGAAGCACAAAGTCTGAGGTACATCCAAGGAGATGTTCACTCCCTCGTGGTGGCAATCCGGCGCCGCCCGGCGGCAGCAGTTCGCCGGCCGCCCCTGGTCTGCTGGCTTCATCGCGGGCACAATCCGGACCTCGACGGAGGAAATCATGGGTGTGGCACGTCAACTAGCTGCAATCTTTTCGATCATTGCAACCATCTGCGGCCTCGCCGCCTGCGGCAGCGATTCAACCGACGCCGATGACGTCAAGACAATCCGCGCCAGTGGCGTCGCCTTCACGTTCACCCTGCCGAGCCAGCCCTACGGCCGCATCGCCGGCGGCACGGTGACCATCCTGGAGATGCCCGACCAGAGCACCACCACCTCCGCCGACGGCGCGTTCGCCTTCGAAGCCCTGCCGGCGGGTGCCGATGCCACCTTCATCATCACCGCCGAAGGGCATCCAGTGGGCCAGACCAAGACCTTCACCCTGCCCGAGACCGACCTGGAGAAGGTCTCCTTCCAGATCCCCGGCTGGACCCTCTACAACGCCCTGGAGGGGGTCGTCGGCGTGACCACCGATCCGGAACGTTGCCACCTCGTGAGCACCATCACCGTAGTGGGTAAGTCGGTCTTCGATAACGGCGCACACGGCGTCGAAGGCGCGACCGTAGGCGCCAGCCCGAAGCCGGACGCCGAGGTGGGGCCGGTCTACTTCAACTCTGGCGTGATCCCCGACGCGAAACGTACTCACAGCTCGGACGATGGCGGCGTGTTGTGGGGCAACGTGGCGCCCGGTGAGTACACCATCAGCGCCAGCAAGGACGGCGTGACGTTCGAGTCCATCCGCATGAAGTGTCGCGCCGGCGTCCTGGTCAACGCCTCGCCCCCCTACGGCCTGCAGGCGCTGGCGCCCTGATGGGGCCGCGTCTTCCCTGCTGGCACGGCAAGTAATAGGCTGATCCGCAGCACTGCAATCGTCGGCGCATCTTGTCGGCACGGAGGCAGAAGATGAACACCCACGCAGCCAAGTCCCCCCACCGCGCGCTCGCTCTGGCGGCCGCGCTGTTGTGCGCCTCGCTGGCCAGCCAGGACGCCACCGCCGCCGTGCCCGTCACCCTGACCGTGCAGGGCGCCTTGTCCTCAGGCGCGGGCGGCGTCGCCGCGGACGGCAACTACAGCCTCACCTTCGCCCTGTACACCACCAAGCTGGGCGGCAAGGCGGCGTGGCAGGAGGGGCCACTGACCCTGACCGTCGCCGGCGGCCAGTTTCAACATGCCCTGGGCGCGGCGACGCCCCTGAGCGCCAAGCTGCTCGCCGGCTTGAAGGAGGCCTGGCTGGGTGTGACCGTGGCCAAGGACCCGGAGCTGCCCCGACAGCCGCTGCGTTCGGTCGCCTACGCCCTGGTCGCCAAGGAAGCGGCCGGCCTGGCCTGCTCGGGCTGCATCACCGCCGCTCACCTCGCCGCCAACGCCCTGGACGGCGCCAAGCTGGGTAAGGGCGCGGTCAGCGCCGAGCACGTGGGCTTCCCCTACGCCGGCGCCAAGACCAAAGGCGGCCCCGCCAACAGCGCGCTGGACCTGCAGTGCACCGGCTGCGTATCGGTGAGCGAACTCAAGATCGACGGCGACCTGGATCTCGGCGGCAACGCCATCAAGGCCAGCAAGGGCGCCTTCGGCACCATCAGCGCGACGACCATCAGCGCCACCAGCTTCATCGGCGACGGCTCCAAGCTCAGCGGCATCAAGACGCCCGCCGGCACGTGCAGCAAGGCGGGCCAGGTGGTCAAGGGCATCAAGGCCGACGGCTCGCTGGACTGCGTGGCCAGCATGGATCCCAACGGCCTGCCGGCGGACGGCCTGGACGAGATCTCCAACGGCCTGCTGAGCAACCAGTTCGTCGACGAGATCGCCAGCAAGAAGACGCCCGTGGGCATCGCTGACAACAACCCGGTGGGCGTCTCCGACGAGCTCGACTTCCCCGACATCGGCATCGCCCAGAAGTTGACGATCAACCTCGACCTGAGCAACTCGGACATCTCCAAGCTGAAGATCAAGCTCTTCGATCCCAACAACACCACCTATGTGCTCTACGAAGGCAACGGCAAGGGCAACAGCCTCAAGGCCACCTGGCCCGCGCCGACCAAACCCGTGAGCGGCGACCTGACCAAGTGGGTGGGCAAGAACCCCAAGGGCAAGTGGCGCCTGAACGTCATCGACAGCGGCTTCACCAACAACGGCCTCGACGGCGCCATCAAGTCGTGGAGCGTGCAGATCCAGACCCTGTCCAACAAGAAGGTCGCGTCCACCGGCATCCTGCGCATGCCCGGCGGCAGCGTGCTGCAGACGGCCACCAAGGCGCCGCTGACCTGCACGCCCGACCTGGTCGGCTACCTCTATTACAACACCAAGGAGCGCACCTTGCGCGTCTGCAACGGCAAGGAGTTCGACCTGGTCGAGACCCTGCCCGGCGGGCTGGGCAGCAAGGGCGAGCCGGGGCTGAGCTGCAAGGACATCCTGAAGATCGACAAGGGCGCCAAGGACGGCCTGTACTGGCTCGATCCGGATGGTCCGGGCGGCCCTGGCGGCAAGTACCAGGCCTGGTGCGACATGACCACGGCCGGTGGCGGCTGGGTGTTGGTGATGCAGATCCAGGGCGGCCACTCAACGACTTTTGGTTACGGCTCCAGCCACTGGACGGCGACCAGCACCACGGCGTCGAATCCGCCACTCTCCCTGTCGAGCACCAACGCCAAGTACGGCGCCTTCAACACATTCAAGACCGTCGACGGCCACCTGCTGCTGCGCGACAAGACCTCCAAGAACCACACCGTACTGGAGGTCCCGGGCATGAAGGGCCAGACCCTGCTCAACCGATTCCAGAATCTGGGCGGCAAGGCGGCCTACAACCAGAGCCCCGGCACGACGATGAAGCTGGTCTCGGGCAAGGGCAGCCCGCAGGAGCTCATGGGATTCGCGGCGCCATCCACCATGTGCTCCCAGAACAAGAACAAGTGGCGCATGAACCTGCTGTCGAGTCACAGCGGTACGCGCCTGGGCAACGATGTGGCCACCAACAAGCAGACCACCAACAACCCGTCGTCCTGGAAGTGCTACGACAACCAGAGCAACCTGAGCTACAGCGGCCTGGGCGGCACCCTGGAGAGCAACCGGGCCTGGCAGGACAGCTATGGATCCGAGGCGCTCAACCGATGGCGCGACAACGGCGGCAAGGGCCAGGGCTCGCAGAACGGGCTCGAGCTTTACGTTCGATAGTCGCTATGCGGTCATGTTCTGGTGCAGCGCGAAGGCGGCGCCCTGCGGATCGGCGACGACCGAAAAGCGGCCGACGTTGGGGATATCGGTGGGCTCCACATAGGTGCGGCCGCCCAGCTCGGTGGCTTTGGCGACGGTGGCGTCCACGTCCTCCACAGCCACGTAGGCCAGCCAGTGTGGCGGCGCGCCCATGGCCTTGGCCTCCTCGGGCAGCTGCATGACGCCGCCAATACCGCGGTCGCCGACGGCCCACATGGCGTAGTCCATGTCGCCGCCACCTTCCCAGGGGATGATGTTCCAGCCAACGACGTCGGTATAGAATGCCTTGGCGGCCTCGGGGTCGCTGCTCATCAGCTCGTACCAGACCGGGTAACCGTTAATGGGATTGCTCATGCTCGTCTCCTGGGTCGGAAGGTGACTCTATGAGGGTCGGCGATGCTTGATCCGAACGCTCCTCGCCGGCAAGATCAGCGGGAAGATCAGCGGGAAAAGCTCGCGATTTCAAACCCATACCACCGTCTCTGCGACGCGAAGTCTCGACCCCGACGCCCTCTCCTTCGTGGCGCGGTCCTGGCACTTTTTTTCGCCTTCCTGGCAGCGGCATGCAGCGACGAGGTGAAGGTCGGCGATGGGGCCGTCGGGCAGCAGGATTGCCCCCAGATTCGTGAACGCTCCGACGGCGGGTGTTGCCAGCAGGGGCATCGATATGAGTTTGCCGTCGACGCCTGTGTGGCGGTGGGCCCGGCCGAGTGCGCGGCGACGGTGCTCGAAGAAGGGCACGTCTGCGTGCCCAGTTGGTGCTGGGACTGGCAGTCGGACGAGGACGGCAGCACATGCGCCGCCTGGTCGGAGGACTGCTGGCCGGTGGGTCGCCGCTGCACCCCGCAGGAGATCGCGGCAGGAGCGGGGTGCAAGGCAGGTTGGTGGCCAGCGCCGGGTCCGAGCGTTGGCGAGACCACCTGCGTGCCTGCCGGCGAAGTGGCGAGCGCAGCGGATAGCGTGGTGGTCGATGACGACGGCCTGCCCACCCGGTCGGACAAGGTGCCCACGCCACCGAGCTGGTGTCATGGCGCGGCGGGAGGGGGCGTTGGCTGCACCGAGAAGGAGTCCGAATGCCCGCTGCGGTCAATCCCTTGTCCGCCGGCACTCGATGACGACGTGCAGCACTGCCAGGCCGGCCAGGCGCCCATTGGCGACAAGTGCGAGCCCGCGGGCGTCCCGTGGACCTGCCCGCCTGGCTTCATCGTCGACGCCGCCGAGCCAGTCCCCAAGGGCGAACTCTCCGTCTGCAAGCCCGACCCCGCCGATTGCGGCGACGGGCCCTGGGGACCGCTGGTGGATGACGGCAAGACGATCTTCGTCGATGACTCCGCCGCGACGGGGGGAGACGGCAGCATCGCCAAGCCCTTCCTGGACCTGGCCGCGGTGGTCGCGTCGGCGCCTGCAGGTTGGACCATCGCCATCGCCGGCGGCACCTATACCACCCCGTTGAACATCGATCGGGCCCTGAACCTGCGCGGTCGTTGCGCGGCCATGGTCCATGTGCACACGCAGGTCTCCGAGCCAAGCATCCGCGTCGTTGGCACGGCGGGCGACCTGCCTGTCCGGATCGAAGGCATGACCCTGAGCGGCGACGACTTCGCCATCTACACCGGCGGCGCGCTCGATCTGCGCGTTCGCCGCGTCTTCGTGAACAAGGCCACCTCCGCCGCCCTGGTGGCCAAGGGCGCCTTCGCCCGGATGACGGTGGAACAGTCGCTCATCCAGCGGACGCAGCCCGAGAGCCAGAGCGGCCAGCATGGTCTGGGCGCGTATGCCTTGGGAGTGGCCCGAATGACGCTGCGGCAGGTGCGGCTGAGCACCAACCACGACGCGGGCGTCAAGGTCGTGGGGCCCGCCACCTGGCTGCAAATGGAGCAGGTCCTCATCGATGGTGCGCCGGCGACCGTGCCTGCCAAGGCCGCCGGCATGGGGCTGCACGCCTTCGAGCGCGCACGTGTCGATGGAACAGGCCTGCGCATCTCGGGTGCGCACGTCGTCGGCGCCGTGTTCTCCGGCGAGGGCACCCACGGCCGCCTCGTCGGCGCCAGAATCGACCACACCCGCGCCGGGGCCGCCAAGACGGAGACCTACGGCGTTTCGGTCCAGCTCGGTGCCCGATTGGACCTGGAAGGCGGGCGACTGGACGACAATGTCGTTCGCGGTCTGGCGGTGATGTCCAAGGGCAGCCAGGCGGTCCTGGTCGGTGCGCTGGTTGAGGGGATGGCGGCGGGACCCGGCAACCTTGGCGGACACGGCATCGTGGTTCACGACCAAGCTGCGCTGCAGGTACACCACAGCTGGCTACGCAATAACACCTTTGGTGGCCTGCTCGCCCACGGGAGCGGCACAACGCTGCTGGCGCGCTCGACCGAAGTGGCCGGCAATGGCGTCCTGGGCGTGGCCGTGGGGGCCGGCGCCAAGGCGCGGCTGGAGATGATGCGAATCGCTGACTCCAGGCTGGAGCCCACCGGAGGCGGCGGTTTCGGCGTATGGGCAGCCGGCGGCGCTCATATCGACCTCCTCGGCGGCGTGGTGGTCGCCAATCGCCAGGTCGGCATCCGGCCGGCCGGCGCAGGCACGCGGTTGCGCATGGCCGGCACACTGGTGGCCGCTACCCGTTTCGGCGAAGCAGAAAGCATGGGCCAGGGTGTCTGGGCTCAATCTGGCGCCAGCGTCGAGCTGGTCGGCGTACGCGCAGTCGGCAATCGGACCACGGGCATCGGCGCCAGCGGAGCGGGCTCCAGTCTGCATGCCGTGGGCACGCTCGTCGATGATACCGGCAGGAGCCCGGCGGAGGCGTACGGCCAGGGCGCCATGATCGCCATGGGCGCGACCGGCACCTTCACCAGCGCCTGGCTGGTCGGCAACTCGGCCGCCGGTGTGGCCTTCTACGGCGGTTCCGGCACCGTCGAGGGCTCCGTGATCCGCAGGACGTTGGCGTCGATCTATGCGCCGGCGACATCGGCGGTCGTCGAGCTGGCCGACGGCATCGTGGTGCACGACCAGGGCACCGTGCAAGTGCGCGGCTCCCTGCTCGCCGGCAACAAGCGGGCTGGCCTGCTCGCCACGGGCGGAGTCGACGTCAAGCTCAGCGGCAGCGTCGTTGTCGGCAGCGTCTTCGGCCTGGCCTCCCAGGCCGGCGCCAGCGTACAAGCAAGCGACAACGCGATGTTCGACAACAGCCTGCGGAATCGGGCCACCGACAACGCGTTGCCCGTTGCGCCGGCGCCGCCCACCATTGTGAAGCCCCCGTCACAAGAACCGGCGGCCGGCCCTTGAGCCCGCTTGCCGTTGCGGCCCAATCCGAGCAACCATCGGCCATGACCACGTCTTCATGGCAAGCGGGGTTGTTGGCATGTGCGCTGATTTGCATGACCTGCGCGTCCTGCACCGCGCCGGCGGACAAGGGCGACGCAGGCGGCGGCGCAGTAGCCGAAGACGACAGCACCGCAGACTGCCCCCCGGCCAGCCTGCACCCTGACGGCACCTGCTGCCCCACGGGTCGGTTCTTCGACCCGGAACCGGGTGCGTGCATCGCCGTGGGTCCAGCCGACTGTGCAGGCGACCTGCCGGGGTCGCTGCAATCCTGCCAGCCACGTTGGTGCTGGCGCTGGCTCGACGCAGGCGGCAAACCCTGCCAGGCGATGTCGGTCGGATGCATGCCGTCACCTCGAGCGTGCGAGGCGGATGAGCCGCAACCGGGGTGCCCGCCCGGGCAATGGCCGGCTGCCCCGGGCAACGCCTGCGTGCTCGGCGGCGTGGGCGCGCCAGGCGGTGAGGCCTCAAGCGACGTGCACACGAGCGATGTGGCCACGAGCAAGACGCCTCCGCCTCCGGGCCCGCCCATCCAGCCGCCGGGGGTGCCGGCCCTGGCGACGCTACCTGCGCTGATGCAGACCCGCTTCTGCATCGAAAACGACGCGACCGCGAACTGCCCGGCGGCCAATCCGGGCTGTGGCGATGGCAAAATGCCCTCCGTCGGAGCCAGCGCGCCCTGCATGGACGTGGGTGTGCCCTGGGCCTGTCCCCCTGGCTTCGCCGAGCATGCCGCCGGCACGCCGCCGGGCAGCCTGATTGTGGCCTGCAAACCAGATCCCAAAGCCTGCGGCGCCGGCATCTGGCCAACTCTTCCCCCGAAAGCCGAGGTATTCCATGTCGATGGCAACGCCAAGCCGGGCGGCAACGGCACCATCAAAGCGCCCCTGTCCACCATCCAGGCGGCGATCGCCCTGGCGTCCGAGGGTGCAGTGGTGGCCATCGCACCGGGCAACTACGTGGAGAACCTGACCATCGACAAGGCGCTATCCCTCATCGGCACCTGCCCGGCCAAGGTGAAGATCGTGGCCGCGGTCGGCGGCGCCGTAGTGACGCTGCACGGCAAGGGCAAGGGCGAAGTGGTGATCGCCGGCGTGCAAATGACCGGGCCCGCGGCCGGGGTGATCAACAACGGCAGCCGGCCCGTGCACCTGGAAAGGGTCTGGATCCACGGCACCACTGGCTTCGGCATCTGGGCCCAGAACGCCGTGGTGAAGGTGACCGATGCGTTGATCGAAGCGGTCGATGCGTTGCCAGGCGGCGAAGCGGGCATCGGCCTCTTTTTGCGCGGAGGCGCCGAGACCGAAGTCCTGCGAGTCCGGGTCCGCCAGGCCCGCACCGCCGGCGTCTTCGTGCGGGATGCGGGCACCTATTTGGAGGCGACTTCGCTGCTGGTGGACAGCACCCGCGCCCGCAAGACAGACGATCTCTTCGGCTATGGAATCGTCCTGACCGAAGGCGCCACCGGCACCCTGCGCAGCAGTCGCAGCCACGGCAATCGTGGATCTGGCGTGCACCTGAGCGTCAACTCAAAGGTCGCCGCGACGGGCCTGCTGGTCGATGGCACCCTGGCCATGGTCGACGGGCGCTGGGGCTTCGGCATGATCGTGGCCGAAGGCTGCACCGCGACGTTGCGCGGCGTTCGCCTTTCGGGCAACCGGACCCGTGGTCTGGACGTCTCCGGCACCGGCAGCACGTTGGATGCCCGGGGCCTGATCATCGACGGCACCCGCGAACAGGTCTCCGATGGCGCCCTGGGCACTGGCCTGTACACGGCACCCGCGGCACCGCCGCCAAGGGCGCGTTCGGCTCCGGCGTGCTGGTGGCCAACGGCGCCCTGGCCCGGATACGGGGCGGCCGGGTGACAGACAATCGCCTCTACGGCGTGGCCGTCTTCCAGCCGGGCTCGGAGCTTCGGGTTGCCGGACTCCTGGTCGACGGTACCCGCGCCGCCGAGGGCGATCCGGTCGGCGGTGGCGGTTTCGCCGCCGGTGGGGGCGCGACGCTGCACGCGGTGGGCAGTCGCGTGCTGGACAATCGATTCATCGGGGTGGCGTTTGACCGGACACACGGCGGCTCGCTGGTCGGCACTGTCGTGGCCCGCACCCTGCCGGGTCTGAAGCACGGCTCCTACGGCACCGCGGTGACGGCATACGACTGCCTGGGGACCATCGAGTTGACCAGTCTCAGGCTGCTGGCCAATCACTCGGCTGGTGCTTCATTCACCGACTCGGATGCCGCCATGGACCAGGTCGTCATCATCGACACCGCGATGGCCGACTTCGTGGTCGAAGATGCAAGCCGCAAACCTGGTGATCCACCCAAGAAGATCCAACTGGGCGATGGCATCGTCGTACACGGCGGCGGAACCATGTCCTTGCGGCGCAGCGTGGTCGCAAAGGCACCCCGCGCGGCGCTGCTGCTCGACGGCACTGTCAGCGCCACCGTGGAAGGCAACCTGCTGGCCCAGAGCCACTGGGGCATGGTCGGTCAGGGCGGCGCCAAGATCAGCGCCAAAGGCAACCTGCTGCTGGACAATCACAGCAACATCGCCGGCGACACGAACCTCTTCGTGCCGGCGCCACCCAAAGTGCTGCCTCCGTAACGGCCGGATTCGACCGCGCGCGCCACACCCTGGACAAAACAGGCGGATTGCAAGCAGCCTCGATTCAGCCGCAATCCAGTCTTGGAGGTCCCATGTCCCGCCGCGCCATCACACCGGTCATCGCCGTCCTCGCCGTCCTCCTATGCATCGCCTGCGACCGCCCCACCACCCAGACCCAAACGCAGACCCCAACCCCCACGCAAACCGAGACCCCGCCGGACAAACCCGCCGAACCCAACGTCCCGCCGCCCCGCCAGCCACCTGCCACCGCCACGCTCACCGCCTGGGTCGGCGGCACCCTCTTCGACGGAACCGGCGCCGACCCGGTCCCCAACGCCGTGGTCCTGGTCAAGGGCGACCGCATCCAGGCCGCTGGTCCGGCAGACAAGGTGCCGATCCCGCCGACCGCGACCCGTGTGGACCTCTCTGGCCGCTGGATCGTGCCGGGACTCGTCGACGCGCACGTGCACTTCTTCCAGTCCGGCGGATTGCATACCCGCCCGGACGTGACCGACCTGCGCGCCATCAAACCCTACGACGACGAGCTGTCCGACATGCACGAGGCGCTGGAGACGACCTTCCGTCGCTACCTGGCCAGCGGCATCACCGCGGTCATCGACGTCGGCGGGCCATTCTGGAACTTCGAGATTCGCGACAAGGCCCGCAGCAACGCACTGGCCCCCCGCGTCGCTGTGGCCGGGCCGCTCATCTCCACGGTCAGCCGACCCCAGCTGGACAAGGGCGATCCGCCCATCATCCGTGCCGACAACCCGGCAGCCGGACGCGAGCTGGTCAAGAAACAGCTGGCCCACAAGCCCGACCTCATCAAGGTCTGGTTCATCGTCAACAAGGACAACCCCATCCCGCGCGGCCTGGCCTTGCTCAAGGAGGTGATCGCCGAGTCCCACGCCGCCGGTGTGCGGGTCGCCGTGCACGCCACGCAGCTGGAAGCCGCCCGGGCGTCGGTCCTGGCCGGCGCCGACATCCTGGTGCATAGCGTCTGGGATGTGCCCGTGGACGAGGCGTTCATCAAGCTCCTGGTCGACAAGCAGGTGCTCTACGTGCCGACCCTGTTGGTGATCCAGGGCTACGCCGCCGTGTTGGGCAACGGCCAGCATCGCCATGACGCCGAGGTGCGCTTCGGCGACCCCATGGCCGTGGCCTCCTGGCATGAGCGCCAGGTGCTGGGTGACCTGATCCCGAAGACCGGCATCGCCCGTCGAACCGCTCGCTGGGAGACCGCCAGGCCCATCATGAACGGCAACCTGGTGGCCCTGCACAAGGCCGGTGTACTGGTCGCCGCCGGCACGGACGCGGGCAATATCGGCACCCTGCACGGCCCCTCCATCCACCGCGAGCTGGCGGCCATGGTCGACGCCGGCCTGAGCCCCCGCGACGTGCTCATCACGGCCACCAACCACGGCGCCCGGGTCTTCGCCCGCGAGCCGGACTTCGGCACCCTGCTGCCCGGAAACAAGGCCGACATGCTGGTGGTCGACGGCGACCCCTTGAGCGACATCGGGCGCCTGGCCGACCCCTGGCTGGTGGTCAAAGGCGGCAAGCCCCTGGTGCCCGAGGGTGTGCTGCCCCCCAACGCCGAGTGGGTGGTGGATCGGCAGCTGGACGCCTACAACGCGCGCGACCTGGAGGCCTTCCTGGGCTGGTACAGCGCCGACGCGAAGCTGACGGCGTACCCGAGCGGCAAGGTGGTCGCCGACGGCATCGAGGCCATGCGCAAGATCTACGGCAAGATGTTCAAGAAGAGCCCGAAGTTGAACTGCCGCATCGTCAAGCGCATCGCCCAAGGCGACGTCGTCATCGATCACGAGCTGGTCAGCGGCATCGGCGGCAAGCCCTATGTGCGGGCCATCGCGGTCTACCGGGTCAAGGGCAACCGCATCGTGAGCGTGATGTTCATGCCGAGATAGGTCCAGCCAGGGCAGCACGTGGGGCGCGATGGCGGGATTGCGCTACCAGTCCGTATAAGCCTCCGGCAACGAGCGACCCAGCTCCTGCGCCAGGCGCATATTCTGCTGTTTGAAGACGTCGCCAATCTCGGCCAGGATCGCCGCCCGCTGCGCCGCCTTGCGCCGTCGATCCGCCGTCTGGAGCCTGGCGTGCGCCGCCCCATCCAGCCGCAACAGCTGCGTCGGCAGGTGGCGCTTGAGGCGCAGCCCCAGACCGCTGCGATTGAGCACGCGCACCGGGTCGAAGAGCGTGGCCAGGGACGGATTGCGCTCGTGCGCAGACAACCCCGCCAAGGCCGCCTCGGCGCGTTCGGTCAGGGCCGCCACGGCCGACTCGTCCAGCGCCAGATCGAGGACATCACACAGCTGGCCCAGGAAGGGCCGCAGGTCGCGGGTGTACTCCTCGAAGAAGCAAACCGTCACCCGGCCGTCGAAGACCTCTCGCAGATACCGAACGCGCTCGACGTAGGACAGCCAGCCGATCAAGCGATAGCGCTCCATGAACAGGTAGCGCTCCAGACCGCGCGTCTCGTCGCCGTAGGTGACCCGCTTGCGATAGAGCGACAGCAGCAGGTCGGGCTGCGAGCGCAGCGTCAGCAGGATGTGCGCCTGCGGGAGCACCTCCCGGATGCGCGCCACCTGCCACAGACAGTCGAAATGGAGCAGGCCCTCGTCGGTGAAGAACATGGGCCGATCCGCCGCCTCCGCCCCGGCCAGCTCGGTCAGCAACGCCTGCAGGTGGGTTCGCCGACCCGTGCGCGTATACATGCGCAGCGGGGCGAGCCTGTCGAAGTAGGTCACGCCAGGAATCTGCGGAAACACCGCCGCCTGAAACGCCGTGGTCGCCGTCCTGCCGTAGCCAACATGGAGCAGTATGGGGTGAGCCATCTTCGGGGACCGGCCTGGCTTGGGAGGTTCCTCTGCCTGTGCGTTCCGGCACAGGTCGGCGAATGCTAGCACCTGGCCTGCGGCGCAGCGAGGGAGGGCGCGGCGGCGCGCACAACCCGTTCGACCCGCGTTGACCCGTCTCAGGCCCCGAAGTAGCGTCCGACTCCATGCAGAAACCCGACGCGGATTCGACGGCAGGAGCACATCGCGGCGCCGTGGTGTGGCTCACCGGGCTGTCGGCCAGCGGCAAGACGACCACCGCCGCAGGCATCCTGACGTGGTTGCGGCACCACAACGTCCCGGCGGCCGGATTCGACGGCGACGATGTGCGCAAGGGATTGTGCAAGGACCTCGGATTCTCGCCAGACGATCGGGCCGAAAACGTCCGACGCGTGGCGAGGGCCGCCCGAGATCTCGCCGTGGCCGGCAGCGTCGTGGTGGTCAGCCTGATCAGCCCCTACCGCGCAGGTCGATCGGCTGCCCGCGCGCTATGCAACGAAGCCGCCCTGCCCTTCATCGAGATCCACGTCGACTGTCCCCTGGACGTGGCCGAGGCACGCGATCCCAAGGGTCTGTACAAGAAGGCCCGCGCGGGACTCCTCCATGACTTCACTGGCATCGATGCACCCTACGAGGCGCCGATTGGGCCGGATGTGCGGATCGACACCTCGCGCTGGGAGCCGGATGACGCGGTGTCGCAGGTTACCGTCCACCTGATACAGAGAGGCGTCGTACCGAGTCCGTGACAGCAAAAGGAGCGCCGGCGTCCTCGCCCCGAGCCAGAGGCGAGACGGAGCGAAGCGGAGTTGGCCAGCGGGCGTCCCCGGCCGCGCCCACAATTTTGGCCCCGACCACCCGGGTCCGCTACCCTCCAACCAGGAGGCCAGCCATGAAACTCGCCAAAATCAAGACACTCCGTCCATCTATCCTGCACACTATCCTCTGCCTCGCCTGCCTCCCACTCCTGGCGACATGCGGCGAAGACCAATCCGTCACCGGTCCGGTGGTTGGCGCGACCGCCGACACCGCCGCCAAGGACGCCGGCGCGCTCGATGCCGATCGCGCTGGCGACGCCCTCAACCAGCCCGGCGGATGCGGAGGCGACGACAGCAAATGTCCCGCTTCCACCACCATCTGCCAGGTCGCGTTCTGCAAGTCCGACGGCACCTGCAGCGAAAAGGCCGCCGCCAACGGCAGCGCCTGCACCGACGGCAACGCCTGCACCCAGGCCGACGTCTGCAGCGGCGGCTCCTGCGCCGGCACCGCGGTGACGTGCGACGACAACAACCCCTGCACCAGCGACGCCTGCGACCCTGCCAAAGGCTGCGCTTCGGTCGCCAACCAGACAGGCTGCGATGATGGCGACGCCTGCACCGAAGGCGACATCTGCGGCGACGGCGCCTGCAAGCCGGGCACGGCCAAGGTCTGCGAGGACGACAACGGCTGCACCGATGACAGCTGCGACGAGCTCAAAGGCTGCGTGCACGCGCCCAACACGGCCGCTTGCGACGACGGCGACGCCTGTACCAGCGGCGACGGCTGCGTCGGTGGCGTCTGCGCGGCCGGCAAGGCGCTCGACTGCAACGACGATGACCCCTGCACCGACGACAGCTGCGACAAGGCCGCCGGCTGCGCAAATGACAACAACACCGCGCCCTGCGACGACGGCGATGTCTGCACCGCGGGCGATGCCTGCGAAGCCGGCAGTTGCAAAGCGGGCAGCGCCGTGGACTGCGGCGACGGCAACCCCTGCACCGACGACAGCTGCGACAAGCTCAAGGGCTGCGCCCACACCAACAACAGCGGCGCCTGCTCCGACGGCAACGTCTGCACCGAAGACGACGCCTGCAACAACGGCAGCTGCGTGCCGGGACTGGCGAAATCCTGCGACGACAACAACGCCTGCACCGACGACGGCTGCCACGTGGTCAAGGGCTGTACCCATGCCGACAATACCCACGCCTGCGACGACGGCGACGCCTGCACCGCCGGCGACAAGTGCAAGGCCGGCAAGTGCGCCGGCGGCGCCGGGCCCGGCTGCGACGACGGCCCCCCCTGCACCGCCGACGGCTGCGACAAGGCCAAGGGCTGCACCAGCGACAACAACGAAAAGAAGTGCGATGACGGCAGCGCGTGCACCGCAGGCGACGCCTGCAAGGCCGGCGTCTGCACCGCCGGGCCGGCCAAGGTCTGCGACGACAAGAACCTGTGCACCAACGACGGCTGCCACCCCGCCAAGGGCTGCACGCACGTGGCCAACAAGTTGCCCTGCGGAGACAACAACGCCTGCACTGGCGGCGATGCCTGCAAGGACGGCAAGTGCGTAGCCGGTGGCAAGGTCGACTGCAACGATGGCAACCCCTGCACGACCGACAGTTGCGTCGAAGCCAAGGGCTGCGTCTACAAGAACAACGGCGCCGCCTGCACCGACGGCAACGCCTGTACAGAAGGCGACGCGTGCAGCGCCGGCTCCTGCAAGCCCGGCACCGCGAAAGTCTGCGACGACGCCAACGGCTGTACGTCCGATAGCTGTCATCCCGTCAAAGGCTGCGTGCACGCGGCCAACAAGCTGCCTTGCAGCGATGGCGACAAGTGCACCACGGCCGACGCCTGCGCCGCCAAGGCCTGCAAGTCCGGACCGGCCCTGACCTGCGATGACGGCAACCCCTGCACCGCCGACAAGTGCGACGCCAAGAAGGGCTGCACCGCGCCCGCCAACACCGACAAATGCGACGACGGCAACGTCTGCACCCTGGGCGATGTCTGCGCCGACAGCGCCTGCGTGCCCGGCAAGGCCAAGGTCTGCGACGACAAGAACCCGTGCACCTCGGATTTCTGCGACGCGCTCAAGGGCTGCCAGCACCCCAACAACACCGCCCCGTGCAACGACGGAAGCGTCTGCACGGTCAATGACCTCTGCAGCGGCGGCGCCTGCGAGGCGGGCAAGGCCCAGGTCTGCAATGACGGCAACATCTGCACCGACGACAGCTGCGACAAGGCCAAAGGCTGCGTCGCCCTGCCCAACACCGTCACCTGCACCGACGGCAGCAAGTGCACCAACCCCGACAAGTGCGGCGGCGGCACCTGCGGCGGCAAGCCGGTCAACTGCGACGATGGGGACGCCTGCACGGTGGACCTCTGCGACGTCAAGACCGGCTGCCAGCACAAGGCGCCCGCAGGCTTCGCGGATTGCGGTGGCCAGTGCGTCAATACCACCGTCGACCTGAAGCATTGCGGCAAGTGCGGCGTGGCGTGCAAGCCGGGCAGCATCTGCCTGGTGGGCCAGTGCCAGGCCATCATCTGCATCCCCAGCGGCACCGGCACCTGCTACAACGGCCCCAAGAACACCGAGGGCGTCGGCGCCTGCACCGCCGGCACCAAGACCTGCAACGGCACCGGCACCGCCTGGCTGGCCGGCTGCCCCGGCGAGGTCACCCCCACCAAAGCCGAAGATTGCGATACGCCCAAAGATGATAACTGCAACGGCATCACCAACGAGCCCGCGCTCTGCGGCCCCGGCGAGTACATCTTTTCGCCCGCCCCGGCCTGCGGCTCCTACTGCTACTACGACGAGCCCCACAACCTCGCCGTGTCCAAGAGCGCCAGCGACAACAGCGGCATCGGCAAGTGGGCCATCGGCCAGCTGATGGACGGCGAAAAGGGCGCCAACGCGTGGAGTGCCAACAAGGGCAAGGGCGGCGCCTACGAGTGGGTCGGCTGGGTGCACGGCACGCCGCTGGTCACCTTCCGCTTCCCCAAGGTGCAGGAGGTCTCGACCATCACCGTAGGTCTGAACAACCAGGTCTCCGGCGGTGTCAATCAGCCCTCGAAGATCACCGTATCGACAAGCCTGGACAACAAGACCTGGACCAAGCCTGTGGTCTTTGCGCTGGCCGACAAGTCGCTGCCCAAGATCCCCAACGGCACACGCGGCGATGTGAAGCTGAAGGTGGCAAAGCAGAACGCGCGCTACGTGCGACTGCGCTTTACGCGGGTGTCCTGGACGTTTGTGGACGAGGTGGTGTTCAACTGACGTCGCCGTGTTCGATGCGGCTGGCCATCGCCTCCAACTCCGCAGCAAATCGCTCCAGTTCCGCCTCCACCGCTGCCCTGATCGCCGCAGCGTCGTCGATCAGGGGACGCATCTGCTGGTCCTCCAAGTCGAAGAGATAGAGGTTGCGGAAGCGATGACGAAACGCCAGGTAGGCACGCAGTGAGGAGGCGGTCGCCGGCCGCAGAGGCGCCGGACGAACCCGGTCGATGTCCAGCGCGGCAGCCTCCAGCAGATCGCGATGCCATCGAGGCCCCTCCGGCATGGTACCGAAGCTGCGCGCTACCCGCTCCAGGAGGCGCTCAACGCCTGAGTAGAAGGTATCCAACATGGCGGCCGCGGCGTACCGAATGACCCGCTCGACAGACTCCGACGCGGCCGGCGATCTGACGGCTGCCAGCTCTTCAGTGGTCCCGCGCAGCTGGGCAAGCTGGGCGCGAATCTCCGCAGCCAGCGCGCGCAATCGGGACGGCGAGGGGTCAGCCATGCAGCAGGACTCCCTCCGCAAGGGCCCGCTCGAGCACCTCCGGCCGGCAGCTCCGCCAGGGCACCAGGTCCGGTCTGGCCGCGCGCGCCAGGGAGTCCGCCTGGCCACACGCCTCGAACCATCGCTCGGGGGGGATGCCCTCGACCAGCAGATCCACGTCTCCACCAGGCCGACCTTCGCCGCGCGCCACGCTGCCGAACATCAGGACGCGGACGGCTCCGTACTCACGCGCGAGCATCAGCGCCACGTCACGCGCTTCCTGGCTGGCGGCAGCCTGCCATCGCGCCGCTCTCTCGCGCGCCTCCCGACGCCGCACGGCCAGGCCGGCGACGTAGCTCTCGAGTGGACGCGTCACGCTCATCGGTGCTCTCGGCACAGCGACGCCTCGAACAGCAGCGTTCGGGCGACGACCTCGCCAGATGCTGGCGGCGTTCTCGCCACGATCATACCCGGCCGTGTGTCCCATGCCCAGCCGGCGCCGATTCGATGGCCCTGACCTATGGCGCAGTGCAGCCCTCGGAACCACCACCTTGTCACAACGGCCATTGCACGCCATGCTCCGCCGTGGAGGAAGCCGGTGCGAATCCGGCGCTGACCCGCAACCGTGACGACGGCCGAAAGACGGCCATCGAAGCCGGGAACTCCCCGATCGTCCGCTGGCGACCTCGCGTCGCCGGCAGCCCTCGCGGAAAGGGGCGACGACGTGGCAGGCCGCCGACTCATGTCGGGCGACCTGCCGCTGGCGGTCGGGTGGTGCCCTTTGACGGTTGCCCGACTGCTGCCACCCCGCAGCGGGGATCCACATGAACAAGCATCTCTACGCCAGCCATTTGGCCGCCTTCTGTCTCTGCCTTGTCGTCGCCGCCGTCGGATGCGAGAGCGAAGATGGCAACACGCCCGCCGACACCACGCCCACGACCATCGAGATCGCCGGCGAGTGGAACGACAACTTCGGCACGCTGGAGACCATCACCGCCGACGCCTGGAACGCCAAGGGCACCGGTTTCGAGAGCAAGACCACCATCGTCGAGCACGACAACGCCGCCAACTGGGCGATTACGAAGTCGTCAGCGGATGACGCCTACAGCGCCAACAAGTTCGCCAAGCGCATCTGGATAGAGCCCAAAGATGGCGTCTTCCACTACTGCAGCGTGGTCATCAAGCAGGACACCGCCGAGCTGGCCAAGGCGACCACGCTGACCGCCAACGACAGCGACCTGGACGGCAAGGGCTGCGGCGGCTTCCCGTGGTCGAAGCTGACCGAGAAGAAGTAGCGGCTCATCCCCAAAGGCAACGCAGCGGCTGCGACAGACGACATGGCTGCGCGCGCCACATGGTCCAGGCCTGGCCCGGCAGCCGGTGGCGCGCCACTGCAAACCGAGTCAGGGGTTGACGCAGCAGCCTTCTATCGAGCTGTTGTTGCAGACTTTCAGCGAGACGTAACAGGTATCTTTGGTGCAGGGGTCGCCATCGTCGCAGTGCGCAGTCTCCAGACAGCATCCGGGAATCCTGGTGCCCTCATCACAGCAGCCGTCGTCACATGTCGCCGTCGGTAGCGGGCCGGCCTTGGGCTTCTCGACGTAATACTCACAGCCAGTCTCGGCCTTGATGGGCCACATGCCGACCTCGACCGTCGGGATGGACACGCAGGGGGGAGGGAAGCACGAATCCTCGTTCTCGGGCCACGGGTTCCACACGGACACGGTGGCCGCGGTGTCTTTGTAGCCAGGTGCGGTGATGCGGAGCACATAGCTTCCGACGGGGAGGTCTTCCGCGTTGCCGCCGCCAAAGCAGTTGGTCGAAGCGCCTTGTTCTTGGCACGACACGTGAAGCTTGCCAGTCACGGCCAGGCCGGCGATGGCCCCCCCGGTTTCGGCGTCGGTGACCTTGAGGACCTGTTGGAACGGGCAGGGCCCGAACACGAAGCCCTCGCAGGGATCGGAGCAACCGACAACACCGGCGAGCAAGGTGAGCGGAATGAGCCAATGCACGGCGTGCTCCATTCTGTCCCCTCAGGTTGCGGTCAGTCTATCTCTTGCACGCGGTTGAATGCCACCGGCCAAGGACCTGCCAGCCGGTTGTTGCGGCGCGACCACCACCCCCGCCATAATCGCGCCCCCGTCACGGAGGCCGCGATGACCGCCCGAGCTCGCCCCGCGCCCGTCAAACCCACACACGACGTCCGCATCGTCAGCGCCGCGTCGCTCTTCGACGGCCATGACGCGGCGATCAACATCATGCGTCGACTGATCCAGGCGGCGGGCTGCGAAGTGATCCACCTGGGCCACAATCGCACCGCCGCCGACATCGTCGACGCCGCCATCCACGAGGACGCCCAGGGCGTGGCCATCAGCTCCTACCAGGGCGGCCACATGGAGTACTTCAAGTACATCCGCGACCTGCTGGTCGAGCGCGGCGCCGGCCATGTGCGCATCTTCGGCGGCGGCGGCGGCACCATCACGCCCGACGAGGCAAAAGAGCTGCACGACTACGGCATCGCCCGCATCTATGACCCCGAGGACGGCCGCCAGATGGGCCTGCAGGGCATGATCGACGACCTGGTGCAGCAGTGCGACTGGTCGCCCATGGACCACGGATTGCCGACGCTGGGTTCGGACGAGATCGGCCCCGACGATGTGGGCGCCCTGGCCCGGGCCATCACCCTGGCCGAATCCGCCGCTGGTGACGATGCCCACGCCCGCAAATGGCAGAGCTGGTCCGCTCACCTGGCTGGCCGGGCGGCGAGCTCGGTGGCGCCGGTCATCGGCATCACGGGCACCGGCGGCGCCGGCAAGAGTTCACTGGTCGACGAGCTGGTCCGGCGCTACGTCGAGGACTTCCCCGAGCGCAAGGTGGCCGTGCTCAGCGTCGACCCGACCAAGCGGCGCACCGGCGGCGCCCTGCTCGGCGATCGCATCCGCATGAACTCCCTGGCCCTGGGCAACATCTTCATGCGCTCGCTGGCCACCCGCGGCTCGGGCAGCGAGGTCAGCGGCGCCCTGGACGCCGCCATCACACTCTGTCGCGCGGCCGGCTTCGACCTGGTCGTCGCCGAGACCAGCGGCATCGGCCAGGCGGACGCCTCCATCGTCGATCTGGTGGACCTGGCCCTGTACGTGATGACGCCTGAATTCGGCGCCCAGACGCAGCTGGAGAAGATCGAGATGATCGATCTTGCCGGCATGGTGGTGGTCAACAAGTTCGACAAACCCGGCGCGCTGGATGCCTTGCGAGATGTGCGCAAGGCCTTCCAGCGGGCCCATGGCCTCTTCGACCAGACCCTGGAGTCCATGCCGGTCTACGCCTCCATGGCCAGCCAGTGGGGCGATCGCGGCACCAATCGGGTCTATGTCGAGCTGCTGGCCGCCCTGCACGCACGCTCCGAACATCCGCTGACCGGCCGCTTTACGGACAAGCTGCAGACCGGGCTGCCCGATCGCGACTACATGATCCCGCCGCGGCGGGTGAATTACCTGGGTGAGGTCGCCGATACGGTGCGTCGCTACAAGGAGCGGGCCCATCAACAGGCCCATGTAGCCGCCGAGCTGCAGGCCCTGCGACGCGCCTGCAGGCATCTGCTGGGACAAGCGGGCACCGCCGGCGAGGCGGGTAGCTTTGACACCACGCCCTACGGCGACGCCATGGAGACCGCGCCCACCGAAGTCCAGCCGCTGATGGCTGCGTTTGACCGCCTGCGCGCTGACCTGGACGCCGACAGCGCCGAACTGATTGAAGGCTGGCCAGCCCTGCGCGCCCGCTACCTGGGCGAGGTGAACGCCTACGAGGTCCGGGGCCGCACCATCGAGGTGGCCAACCACGTCGAGTCCCTGTCGCACCAGCAGATCGCCCGCGTCGCCCTGCCCCGCTGGCAGGAGTGGGGCCCATTGCTGCGCTGGCGCCTGCTCGAGAACGTGCCCGGCGCCTTCCCCTTCACCGCCGGCGTCTTCCCTTTCAAGCGCAGCGGCGAGGATCCGGCGCGCATGTTCGCCGGTGAAGGCGGCCCCTGGCGCACCAACAAACGCTTCCACCTGCTCAGCGAGCACGCCCCGGCCAAGCGCCTGTCGACGGCCTTCGACTCGGTGACCCTGTACGGCGACGAGCCCCACCGGCGACCCGACATCTGGGGCAAGGTGGGCAACTCGGGCGTGTCCATCGCCCACGTCGAGGACATGGAGGCGCTCTACTCGGGCTTCGACCTGTGCAGCCCCAAGACCTCCGTCTCCATGACCATCAACGGCCCGGCGCCAGCGATCCTGGCCTTCTTCTTCAACACCGCGGTGCGCCAGCAGGCGCGCCGCTTCCTGGTCGCGCAGGGGCGGATCGACATCGCCGATGCCGACTGCCTGCATCCCGACGGCGGCGGCCACCCCTGGGCCGAGCTGCGCGCCATGCTCAGCGACGAGGAGTACGAGACCATCCGGGCGAACGCGCTGAGCCGGGTGCGGGGCACCGTGCAGGCCGACATCCTCAAGGAAGACCAGGCCCAGAACACCTGCATCTTCAGCACCGAGTTCGCGCTCAAGCTCATGGGCGATGTGCAGCAATACTTCGTCGATCACAAGGTGCGGAATTTCTACAGCGTCTCCATCAGCGGCTATCACATCGCCGAAGCGGGCGCGAACCCCATCAGCCAGCTCGCCTTCACCCTGGCCAACGGCTTCACCTTCGTGGAGTACTACAAGGCCCGCGGCATGAAAGTGGACGATTTTGCGCCCAACTTCAGCTTCTTCTTCTCCAACGGCATGGATCCCGAATACGCCGCCATCGGCCGGGTCGCCCGGCGCATCTGGTCCACGGCGTTGCGCGACCTGCACGGTGCCGGCGAGAGGGCCCAGAAGCTGAAGTATCACATCCAGACCAGCGGCCGATCCCTGCACGCACAGGAGATCGCCTTCAACGACATCCGCACCACGTTGCAGGCGCTGCTGGCCATCTATGACAACTGCAACAGCCTGCACACCAACGCCTACGACGAGGCGATCACCACGCCGACCGAGGAGAGCGTGCGCCGGGCGCTGGCCATCCAGCTGATCCTCAACAAGGAGTTCGGCGTGGCCAGGAACGAGAATCCCAACCAGGGCGCCTTCATCCTCGACGAGCTCACCGAGCTGGTCGAAGAGGCGGTCCTGGCCGAGTTCGACCGGTTGAGCGAGCGCGGCGGGGTGCTGGGCGCCATGGAGCGCATGTACCAGCGCACGCGGATCCAGGAGGAGAGCCTGGAATACGAACATCGCAAACACAGCGGCGCCCTGCCCATCGTCGGCGTGAACACCTTCACCAACCCCGACGAAACGCCCGCCGCCACGGGCCAGGAGCTCATCCGCTCCAGCGAAGCCGAAAAGGAAGACCAGCTGAACCGCCTGCTGGATTTCCAGTCGCGAAATGTCGAGCACGCGCCCGCCGCCATCGAAGCCCTCAAGGCCACCGTGCTGGCCAAGGGCAACGTCTTCGAAGAGATGATGCGCGCCGCCGAGGTGCTCTCATTGGGTCAGATCAGCCGCGCTTTGTACGAGGTCGGCGGTCAGTATCGACGCAGCATGTAGCGTCGCGGCATACAGCGTCGCGGCATACAGCGTCGCGGCATGTAGCGTCGCGCGTTACTTGACCTTCACCTCGAACTTCCGGCCCACCGTGAAGTCCACCTTGGCCGCGCCGAAGGCCTTGACCACCCGCGTCTTGCTCGCATCGGCGATCTTCAACACATAGGGCAGCTTCCGCTGGAACTCGGCGCTCTCGCCGCCGATCTTCAGCTCGTTGAGCTGCCACGCGACAAACTTGCCCGCGGGTTTGCCCCAGGTCACCCAGCGATCGAGCTCCACCGAGCCGTAACCGGCCACTGGAATGGCGACCACCGCCGGGCTGCCGTGAAAGCGCAGGTAGTCGGCCCGGACATGCTCATCGAAGCGCACCCGCTGCCAGGCGCTCACGGTCAGCTTCTCGGCCAGCGGTTCACCAAAGCTGGCCGAGACCAGGTACCACCGCCGTGGCCCGTCGTGATTGCGGATCACCAGGCGCAGCAAGGTGTCGCGTCCCTTTTTGCCGATGACTTTGACGGCCAGCGGGGCCAGCTTGCTCAGCCGCGCCTCGCGCGCGTCGTGTTCGGCCAGCATCAGCTTGCGCTCCAACTTGTCGTTGCCGGCGTAGTACGCCTTGCCCGGCGCTTTGCCAGCGAGCATGCGCAACAGGTTGGCGGCCACGGCTCTATCCGACAGCAGCCCCAGGTCGCTGCCGAAGCAATTGACCACCTTCTGGCCGAACTCGTTGACGCGCACGATGGTCGGCAGCTGGGTGGGGTTGATACCCGGGATCAGCTTGTGCGCTGGCCCGCGCCACTCGTCCACGTCGATGTAGAGCATCCGGCCGCGCTTCATGGCCTTCTTGACCGTGCGGCTGACCTTCAGGTAGCGCTTGATGACCTTGCAGGGCGCGCACCAGTCGGCGCTGAACATGACGATGGTATTGCGTCGCTGCTTCTTCGCCTCGGCGAGCTCGGCGCGATACAAATCCACCAGCTTGCTGTCGCCCTTGCGATGGATATAGCGCAGGATGTCGTTGCTGCTGCGCCCTTTCGCCGCCACGGCGGGCACGGAAAGGAGCAGCAGGAGTACGGTCACGATCAGGTGTGAGGGTCGCATGGGGCGGCAGTCTAGCGGCAGGCGGGGCGAAGGTCGAACCGACGACCGGAATTGGCGGTCGTGTGGCCCGGTTTTGCTGGTCGTTTCGCTGGCGATTGCCTGCGCGAGCGAGGACCCGCCAACGGAAAAGCAGCCGCGCTGCAATAGCCACGCTGAACTCTGCGACCGGCGCCTGGACCAGGTGGCCCTGGCCGGGGCCCACAACGCCATGTCCAACGCCGACGAAGGCTGGGACCTGCCCAACCACAACTTCGGTATCCAGCGCCAGCTGGACGACGGCATCCGCGCCTTTCTGCTGGACACCTACAGCTACGACGATGCCAAGCGCCCCGACGTCAAAGCCTGGCTCTGCCATGGCTACTGCCAGCTGGGCCGTCGCCCCCTGGCCGAGGTGTTCACCCTGTTCGATACCTTCCTGGAGGCCCATCCCCGCGAGGTGATCATCGTGCTCTTCGAGGATCACCTGCCGTCGGCCACGGCCGCCGCCCTTTTCGAGCAGACCGGGCTCATCGACCACGTCTTCACCGGCGACCCCGCCGACGGCTGGCCAACCCTGGGCCAGATGATCGACTCGGGCGGCCGGTTGCTGATCACCGCCGAGAGCCAGGGCTCCCCGCCCTCATGGCATCACCGCTTCTGGGATCTGGGTTGGGATACGCCCTACAGCTTTCAATCCCTGCAGAGTCTGCAGGTCGACTCCGGGTCCAAGGACAGCTGCCGGCACAATCGCGGCACAACGGACGGCAGCCTCTTTCTGCTCAACCACTGGGTCGGCAACGCCCTGGGATTGCCCGATCCGGAGGCGGCCAAGACGGCAAATGGTATCGTCTTCCTGGAAGCCAGGGCCAGGCGCTGCCAGGAGAAGTGGCAGCACATTCCCAATATCGTGGCGGTGGACTTTCACGACATCGGCGACGTGCTCGCCGTGGTGGACGCGCTCAATGGGGTCGGACAGCCCTAGGAGCTTGGACGACTCAGCCGCCGAAGTTGATCGACGCCGGGTGGTCGTTGCCTTTCTTGGGCGGCGGCGGGTCGCGGAAGATGGCCCACGCGCCCACGGCCAACAGCAGCGCGCCGCCAACCGCCAGGCCAGTCTGCGTATTGCTGGCCATGGCCACACCGACGGAGACCGCGACGGCGACCACGGCCATGATGGCGGGCGCCTTCATGTTGCTACCGCTGGCCGCCACCTGTTCTTTGCCCAGGCAACAGCGCTTGTATTTATCGCCACTGCCACAGGGGCACGGATCGTTTCGTGACACTTCTGCGCTGGCCATGTCGTCTCCCGCGTTCGAGGCATGCACCGCCGCGGCGTCGGCGGCTGGGGTGGCACCAGGGTACATCAGGGGCAGGCGAGGGGTCCACACGGTTGCCGCGTGAGACGCCGCTCGATGTAGCGGTGGGCTGGGCGCCTGCGCGATCAGTCCGGCCTCTGCTTGGCTCCCCGTCCGGTGATGCGAACGCCGGCACGGCCGGAACGCAACATTTCGTCCGGCAATACCGAGGCGATGGCCCCGAACAACTCCGCGATGGCGAACGGTTTGCCGAGCGACGCATGGCCGCGACCCGCGATCAGGGCGGAATCCGTGTCGCTGCCGATGTAGCCGCTCATGATCACGACGGGGAGCTCAGGCTGCTCGTTTCGCAACCTTGCGGCGAGCTCGAATCCCCCCAAATGAGGCATGACCGCGTCGGCGACCAGCACGTCGATGGGCCGCGCAAGGCCAGCGATAGCCGCCAGGGCGGTCACTCCGTCATCGGCGACGATGACCTCCCACCCCTCGCGCTCGAGCGCCCTGCCCACCAGCTTGCGGATGGCGCGCTCATCCTCGACCACGAGCGCCAGACCTGCCGGCGGTGCAGGCGCCGGGTCCTCTTCCACCACCACCTCGTCGCCACCGTGGTGAATCGGCAACAGGACGGAGATCGACGTGCCCGCTCCAGGGCGGCTGTTCAACCGCAGACCGCCGCCAGCGTTCAGCACCGTGCCGTGGACCATGGCCATGCCCAATCCGGTGCCCTGACCGGCCGCCTTGGTCGTGAAGAAGGGCTCGAATACCCGGGCCGCGGTCGCCGCGTCCATGCCGTGCCCGGTATCACACACCGTCAACCGGGCGTGAGGCCCTGGCTTCAGTGACCCGGCCCGACATTCTTCCGTGGAGGTGACCTTGCAACGCCGCAGGCGGATCTCGATCCTGCCCCCGTCGGGCATGGCATCGCGGCTGTTGACCGCGAGGTTGATCAGGACCTGCTGCAGCAGCGCGGGGTCGCCCCAGACCAGGACCTCTTCGTCCGGCAGCTCCATGGTGATCTCGATGGTCTCGGCGATCAGCCGCTTGAGCATCTTCTGTGCGCGGGAGACCAGGTCGCGGAGGTCGACCTCTTCCGGCTCGCTGGTGTCCTTTCGGCTGAACACCAGCAGCTGGCGGATGAGGTTCTTGGCCCGACGGGACGCCTCGAGCACCGACTGCAGATCCTCGTGGCCCTCTTCGCCGCGCGGCAGAGAGTCGCGGGTCATCTCGGTGAACGACATGATGACCGTGAGCAGGTTGTTGAAGTCGTGCGCGACGCCGCCGGCGAGGGTGCCCACCGTCTCCATCTTCTGCGCCTGTGCGAACTGCTCGCGCAACAGCTCTTCCTTGCGCTCCAGGGCGACCCGTTCGGTGATGTCCTCGCCTACCTCCACGATCTCCAGCACTTCGCCCTGTTCATCGAACACCGGCGTCGCCGTCAACTCGATCGTCCGCCTGCTGCCATCGGCTTGCAGGTGCACATGGCGTACCGAGGTTGTGTTCCGAGACGAGATCGCCTCGGCCAGGGGACAGGGCTCGTCGCAAGGGGTATCGCGATGATGCGACAGCTCATGGCAGCACCAGCCGTCGGCGACGGGGTCGGCCACCGAGGCGCCGCGACGGGCCGCTGCATTGGCGAATCGCAGCTTGTGATCCCGCCCGATGACCATGACCGGTTGCCGAACCAGATCCAGCAGCGCCCGAAACCTCGCTGCGTCGTGCTGGTCGGACGGCGACCCTTCGGAGAACGGGACAAAGCGCCCGACGTTCGAGGGAGTCGCCTGTCTCATCGCCACCTCGTTCCGCGATGCCGCAGGGCGCGGCATGCCGAGACAAAGTTAGTGCGCTCAGAAGGCGTTGCAATGTCGCACCTAGTACTACTTGATTATGTTTGACGGATCGCCCCGCCTGTGCTTGAACAGCGC
>CAYTLW010000024.1:18550-77247 GCA_964438735.1 uncultured Enterobacteriaceae bacterium | reverse complement strand
GCTCCCTTGACCTCAGCTTACTGATTCAGCTTGATCGTTCTTGCGATGGCCCTGGCGACCATGCCCGTGAACGTTGATGGAGGTTCGAACGCTGGGCATGACATGGCGCAGGCGCGCACGCAGTGGACTTCGGACCAACTCATCCTTGACATTGGCGCCGCGGTGCTGCAAACCCCCGGCGCCGGTCACCGGACGAGGCGTCCTTTGGGGGGCACGCCGCGGCAGACCTGACGCACGAACAGAGGTTGGATGATCGTCATCAACGACGAGCGACAAAGGCCATTCGTCAGCAAGGGTTCGGGCAAAGCCCAACCCATCAGCAACGAGCGACGACCCTCGGGAACGAGAGTGCCGTCACGCCGACCCCAGCCGGAAGACAGCCGCCCAAACGATCGCGACACGGAGACGCGCCCGCCGCTCAGCGATAGAAGAGGGTGACCGGGAAGGCGTTGCTCTGATTCGTCTGGGTGCCCCAGGCGCCCTCGCAGTTCGAGCTGTTCCAACCAGATCCAAAGAGTTGCGTGTTCGGGTACTGCGCGGCGTAGTCGGCATGGCCGATGTTGAAGCCGATTGTGTCGCAGCCTTTCTGCTGACATCCGCCACAGTTGGAGCAGCTGTTGAGCCAGGTATTGCTGCAGCTCAGCTGCTTGCCGGATGAGTCGAAGACGCAACCGCTGGCGTAGGTGCCGTGACAGCCGCTGCAGGGCGCGGTGCTCGTTGACGAGAAGCCGCAGAACGAGTTGACGACGAATCTCGCCCACTGCCCGGTTGTGCCGCGCTTGATCAGGAATTCGCTGCCCTTGATGGGCTTGATGATGTTGCGCCAGTCGCGCGAATACGCCTTGGTCGGATCGGGGTTGTTGATGTTGAGCGCGGTGGCCAGGGGATGCACGGAGCCACCGTACTGATTGCGCGGATGGGTCAGCGTCAGGAGCAGGGTCCAGCCGCCACCGCCGGTGCCCATGTCGCACCAGGCGGGGATGGCGCCACCGCCGCCCACGCCGTCCGGATCGATCCAGTACTTGCCGGACTTGGCGTCGGCCTTTTTGGCCATGATCTCCTTGCAATCCTTGGCTGGGTTGTTCTGCGTGCCGACGTTGTCCAGCACGATCGGCACCCACTCGGTGCCGTTGCAGATGCGGAGCGCTTTGGTGGGCACGTGAAAGTAGGACCAGGCCTGGTTTTCGGCGTTGCAGGGCACCGGATCCTTGCTGGCGCGGGTGAAGCGGAAGCCGCCATCGGCTTGCAGCAGGCCGGCAGCGGAGACCTTCTTGTTGGACACCGTCTGCACGACCACGCTCCAGGCCACGATCGCGCCGTCGCTCTTGCCGCCGTTGGCTTTGGAGTCCACCACCTTCAGGCGCCAGGTGCCCGCCGGGCTCTTGCCGGCCCAGGCGGCGAGATCGCCGCTGACCAACTTGTCGGGTGTCGGCCACGTACCTTCCAGTTTCGTGCCCTTGCCGGACTTGTCGTGCAGCACATGAAGCTTCTTGGTGGGGTCGTAGAGTTGCACCGTGATCTGGGACAGGTCGGACGTGGTGAGTTTGACCTTGATGCTGAGGGTCTTGGCCAGCCCCACATCGGGGAAGGTGACGAGATCTGCGGTGCCGATGGGATCGTTATCCGAGATGGCCACCGGCACGGCGCCGCTGGCCGCTTCATGCAGGAAGATGTTGGTCAACACACCGTTGGAGACCTGGCCCAGTCCGTCCTTGGGCAGTGCCGGGACATCGGAGAGCACGGGCGCACAGACCAGGGTGCCGTCGGCGTTGATGCCGGTGACGGCCTCGCCCTTCTTGCAGACCCCCTTGGGCAGCTTGAGGCCGGTGAGCTTGCTGCCATCACCGGCGTAGGTCGTGGCGATCACCGCGCCAGCGTTGATGGCAGCGGCTGAGACCACTTTGGCTTTGAGCGCGTTGCCGCCCAGGTCGAGATCGCCATCGAAAGCGATCTCGCTCAGGGCCACGCAGCCGGTGCATTGCACGTCGGAGGCGGTTGTGGCTGGGCCACCCTTGGTCTTGGAGCCGGCAAAGGTGAAGCCCACCTTGTCGGCCGAGATGGCGCCTGTGCCGATCTCCTTGGCGCCTACACAGCCGCTACAGGCCAGCTTGTCGGCCTTGGCCGCTTGCAGAGCGAACGCGACGGCGTGCAGGAGTTGACGCGGCAGCTCGACCTGGTCGGCCACTTTGACGCCCAGCCAGGCGGTCTTGAGGGCCGCGAGCGGCGCGGCGATGGGGCTGCTCTTGCCGAGGGTGTGGCGGAAGCGGCCGCCGGTGACGGTGACGGGCACCTTGGCCTCGCTCCAGGCGGCTTTGCCGCCGGTCTGCGCGCCGTAGATGGCGAAGCTCAGACTGTAGAGGCCGTCGACGACCGGAGCGCCCTTCTCCGAGCGCAACATGCCGTCCACCTGCAGCGTGCCGGGCACCTCGGCCGAGGCCAGCATCGGCACCAGGAGAAGCGCCAGGAGCGTGAACATGCAATGGAATTTCGGGCGAACTGCCATCTTCTGCCTCCGCGTCAGCGAGGTATTTCAGGACGCGGATCGTAGCAGAGCCCGCCTGGTGGGGACAGGGTGATGCGAATGGGATGACAGGGCAGTGGACGTTACTCGAAACCCAGCTCGAGACGGGCCGCTTCGCTCATTCTTTCGATCGACCAGGGCGGATCGAAGACCAGATCGATATGGGCTTCCTTGACCCCGGGCAAGCTGACGACGCGGCGTTCGACGTCATCCTTGAGCACCTGCCCCATGCCGCAGCCGGGCGCGGTCAGGGTCATGGTCACGTCCACCCGACAGCCGCCGTCAGCCAGGTCGCAGACGTCACAGTCGTAGACCAAACCGAGATCGACGATATTGACTGGGATCTCGGGGTCGTAGCAGGTACGCAGCACGCTCAGCACGCCGTCTGCGTCCAGCTCGCCGTCGGCCCATTCCACGCCAGGCGGCGCCGTGGGCTCCTTGCCAATGGCGTCCGCCTCGTGGCCAGCCACGCGAACCAGGTAGCCTGAATCCAGGCGGATGGTGTAATTGCCGCCCAGCACCTGCATGACGATGCCTTCGGTCTGTTCCGGCACCACGATTGGAAAACCATCGGGGATGATGATGGCGTCGCAGTCGCGGCCGAACTGGACGGGCTCGTGCTTTTCATCGGACGAAGGGTACAAGTTGCCTCCGGCGTGCCCCGCGGGGAGAGCGAGGCTGCATCATTATAGCGCGCCTGCCCGGGCGACAAGGCCCCGCGGGCGACATTTGTGGAATGATAACGATTCGACAGGTTTCAGCGCGAGGTGCCGGAGGTCCTTCCAACGGCAGGTCGCGGCTTCGCCTGCCTCTCAGAAGCCTCGATCGCGGCGCGAATCCGTTCATCGGCCATCAACTCGTGCACCATCGGGTGGTCCAGGAGCTCGCTGTAGCGCCCCTGCTGGGCCAGCATGCGCAGTTCCTTGTTCTTCGCCGCGCTGCGGAAGGCTGGCACCTGGCCAAGTTCCTTGGCGGCCACGGCGTCGTCACCGGTAGCCCCCTTCCGCTTCCAGGCCGCCAGCCCGCGGCGCAACGTCTCCAGATCCGAGAACTGCAGCGTCGTCAGGAGGTTGCGCTTGCGTACCTCGGCGACGACCCGGCTGGTCTTCATCTGCTCCGACATCTCGGGGAACTGCCGGACCATCGGTGATTCGGCGTAGATCATGGTGCACAGGACGAGGTACGCGGTCACGGCGCCGCGTACGACGCCGACGGCGGTGCCCAGGGTCGAATCGAGCCGTCGCAGGGCGTCCGACCAGCGTCGCAACAGGTCCGGGATCATGCTGAAAAGCAGCTGCACCACGATCAGGATCACCACGGCGGCCAGCAGCAGGCTCGCGACCTCCTTGTGGGCCCAGGTCTCGGTCTTGCTCGAAAAGATCAAGCCGCGCACAAAGGGCGCGAGCATGGGCGCCAGGATCCAGGCGGCCAGGATGCCGACCAGGCCAAGCAGCTGCACCATCAGGCCGCGCGTGAAGCCGAACAACGCGTAGAGAAACAGCAGGACGAGGACGCAGAAGTCGAGGGTCACGACGGATCCGGCTTCGCTGCGCTCAGGGCGAAGGCTTGGCCTGCTCTCGCTGGGCGGCCTCGAGCAGGGTGCGGTAGTGCTTGTTCCCGGGCACCAGCCCCACCGCTTTGCGCAGGTAGAGGACGCGCAGCTTCGGGATGGTGGTCGCCTGGGCGTTGCGGACCAGGCGGGAGGCCTTCTGCTCGGCGGCGGAGACGTTCTTGGTGCCGTCATCGTCGCGCTTCTTGATGACGGTCGGACAGGGGGCCTTCAGCGGCTGCGGCGCGGCATCGCTCTTGCCGACCGGGGTCGGCTCTCCGCGCCAGGCGACCTTGTCGGCCTGGTAGCAGACCGTCGATACCGTCAGGCCGTCGTCGCTGTAGACCAGCCAGGGACCATGCTGCTTGCCGTCGAACCAGTTGCCCCGCTCGGCGACGCCACCGGCCTGCTTGAAGATGGTCCAGATGCCGTGCCGGTGATCGCCTGCCCATGGCCCTTCTTCGGCCTTGAACGCCGTGCACGGCTTGTGCTTGCAGTCGCTGCGCCAGATGGTCTCCACACCCTGGCGGCGACCGTTGACATAGTGTGCCTTGCTGGCCGGCAGCCGACAGGCTGTGGCGCGATCCATGATGGTCCAGGGGCCGTGTTTGCGACCATCCGATAGCGAGCACCCCTCCTCCAGCGGACGGGGCCGACACTTGCTCATGGGCGATTCATCGTCGACCCGCTTCCAAGTGGCTCCGGTCGGACACCTGGACGGTGTCGACGGCGGCGCGGCAACCCGGGGCTGGACCTTGGCACGGCGCTTGGTCGGCCGCTTCTTCGCGCTGGCCACCGAGGGCGACGTCAACGCCGCAGCCACCGCCAGGATCAACAACTTTTTGTACATGAGGTATGGCCCCTGGAGACACTCCGGTCGCCGAAACGGGTGGAGCGTCGTCGGCCGCATCGTAGCCCTGGCGCGGGGCAGCGGCAACAAAGGCGAACCATCAAGGGCCAGGAGTCGACCCCGCGCAGCGGTCCCACCCGGGTCAACGGGCGTGCGATCGACCGGACCAGCGCAACCGGGTGGGCAGGTTGAGCGTCGCCTTGACCATCAACGACTGGAACCGGGCGCCGCCGAGATCGTCTTCGAAATGGCCCTGGTAGACCACGAAGAGATCGCTGCCGGCGCGCCAGGTCCAGCGCAGCCGGGCCTGCGCTGGCAAAAGATTCTGCAGGCGATTCCAGCCGGCGAAGACGTCCAGGTTCAACTCGGGCGACAATCCGATGGCTGCCCGACCGTTGAGCACGACCGACAAGAAGCCAGGCCGGGCGTCGTCAAAGCGCACCTGGCTCACCTCGCCACGGACCTCGAAGCGGAGCAGGCCACCGGGTCGAAGCACCACCCGATTCGCGGTGATGAGCATCTGGCCGCCGTAGTAATCCCGCATGGCGACCTCGCCGGACAGCGAGGCCATGGCCACCGACGGAGTGCCATAGCCGAGGACCAGCTCGTTCATGTCGTAGATGGCGGCATCGATGTGCGTGTGGCGGCCCACACCGAAGCCGCTCACCACGGTCTCGCGATTCATCCGCGCGCCCGCTCCCAGCTCGTAGCCGGCCTTCCAGCGCAGTTTGGCCGACGTCTCCAGGCCCGCATCCAGGGGGTCCAGAGACTCGTCGCGGACCACGTCCGTGGCCACCTCTAGGGTGAGTTTCTCCAAGGACTGGCCGCCAAATCGGGGCTCCCAGACCAGCCCCGCCGATCCCTCGTGGATGCCCGTGCGGCGGAAGAAACCCAGGTCGGCGCGCAGATCGTCGTCATAGAAGGCCCAGGCCAGCCGGGGCCGCCAGAGCAATCCGCGCCAGGTGGCTTGCACAGAGGCGGCGCCGCCAACGCCCCCTGCGTCGGTCGCGTCCGTGGTCGCGGCGCCCACATCGGCGCTGGCCCTTGCCGCCGCATCTCCGGTCAAACCGGCCAGGGCGAACGCCTCGACCAGCAGCGGCACGCCGACGCCCCGCCAGGCACCGTCGGCGCCGAGGACCATGTTGAAATCGCCGGGCCGATCCAAGGCCTGCCGATGGGTCCACATCAAGCCGGCGTTCGAACCGCCGCCCAGCTCCCATTGCAATCGGCCCACGGCGTGACTGGTGGCCGGTAGATCGCCGCTGCTGCGCGTGGTCACCTGCATGGCGCCCAGGCGCAGGTCATCGCCCAGGGAGCCGAGCACCTTGGCCCCCAGCGCGATGGGCACCGGCTGGCCGGCATCCAGACCGATGCGGCGGCTGTGCAACAGCTGCGCCCTGCCCGACCGACCGAATGTGAAGAGTTCGACGTCGCGCATGAAGAAGTCACGCTTCTCGGGCATGAAGAGGCTGAATCGGGACAGGTTCACCACCTGGTCGTCGACGTCGACCTGGGCGAAGTCGGTGTTCACGGTCAGCTGCCCGCGCCAGCCGCCGCCCAGCTGACCAGCGAGGTCCAGGCCCATGTCCCTGCGACCTTCAAGAGTCGCTCCCGATTCCTCCGAGCGCCTGGACAGGCCGCCCAGCATCCAGGGGGTCAGGCTGTGCGGGGGACCCGCCGCGGCGTCCAGCCTGCGGGCGTCCAGTACGCCGGATTTCACCGCATCCCGGGCCATGGCCCCGAGCGATTCGAAGCCCACCAGGTGGCCGTAGAGGCTGGCCGAGATGGGGCTGAAAGGCGGCGGCATCAGGGCCCAGTCGTAGGTGGCGTTCCGCCGCGGATGGTCGCGGCTGAAGTTGAGGCCCAGACGCCTGGGGGGCTGCCGCGGATCGATGCCCAGCGACGTCCACGGCACGCGGAACTCGGCCGTCCAACCGCCCTCGACGATGGCGGCGGCCCCCTGCCAGGTGGTGTCGAATTCGGGCCGCATCTGGCTCTCATTGACGCCGCGATACTCCAGCCTTGCGCCCGCGGGATTGAGCGCGAAACCGGCTGTGGTCCGCTGGTCGTGGGCGGGATCGATCTTCAGGCTGATGGCGTCATCGCTGAAGATGGCGAAGCTGTCACGGGCGGTGGTCCTGGCAGCGATCGCCGACGGCTGCAGGTCGGCGCAGTGAACGGCCACGTAGAGCGCTTGGGCGTCGAATAGAACCCGAAAGGTGGTCTTGTCGGCAGGCACCGCGCCCAGGGTGGGTTTGCGCTCGACGAACGTGCCATGGGCCTTGGACCGCTGCCAGGCGGGCTCGTCGATGCGGCCGTCGATGATGGGCGCCTGGTCGGTGGCCACGGCCCGTGCCACCGGCGCTCGGGGGTGACCCATTGGCAGCGCCCACGCCTGCCCGACGAACCACCAGCAGCACAGGATGACCACGATGAACCGCCAGCGCATGTGGGCAGCCATGCGCAACCGCAGCCACGGTGTCAAGGTGAGCGGTCCCAAGGTGCGCTGGCACAAAGGAGGATGTCGCCGACAAATCCGCCCTCGACGGCGACCGCCGGTCACTGGCATCATGGCGCCGCGCCGGCCGCGGCTGCACAGGCAGGAGTGCCCATGAACATCATCGAAATGATCATCGACTTCTTCGTCCGGCTCTTTCGCCAGCGCGTCGACCAGGCCCAGTTTCGGGCCAAGGGCAAGCTGATGAGCATGCAGAGTCGGGCCAAGTCCAAGGCCGCCAACTCCTTCAACAAGGCGGTCGACGCACCGGTCAAGAAGGTGTCCCGTAAAGTCCGTCGCAAGAAGTAGATCGAGCGCCCGTCACGGCGCCTTCGACAACCCCTTGATGACCGCGCCGACACCCGTCAGGGTCAGCGCCGCGCTGATGCCATCCTTGGTGCCGTCATCGTTGGTATCGATATCCGGGATCACCAGGGTGTTGAGCAGCGACTTCACCGTCGCCTTGCCGCCCACCGGCTGCAATTCGCCGTCGGGGACCTTGTCGATGGCATCTTCCAGGTCCTTCTTGAGCACCACACCGCAGAGCAAGCCATCGGTAAGGGTCTTCCAGCCCTTGGCGTCGGTCACCTTGGCCGACAGGGTCGCGCCCTTGACCGGCACCTTGAAGCCGACACCGGCCAGGCCCAGGACCATATTGAAGACCTGCTTCGGCCCGCCAGCGGCCATGGCGTCGCCCTTGATCTTGACGCCCTCGAAGACGCTCACCGGCGCGCAGAGGCCGGTACCAGGGGTGGCCGGATCGTAGCTGCTCGGCGTGATCTGGTAGTTGCAGCTCGAGTTGACCAGGTCGCAGTCAGAACTGGAGGAGTCCAACTCGCCCTGCAGGACATTGATGTTGAACGGCGTCTCGTCGGTCATCCACTTGGTGGCCTCGAGGATCATAATCACGCCGCCATTCTTGAACGAGTCGCCGAAGCTCTTGCCGATCAATTCCGACACGGCGCCAAGGCTGTTATTGGGCACCGCGTCATTGTCCAGATCGCAGCCCTTGCTGGCAGGCAGGAGCGTCATCATGGCCACTTTCTGCAGGTTCGGCGACCAGGTGTCTGGCAGCTTGCAGGTCGGGCTGATGCACTTGCCCTTGCCGCCGTCAGCGGTGATGTCGCAGACCTGCCCCTTGGCGCAGGGTCCGCCGCAGGGTTTCGGCTTCTCGACGCACTGCCCGTCGACACAGAGTTGGCCGTCCAGGCACTTGCCGTCACAAGGATCTTCGCCGATGCACTTGCCAGCCACGCATACTTGATCGGCGGTACACTTGTCGCAGGGATCACCGGCGTCGGCGTTCGAGGGGGCCACGTCTGTGCTGCCCGTGTCGGACCCGCCGGCGGCCACGTCGGCCGCGCCGCCGCCCCCGCCCACGGTGTCGGCGGTGCTGCCAGCGTCGTTTGGTGTGCCATCGGCGCCGTCATCGTTGTCGGCGCTGCCGGCGCTATCGCTCGCCGAGCCGCCATCGACGGCCGGTTGCGCCTGACCGGGGCCGGCCTCGCTACCGCAGCCGGAAAAGCCCGTCAAAGCGACGAGGGAGAGGGCCGTTGCGAACGCGATCAATTTGATCATGTTTGCCATGTTGATCACCTGTATATATACGATTTTTTGGAACTCGTTACTTGTCCAGTCCCGTCACGGTTGCGGGGATCGTCTCGAAGTCGAAGGCGGCGCTGTAGGCGTCCTTTGTGCCGTCGCCGTCGGTGTCGATGTCGGTCTTGAGGAAGGACGGCAGCAAGCTCTTGATCTGGTCCTTGCTCAGGCCAGCCGGAATCTGCGAGTCGGGCACCGCGTCGATGAGCTTGTCGAGCTCCTTTTGGGTCATCACGCCGCAGAGCGTGCCGGACTTGGTCGAGGTCCACGCCTTGTCGTCGGTGACCGTGCCCTTGATGTGGGCCTGGTGCACAGTGGCCTCAAAGTACTCGCCGTCGAAGGTGTAGCCGACGGTCAGCTTGGTCTTGTCGTCACCCGCGGCCAGGGCGCCGGCGGTGTTCTTGGCGTTGGTCCAGAAGGCCTTGGGCGGGCAGGCGGCTGTGCCCTTGAAGAAGATGTCGTAGTTGAATGTGTGCACCTTGTACTTGCAGGTGGCCTTCTTCTTGTCGCAGGCCTTGTCCAGCGGGTCGATGAAGCCGGTGAGCATGACGATGTCGAAGGGCGTGCCGTCGTTCTTCCAGGCCGAGGGCTGCATGAAGGTGACCCGCTCGCCGCTCACCAGCTCATCGCTGAGCCAGTTGTTGACGCCGTCCAGGATCAGCTGCAGGCCCACGGCGTTGTCCTCTTTGCCATCGCCGTCCAGGTCGCAGCCCTTGCCCTCGGGCTTGAGCACGAACTTGGAGATCTTCTGCAGGCCGGGGCCCCAGGTGTCGGGCAGTTTGCAGGTCGGCGCGATGCACTTGCCCTTGCCGCCGTCGGCCGCCTTGTCGCAGAACTGGCCGTTGGGGCACTTGCCGCCGCAGGGGATCGGCACGCAGACGTCGCCCTTGCACTCGCTGCCTTCGGCGCACTTGCCGCCGCAAGGTTCGCCGTCGACGCAGACGCCGTTGACGCAGGTCTGGCTGGCCGTGCAGAGGCCACCGCAGGGGTCTGTGCCGGCGTCTACCGGCTGGCCGGCGTCGGATGTGCCGGCGTCGTTCTCCTGGCCCGCATCGGGCGCGATGCAGGTGCCATTGCTGCAGGTGGCGTTGAGCCCGTCGCAGATCACCTCATCCCAGCCGCTGCCGTCGGCCTTGCAGACCAGGCGCGTCACGGCGGCTCCGGTGCCGCACTTGGCCTCGCCGGGCGTGCAGACCTGGCCGGAGGTGTCCGCGGCGCTCGTGGCGTCCGAGGTGCCCGCGTCAGCGACATCGACGTTGCCGGCGCCGTCGTTGTTCGAGGTGGCATCTTGCGCCGCCGGCGTGGCGCCCGTTCCCGCTTCACTGCCGCAGCCGCTTGCGGCGATCAGGGTCAGTGCGCTGAGGGCGATGAGGATCCGATTCATGTCTGTCTCCTTGCTGTCGAACCGCGGGCTTTGCCCGGATGGGGAGCGGCAGCGCTATACCATAATCCGCGGACGACGCGTCAGCCCCGAGACCGCTGCGGCCATATGCCCACGGGTCCGTTGACCCCGGAGGGGCTCACAACGGCTTCTTGGTTTGCACCGGAATCGTCAATTGCGACTTCTTGCCGGCCTGGTTCCACGGCGCCACCAACAGGGCGTCGCCCACCTTGCCGTCCGCGGGCGGATAGAAGGTCACTGCGAACACCATCTTCAACCCGGCGTCCAGGGTGAAGGGCGCCTTGACCAGCTTCTGGCCATCTTGATCGAGCACGTAGGCGTCCAGGCCGTAGATGGCCTTGACGATGGCGCCCTGTGAAGGCTGCTTGGCGATCAGGATCCAGTTATCGAAACCGAGCGCAGCGCCGGTCTGGTTGACCACAGTGCAGGTGCGCTGAACCTTGCCCTTCTTGCTGCCATCGAAGTGGAAGGCTGGGGCACCGTCGTCGTCACACAGGGCCAGGAGCCCGGTCTTTTTCTGCTGGATGGCGAAGCCGATCTTGACCTGGGCGGTCGGGTCATGGGCTGGCACCACGCGCAGGGTACCGGGTGCGAGGTCGATCTGGCCGCCTTGGGGAAGGTAACGAATGGTCAGTTGGGCGTGCTCGCCGGGCGGCAGGCTGGCGGGCAGGTTTTCGGTGCCGTCGTCGTGCTGCAGCTTCAGGAAGGCGTTTTCCGTCTCCAAGGTGATCTTGTTTAGAATCACCGGCACCTTGCCGACGCTACTCAAGCGTACGAAGACCTGCTGCGGACCGGGTTCGGTGGTGCTGACGGTGAAGACCCAGTTGCTCACCACCTGGCCATCGATGGTCGCCTCGAGCATGGGACTCGGCGCGGTGTTGCCATCGGCCCCACCGGCATCGAGCGTGCCGGCATCGGTTGGCGTGACCCCGCCCGATGCGTCGCCGGCGTCCTGGGTCGGTGTGGCTCCGTCGGCAGCGCCGACGACATCGCCAGATGAGAAGGCCTTGTCGCACTGGCTGACCTTGCTCATGGACGCGGGCGAGGCCGGGTCGGGTAGCTCGACGCACGTCTCGACACCTGCCTTGCAGGCCTTGATCAACACCCACTTGCTGGAGGTCGAATCGCAGCGCACACGAAGCGTGCCCTGGAAGGATGTTGTCGTGCAGCCTTCGTTTTGGAAGGCGGGCGCGCAGACGCCGCCGGGCGGACCACCGGTGTATGCAGGCCCGCCTCCGGCAGGTGGGCCACCGCCCTGCGAGGGACTGCACGCCGCCGCCGCCAGCAGCAGCAGAATCGGGCTCAGGATGGGTCGCGGCGCCTGGCGGTCGGGTCGAGGCATGGCGGGCAGTGTAGCGCATGGCGGCGGCGGTCGCGAAATCCCGTCCGGGGCGGGCTGGCACCGTGGAGATGCGGGGACTACCCTTGGGGCCATGGCGACTCTCCGGCCGAGAGCATCAAGACGGGTCCCGTGTGCATGGATGCCACTGGCCGCAGGCATTGTGCTGGCCCTCGCTGTGGCTGGTTGCAGCGATGACGACGCCGCCGAGGGCGCCGCGTCCGCACCGGCAAGCAAGCCGGCTTGCCACCAGATTCAAATTCTACCCGACGGCAGCTGCTGCGGGCCGGGCACATTCGTCGACACCACCACATCAGACTGCGTCCCCTTTGGCCCGCCTGAGTGCGCGGCGGTCCTGCCGGAAGAACCCTCCGCCTGTGTGCCTCGCTGGTGTGTGGATTGGCATACATCCGCCGGCGTTGATTGCGCCGTCGAGGCCGACGGCTGCCTGCCGGCCGGTCGGCGTTGCAGCGCCGATGAGCTGGCCGCCTCCGAAGGTTGCGATGCAGGGCATTTTGCGGGCGCCGACGGGTCCTGTCACCTGGCCGGCCACGCCATCACGCCACCGCAGGGCATGCCGGCCATGGAAGGCGATGTCCTGCCGAAGTTGCCGCCGACCGAACCGCCGCGCTGGTGCCTGGCCGCGGACGGCAAGACGGGACCGTGTTCGGGCGACGCCAAGGGCTGCCCGGCGGGCCATGAACCCGACCCCAAAGAAAGCGAGACCTGCCGCCCGCTGGCCGGCGTGGACTGGCTCTGCCCAAAGGGATTCGTGGTCGACAAGTCGCCATCGACCGACAAGGAAGCCCTGCCCCGATGTCTGCCGGACCCGGCCGATTGCGGCAGCGATGTGTTCGGCGGCGTCCAACCGGGGGCCGGCGTGTTCTTTGTGGACGCAGCGGCCAAGACTCCGGGCCAAGGCACGCACTCGGCGCCGTGGACTTCACTGGCGACCGCCATCGACAAGTCGCCCTCCGGGTCCACGATTGCGGTGGCCGCCGGCAAGTACATCGCCGGGGTGAGCGTGCACAACAAGGTCCTCACCATCCGCGGGCGTTGCGCCCAGAAGGTGGTCATCCAGGGCATGGGCAGCGCGACGACGCTGCAGTGGACGGGCAAGGCCTCTTCCGGATCATCGCTGCGCGGCCTGACGATCCTCGGCCCGAACAAAGCGCTCACCGTCGAGCAAGAGGCCACGGTGTTGATCGAGCGCTGCCTGGTGCAGCATGCCAGATCGGTCGCGCTGCGCACACGCAAGGGCGCGGTCCTGACGGCTCGCGACGTCGTTGTCGCCGACACCGGCGCGCTGCTGTCGCCCAAATCGCCTGAGAATCTGCATCACTTCGGTCGCGCCATCTCGATCGAACAGACGTCCAAGGTGGTGATCGAGCGTCTACGCGCCTACGGCAATCGCGAAATGGCGATCGGTGTCTTCGCCTCGGGCGTTCTCGAAGGTAGCGAGCTGGTGGTGGACAGCACGCGGGTCAACAAGGCCACCGGCCGCGCCGGGTGGGGGCTGGCCATCTTCAACAGCGCCCACGTCACCCTCGATCGCGTCCGCCTGCACCGCAATCGCGGCCGCGGCATCATGTTGAGCGACCCTGGCTCGAAGTTGTCGGCAAGCCGATTGGTGGTCGAGCACACGCGCTCCACCAGCGCCCCGGAGTTGGGTACGATCATGGGCCGTGGCCTGGATCTGCAGAAGGGCGCCACCTTGAAGATCGAATTGGGGCGATTCAGCCACAACCGCGACAGCGGCATCATCGTCTTCGACGCCAAGTCGACGATCGTATTGAGCGACCTGCTGGTCGAGCACACATTGCCCGAAGAGCTGGTTCAGAAGCTGGGCCGGGGCATCGACCTGGAGAACACGGGCGATGTGACGTTGCGTCGCGTGTGGCTGCGCGACAACCAGGACGCTGGACTCTTCGTCTACGGCGACACCGCACGGGTCACGGCAGAGGACCTGCTGGTCGAAGGCACCATGCCCATCGCGGCGAACGCCAAACATGGCCGCGGCATCAATGTGCAGAACGACCCCAAGATGAGCGGCCAGACCGGGCCGCGATTGAAGCTGGCACGGGTCCGATTGAGCGCCAATCACGATATTGGCCTGGCCGCTTTTGGCGCCGGCATTCGGGTGGAGGCAACCGACCTCGTCGTCGATGGCACCATCACGGCGATCGGTAGCATGGCTGGTGGCCGTGGGGTCGAGATCGGGGACCATGCCTGGCTCGACTTGCGAAGGGCCTGGCTGCACGGCAACCAGTCCGCAGGGCTGCGCGCAGCCGGCGCCAAGGCCACGATACATGGACGCGACGTGCTCATATCGGGCGGCATGGCGGCCGACGCCGGCAGCAAGTTCGGGCGCGGCCTGGTCGTATTCGACGGTGCCCTTGCGACGTTGCACCGCGCGCGAGTCACGCGGGTGGTCGACATCGGCATGTTGATTCAGGAGAAGGCCTGGCTGTGGGCGAGCGATGTGTCGGTCGACCGGACCTGGCCCAGACCGCATGGGCGACTTGGCCGCGGCGTCGACGTGAGCGACGACAGCAGCGCGACCCTGGTCGGCGTGAGGGTGTTGGACAATCGCGAGCTGGGCGCGGGCGTCAAGGATGGTGTCCTGAAGCTGGTCGGCGCGCTGGTTGCAGGTACAAAGGCGCAGAAGCTGGACAACCTGCTTGGATTCGGCCTGCTCAGTGAACACATTCACAAGAAGGATGGACGCATGGACGTCATCTCGTCGGTCGTCCGCGCGAACCGAACGGTGGGTGCCCTGGCCAATCGTGGCCACTGGAGCATGAAGGGCACAGTGATAGGCGGCACGCTGCCAGCGGTGCTCGTCGACGTGCAAGCGGACGCGGGCGGTGAGATCATGGCCGACGGGATCATTGTCCAGGAAGCCGCGTTGTCGGCGACAGAGGTCGTCGTTTGCGACAACTTGCGCGCCGGCATCGTGATGACGGCGAATACATCGGTGAAGCTTTCCCGTGCCGCCATCACTGGCAATACCTGGGGCGTGGTGGGCGCCAATGATGGCGAGTTTGAGCACGAGGCCACCGCGCTGTGGATGAACAGCCTGTCCAACACGGTCGGTGATATGACGCTGAAGTTGCCCCAGCCCCCCCCAACCGATCGAACCGTAGCCCACGGGCCGATCGGCAATCACACAGTCCGATTCCTGGTCAGCGGGGCGCGCTGCGCGTCAACACCTGGCGGCCGTGCTGCCGGCACTGATCCGCCAGTTCGGCCTCACCGGCCGCGCTGAACGCCGTCGACGCGCCCGCGAACCAGGCTGCTGCAGCGTCGTACCGGCCGATGGTCAACGCAGCGTGGGCGGCGCGCTGATAGAGCACGGCCGCCTGCAGCACTCGCCCGCCGCCCAAGGCCACCAGACTGCCGGCCCGGTTGGCCAGCGCCTGGCAGTGGCCGTCCACTTCGCCCGCCTTGTTGAAGCCCGCCGCTGCGCTGGCGAAGCGCTTTTCGGCGCCGGCATGGTCGCCCTTGCGAGCGAGCAGGCGCCCCACATTGTTGTCGACCAGGGCGACGGCGCCCGGATCTCCGGCCGCGCTGGCCAGGCGACGGGCCGCGGCGTACGACTGCCTTGCGGCGGCCAGTTTGCCGGCGCCTGCGAGCGCAGCGCCAAGGCCAGCCCGGGCGCGCGCCGCGGTGGCCTTGTCGCCCGCGCCCTCGGCCAGTTGAGCGGCGACCTGGAGGGTCTTGCGGGCGTTGGCGCCATCGTTGCGTCGGCGCTGGCATCCGGCCAGGGCAAGCAGATTCAAGGCCCGCTCTCGCGGCCGGTTGAGGCGTTTATGCAACGCCGCGGCCTCGTGCAGGTGGCCGGTGGCCGCCCCGCAATCCCGCCACGCGATGAGAACGACCGCGTAGTTGTGCAGCAGACGCGCGGTGGCCAGGGGATTGTCGGCGGCGCGCAGATGGCGCAACGCCTCGGTGAAGTTGTGCGCGGCGGCCGGATACTGGCCCAGGGAGAAGGCCTGCTCGGCGGCGGCCGCGTGGCGCAGCCCCAGGGTCTTGTGGTTGGCGGGCGGGTGACTGCCACAGGCCAGCAAGCCGACGAACAGTGCCGGCAACAACCATGCGCAGGCCTTCATGGTCCTGCCGCCCTCGGCGCCTCGCCCTGCCTCCGGTCGCCACCCGGTTTGCGGGCATGGTCGGCCGGCGAGAGGATCTTGCGCACCTCACTGGCGGGTCGCGCGCCGGGATCGTCGCGCAGGCCACCGGGCACCAGCAGTTTGAGTTTGGCCTTGGGCTCGAGGTACGAGCCGATCAACCAGTGCCGTTCGGCGGCATCCATCAGGGCCTTGCCCTCGAAGAGCACGTCGTCGATCCGACCGACCATCGACGGCATCATCGGCGCCAGGCGTCGCAATTCCTTGCTGACCACCGCCATGTCCTCCAGGGCCGCGGCGCCGAGCTGAGCCATTCGCGGCAGATCCTTGCCCGCCTTGTCAGCCTTGCCCAGCAGCGAGTCGACCCGCGCCATGGTCGCCTGCATGCGGTCGATGGAGGCGACCACCTGGGTGTACAGGCGCCGATCGTTGAGCACCTTGGCGATCAGTCCATCGCCGTGATCCACCTTGGCCAGGGTGCCGTTGGTCATGACCAGGGTGCTCTGAGCGGTATCCAGCAGCTTCTCGAGCTTGTTGGCCAGACGATCGCCTCGCTCCACCAGCTGCTCGACCGCCTTGCCCTTCTGCAATACGCCGGACTTGTCGACCTGGTCCAGCAGGCGATCGACCTTGACGGCCAGCCGATTCACCGTCGCCAGGCTGTTGGGCACGGTGCGATGCACGTCGGTCAGCACGTCGGTGGCCAGCTGAATCAGGTCCGCGGCGGCGCGCGCCTTGATGGTGCCGCCGGCGGCCAGCCGCTTGCGCGAGCGTCCCCCCTTGAGCTCGATGAAGGACTCACCTGGCAGCCCGGCCATGGGGGTGTAGAGCACCGCCTCCACGTCGTCGCGCACGGCGTCGTGAAAGCGCTCCAGCAGGTCCAGCTCGACCACCAGGCGACCCTGCCGATCGAAGGTCGACCCGCCCACCTCGCCGACGACGTGGTTGCGAATGCGCACGGGTGTGCCCTCGCGCAACATGCCGATATCTGCCTCTTCGAAGACCGCGGCACACGTCCAATGTTGCTCGAACCAGCCCTTGCCACGCACGATGAAGACGAAGACCACCAGGATCGTCGCCACGGCGCCGATGACCAGGGCACCGACGATCTCGTTCTGGTAGCGGAATTTGAATGGCTGAGCCATGTGCCTGGTTTCCGACCGTTGATGCGTCCCCGCACCGCCTTCAAGCGCGCCCTCTTGCGCCCCCCCAAGGCAGATCGATGACCCGATCTGCGATGCTCGCCGGGGCGGTGCCGTCGCCGGTCACCGCCAGTACGGCCAGCCCAAGGTGACGCCGCGCGACGGCGATTGTAGCCCAGACCGAGCGTGCCGTCGCCACATCCATGCCGTCGGTCAACTCTTCCAGGAGCAGGATCTCCGGATGCAACATGAGCGCCCGAGCGACCGCCACGCGACGACAGAGCACGCGATCGGCCAGCGGCGGGATCACGGGCGGGGGAAGGGGCAGATCCAGCAGCGCCAGCACCTCGTCTCGACGCTGGTCGACCGCCGCCTCATCCCACGTGGTGTGGTAGCGAAGGGGCAGGGTCAGGTTCGCGCTCAAGGTCAAGTTGCTCAACAACGCGCCCTGGGCCGGCACCCAGCCCATTCGCCGCCGCAGGGCCACCAGGACCTCTTCCGGTCCGTCCGGCACCGGCGCGCCCAGGCACTGGACCTGGCCGGCTACGGGCCGATCGAGCCCCAACAACATGCGGGGCATGGCGGCGCGGCCCGGGCCGGGCGGGGCGACCAGCACGACGACCTCGTCCGCAGCGACGCGCAACGTCACCGGCGAAGCGTGAGCGCCCTGCCCCGCCGGGATGACGCCCTCGAACGCCAGCACGGCGTTCGCCTCATGGGCCGCGACAGGTCGGGTGACGTCGGGTTCGTATCCGATCATGCCAGGTACATCACCGCGGAGACGGTCGCGTTCCAGCCGAAGAGCACCGCGATCGCCCGCACGGTGCCGCGGGTGGCGGCGCGCGGCACGTCGGTGATGGCGGGACCGGCCGAGAGGCCCTCGTAGCAGGCGATGCCGGCGATGGCCAAGGCGGGCGCCACCGTCTTGGCCGTGAAGGCGAAGAAGTCCAGCCCGGACATCTGGGCCGCCATGGTCTGGGCGAAGTCGATGGCCGCCGGCGCCTGGGGCGACAACAGGTTGGCCACCAACAGTCCGCTGGCCAGGGAAACGCAGACGAAGAAGAGCGACACGCAGAAGATGGAGATGGCCATGCCGCCGAGCCGCGGCACGACCAGGTATTCGAATGGCGACACGCCCATGCCCTGCAGGGTCTCGATCTCGCCGGAGACCCGCATATTGCCCAGCTCCACCACCATCGCTGTGCCGCTGCGGCCGATGATGACCAGCGCCGCGACCAGCGGCCCCAGCTCGCGCACGATGACGATGACCAACAGCTTGCCCAGCAGTCCCGGCTGGGCGCCCAGGTTGAGCTGTGCCTGCACGATGACGGCCAAGCCCAGCAGGGTCGCGATCAGACCGGTGAAGGGCAGCGCCTCGACGGCCGTGAAGAGCACCTGCCGCACCAGCACCCTGCGAGTCACCGCGCGCATCCGCCGCTGGCCGAAAGTGAGGCGACCGACCCCGTAGCCGATCATGGTCGCCACGCGCAGGACGTAGATCACCAGCGCTTGCGTACGGGCGCCGACCCACGACAGCGGCGCGGTCAAAGTGCGGGTGGCGGGAGCGAGGCGGCTGGCGATCACGGGCCGATGATAGCGCGCCGCCGGGCCGCACGCATCCACGCTGCGGCTGCGGTCCAAGAGGCAGACTTGACCACCTGCCGGCCGCGCACCCACCATGGCCTGCCCCCGCACCCGTGCGCTGCCGTGGCGACCACGGAGTCGTGATAGCAGCGCCCTTGGACGGCCATGCAAGGCATGTTGCAACGCGCGCTCCTGGGCCCCACGCCTGCCGGGTACTGGCGCATGGTGCGGGCCACGGTGGACCTGTCGGCGATGGCGCTGATCGCGGCGTTCATGCTGGAGCAGGCCCTGTCGCGCCCATGGACTGCGGCGCTGCTGGCTGGAATCGTCACCGCGGCGGCGTTGGTGGTTCGGGTCGCCATGCCGGCACGAGACGACGCCACGCCCGACGACGGCGTCGCGGCGGCAACCATCGGGTTGGCTGTCGCCATGGCATTGATACCCACGCTGGCCTTTTGCTGGCATCTGCTGGGCGGCGTATCGGTGGGCGTGGACAGCCTGGTCGGCGCGGCTTCGGTGGCCGGGCTGAGCGCGGCGTTCGTCAGCCTGCGCCGACAACCTGAGCTCGCCGTGCCCGCGCGCCTGCTTCCTTGGGAGCTGTTGTGGTTGGCGCTGGCTCGCCGCAGCGGCGTGCTTCTCGCGGCCACCTGTGTCGCAGGGCTGTGGTTCTTGCGCCACGATGGCTCGGTGCCCCCGCTCACCTGTATCGGCGAGGGGGCGTGGATCGCGACCGGACACAACCCGCAGGGCATCGACCTGCTGCGCGACAATGTGGGCGACAGCCGCCTGGGCAACGTGGGGCTTATCGCCGGCAGCATGGCGCTCTTCGAGGGCGAGGCGCTGCGCATGCTGTATGCCACGCTGGGCGCGCTGCTGGCCCTGGGTGGGTATCTCACGGGGCTGGCTTGCACCGGCCGCCGCCTGTGGGCCTGGGTCGCCCTGCTGCTGTTGCCGCTGAACCCGTACGTATTGAGCATCCCTCTGGTCGACGAGAACGTGCTCGCAGCCGCCGTGGCTGCGATCACGCTGGCATTGGCCCTGCAGCGTCGGCCGACCTGGTGGCTGGTGGGTGCGCTGGCCGGGCTGCTGTTCACCATGCGGCATCCCTTCGCCGTGTCCATGCCCGCGCTGCTCTGGCTGGCCTGGCGCCAGCGCCGGCAGTGGCGCGACATGGCCTGGCTGGCTGGCGGCATGTTGGCCTTGTCGGCGCTCGAACACGCACATCACCTGCTGGCATTCGGCTCTCTTTTCCGCTTCGAGAGCACAGCGCAGTTCCCCGCGTTGTCCTACGACATCTTCGGCTGGACGCTCACCTGGCCGGGAATGCTCAACTGGCCGCTGCACGACCACCTGGTGCGCACGCCCCACAACCCTTGGCCCATGCTCATCGCGTGGGGCCCGCACCTGGCCGATCACCTGGGGCTTCTGCTCTTCGGGGCGATGCTGGTGGGCATCCCGGCCATGTTCCGCCGGGATCGCACCCTGGGGTGGTTCTGGCTGGCCTGGTGGGCGCCGGTCATGGCGGGTCTGGCGCTGCAAGAGTCCTGGGACTACCCCAACAAGATGGGCGTGCTGGTGATCGGCCTGCCCGCCTTCGTGGCCTGGACGGTCGCCGGCGGGCAGCGCTTGCTGGCCGGGCACGGCCGTTCGCTTGTCGCTTGGGTGGCGCTCATCGCGCTGACATGGCTGGCCGTTGGCAGCCTGCAGGACTGGCGCGCGCCGGCGGATGGCCGGTACTACCGCCTGCACGATCTGGACCCGCACGAGAGCAGAAGTCACCTGGCGGAAGCCGCCCGCGAGGCGGCCACGGTGGGGCTGCTGCCGGATCTGGAACGCGCCTCCAGGCACGGACCCATCTGGACGGACTGGAAGTGGCGCAGCCTGCGCAGCCTGGAGCCGCCAGGGGCCTGGGGCTGGTATCCGGGGCAGGTGCCGGCGCCGGGCCCTGCGGTGACGTGGGAGCTGGATCTGAGCGGGGCGATCTGGCGCCGGGATAATCTCGTGCGATCGGCAGACGGGCCGCCCCACATCGACCTGACGACCGCACGGGGCCAGGTGGTCGCCATGGGCGTGCGGGTGGGCTGGGAGCCGCGCCCGTTGACGGTGACCGCGGTGCGCGGCCCGGCGTTGACGCTGCTGGACATCACCTTCCGCGATCCGGTGGTCCGGGAACGCGCCTGCAATCCGCAATTGGAGTCGTGCCGCTGCCAGCTCTTCGACCGCCTCGAAAAGGGCGCGGCAGAGACGGCGTGCCGCGACAGCAAGGTGATCGTGCACACCGACGACGTGTTGCGCATCCGCGCGCCGGCCGGCGGCCTGTCGATCAGCGCCACGGTCAACAAGGTCGGCAACGTGGTGTGGTTATGGCGCGGCGTGGTGGGCGCCCAGGGGGCGTCGCTGCGGCCGCCCGTCCAGTTCTGGCATAACTGAGCCAGGCGGACGACAAGCCCGCAAGCATGGCCGTCGAAATCAGGGGCCGCCGCACTTGGACGACTTGCAGGTCTTGCCGGTGGCGCAGGAGGTGCCATCGGGCATGCCCGTCGCCGTGCACCCCTTGGCGGAGTCGCAACCATCGGCCGTGCATGGCTGGCCATCATCGCAGTCCTTGGCCAGCTTGCCAGCACATTTGCCGGGCGTATTGCAGTCGAAGTGACCCCAATGGTCGGTGACCACCAGCATGGGATTGGGCGATCCGTACATGGTGGCGCCGCCGGCGATGGCGAAGCCGCCACCCGGGAGCGCGGCCAGGGGTTCGGTGCCGGCCTTGGAGCTGGCGCCGATCTTGATGTCCCGGGTCCACAACGCCTCGCCGACCGGGCTCAGGCGCATCATCCACAGGCGCTGAACGATGCCGTCCGGCCGGGTGCCGACCAGCGTGATACGCCCCTGCGCGTCGACGTTCATGGCGGCGGCCTGGCTGTCGCCGGCGACCTTCGCCGTCTTGTGCCAGAGCAGCTTGCCGGCGCTGTCGGCCCGGGCGAGCCAGGGCTGCCAGGTCTTGCCGTCCACGCTCCGGCCACCGGCGGCGAGGAAGCCGCCGTCGCTCAATGGCGCCAGGCGGGTGGCCAACTCGCTGGCGCCCGCATCCCAGGTCTGCTTCCAGAGCTGCTTGCCCTGGTTGTCGAGCTTGTAGAGCAGGCCATCGTAGGGGGCGCCGGTCTTCCATGCGTAGCCGGCGACCACCGTGCTGCCATCCTTGAACGACAGGCCCGCGCGGCCGAACTCGTTGTGGCCCTTGTCGGCGTGGCTCTGCTTGCGCCATTTCAGCTTGCCGTTGCCCTGGATGCGGATCACGTCCGCGGCGTAGTAGCCGCTCTTCCAGTAGATTCCGCCAACCACGGCGAGCGTTGCGTCCGGATAGTCGAGCAGGTCGCGCGGGTCCACCGAGCCGCTCTTGGGATCCTTGTAGTCGCCATTGCCGAGGGGGAACTTGGCGTCCCACCGGTGCGCCTTGCCGTTCGGCCCCCTGCGCCTGACGAAGGCATGGTAGTTGGTGGTATAGCCGTAGCGATAGTAGGCGGCGAAGAGCAGGTCGCCATCCGGCAGCCGCCGGGCGGCCCGATGAACCCAGCCGCCGGTGCTGCTTATGGCTGGGTTGATGGTCGTTGACCCGGTGTCCTTGCCCCACGCGTCCACAGTGCGCAGGGCTGCGTTCTTGCCGGACAGACTGTGAACAATGTGGTAGCCGCCCTTGAGGCCAGGCAGGACGGAGTGGAATGCGTCGTAGGTATAGAACTGGTTGGAGAGCTTCCAGACCTTGCCGAATAGCTTGCCGTCGCCGGTGGATTTGCAGACGCCCTTGACGCAAACGCCCGACTTGCTGCATCCGCCCGGCGCCGGGCAGGAGTCGCCGTCCAGGAGGGCGTGCTGGCAGCCAGCTTTGGTGTCGCAGATGTCGATGCTGCATGGGTTGCCGTCGTCGCAGTCCAGGTTCTTGACCGCCTGGCAGAGTCCACCTTTGCAGGCGTCGACCGCAGTGCACTTGTTGCCATCGTCGCAGGCGCCGGACTTTTCCTTCCAGGTGCAGCCCTTCTTGGCGTCGCAGGCGGGCGTGGTGCAGAGGTTGCCATCGACGCAGTCGGTCTTGCTGTGGCCGCAGCCGGTCTTGGGATCGCAGGAGTCGTCGGTGCAGGCGTCGCCATCGTCACAGCCGTCGGCCTTCTTGCCCACGCACTTGCCGGATGCCGAGCACGGGGCGTGGCCCCAAGGATCGGTGCGCACGACCATGGGGTTGGGCGCGCCAAAGGCATCGGCACCGCCTGTCAGGGCGAAGCCGCCGGAGGGCATGCGCAACAGGCCGGCAGCACCCATCCAGGCGCTGGCGCCCGCCTTGAAGGTGCGCTGCCAGCGCATATTTCCGACTGCATCGAAGTGGACCATCTGGGCGGCGCTGACGATGCCCTGCGGAATGGTCGCAGCCAGCGTGAACGCCTGACCCGGGCCCGGCGCGAAGGCCGAGGGGCTGAATGTCGTGGCCAGCTTGGGCATGCGTTGCCAACGCAGGGCGCCGGCGGAGTTCGTGCGCACGATCCAGGGCCGTTGGTCAACGCCGCCGCCATCGCGCCGGCCGACGAGCAAGAAGCCGCCGTCGGGCATCACGGCGATGAACCTGAAGCGGCCATCGACGCCGGGATCATAGCTTCGTCGCCAGAGCAACTTGCCGCCGTTGTCGACCTTGTAGAGCAGGCCCTGGCCGGGCTGCTTGTCGATCCACTGCACACCTGCGACGACGGCGGATCCGTCGCCAAGCCCGGCCGCCGCTGCCGGCGCCTCGTTGAAGGTCTTGTCCGCATCGACGGTCGAGGTCCACTTGGTCACGCCGTTGCCCTGGGTGCGGATGACCTGGCCGCTGTGCTGACCGTTCAGCCAGTGCACGGCGGCCACGACGGCGCGGGTCTGGTCTGGATACCAGAGCAAGGCGACCGGCTCGGTGTTGGCGGCCTTGGGATCCTTGGCGCTGCTGCCGTTGTAGTAGCCTTTGGATACGAGGACCTTGTCATCGACATCCCTACCGAGCACGTAGGCCTGGTAGGTCGCGCCGCTGGAGATGCGCTGGTAGAAGAGCCCCCATTGGCTGCCATCCGAGCGCCGCCAGAATTCGCGGGGATGGACCGAGGTATAGGAGTAGCCGCCGGGGGAATGGAAAGCCTTGAACGCCTTCTTGACACCCCACTTGTCCACTTTCAGCAGCACCGTCTCCTTGTTGTTGCTGCGGTTGACCAGGCCCCACAACTCACCGTCGGGGCCGGCCACCGGGTGCGTCAGGGTCGACCACTTCGTATACGAGGTCGACAGCTTGTAGGCGAGGATGTGCTGCGCCCCCTCGGCGCCGGGCTTGCACATTCCCTTGTCGCAGGTGGCCGATTTGGAGCATCCATCGGTCACCGGGCACGGGACCTGATCCTGTGCCAAATGCTGACAGCCCGCGCCGGGCAAGCAAGCATCGATGGTGCAAGCGTTGCCGTCGTCGCAGTTGAGCGGTTTGGCCACGCATTTGCCGTTTGAGCAGGCGCCTTTGACCGCAGTGCAGGCGTTGCCATCGTCGCATTCGCCGGGTTTGGCGACGCTGACGCAGCCGAGCTTGCTGTTGCACGTCGCAGTGGTGCAGGGGTTGCCATCGTCGCACGAGATGGGCGCGTGCAGGCACCCCTTGGCGCCGTCGCAGTGATCCGCAGTGCAGGGATTGCCGTCATCGCATCCGTTCAACAAGGGTGCGGAACAGGACCCTGCCGCCACGCAGGAGGTGTGGCCCCAGCGGTCGGTCCGGAACATGGCCAGCTTCTTGACCCCGTCGACCAGGGCGCCACCGCCGATGGCCAGGTCGCCGCCCGGCAGCAGGGCGAGCGAACGGGGCCCGAGCCAGGTGGACGTGCCGGCCGTCAGTGTGCGTTGCCAGGTCGCGTGCCCCAGTTTGTCGGCACCGAGCAGCCAGCTGCTGGCCACCAGCAGGCCGTCCGTGGTGCCAGCGAGGGTGATGCTGCCGCCGCCGGCGACCTCGAGCCCGGCCAGGTAGCGTCTGCCCGCCAGGTCCAGCTCACGCTGCCAAATCGCCTTGCCGCCGCCATCCAGGCGGGCCAGCCACGGTCGGGTGGTGCTGCTGTCGATGGTTCGAGTGCCGGCGGCCACGAAGCCGCCCGCCGGGTGATTGCGCAGGTGATGCCAGCCCTCAGCCAGCTTGCCGCCCAGGGCACGCCGCCAGATCTCCTTGCCGCCGGGGTCGACCTTCATGAGCAGGCCGTCGGTGGCGAGTTTGCCGGCCCGGATCGCGCCAGCGGCGACCACCGCGCCGTCCTTCAAGACGAGCCCGTCGGCGATGGTCTCGGCGGTCGTGGGGTCCTTCTCGACCACCTTGTGCGACAGCGCCTTGCCGTCGGCCTGGATGCGGAGCACGTTGACGCTTGTATTGCCCGTCACCCACGTCACGTGACCGACGAGCCCCCAGGTGCCATCGGGATAGTGCAACAACGACGCGGACGCGTGCGCCCCGCGTTTGGGGTCGTTGTGATTCGAAACGTGGGCGTAGTCCTTCCACCAAACGATGGCGGGTTTACCGGCCGTGGTCTTCAGGCGCAGGAGGCGGCTGCGCCAGGTGCCGTTGCCGTCGGCGAAATCCATGGCCAGGAGCAGATCGCCGCCTGGCATGTTTGCCATCGCCCGCGGATACGCGCCCGACCACATGTAGCCGCCCGAGAACGCCACCCAACTCGACTCCTTGCCAGCGGTATCGATCCAGTACAGCCAGACAGAGTCGTGTTTGCCCTGGCGGCTGCGCATGGCGGCCCAGGTGGTGCCCGCTTTGTCCGGGTGTACGACGCGGAAGTGGGCGTCCGTGCTGCTCTTGTGGGGGTAGCTGACGACCCAGAGCTTGCTCTTGCCCTTGGGTGTGCACTTGCCCTTTTCGCAGACCGCCTTGTCGGTGCAGGTGCCGAGATCGCAGGTCAGCCCACTGGCCGCCTTGTGGGTGCAGCCGCTGACGCCCTCGCATACATCCGCCGTGCACGGCTGGCCATCGTCGCAGGCGGTCGCCTTGAACTTGGCGCATTGCCCTGAAGTGCTGCAGCTGCTGTGCCCCCAGGGGTCGGCTCGGACCAGCGCGCCGGTGGTGGCGCCGCCGCCCGGGCCCTGCATGACGCTGCTGCCGCCGGCGACCAGGGTGCCATCTGCCTCGACCTCCAGGCCGAACAGCTCGTCGTGGCCGCCGAACTCCAGCGCGCGGTCCCACTGCTTGTTGCCCTGCCCGTCCGTGCCGGCGAGCCAGAGATCGGGGCTGGCACCGGTGGGATCCGCCCAGCCGGCCATCGCGAAGCCACCTGCCGCGTTCTTCGCCAGCGCCAGGGCGCGGGTGTGGGCCAGCCCGCCGGCGTCCCACAATTTGCCGCCCTTGGCGTCGGTACGGACCAGCCACCAGGCCGGCTTTCCGGCGCCGCCTTTGCGCCAGCCGGCCATGGCGACGCCGCCATCCGGCAGGGTGACCATGGCGTGGAAGCCGGCGCCGCCAGTCCACGGATAGACCTTGTACCACTGCTGGTTGCCGGCAGCGTCCCAACGCGCCAGCCAGCCGTTGCCGGCGTCCTTGGCGGCGTTGCTCCAGCCGGCGGTCATCAGGGCGCCGTCGGCGGACAGGGCAGCGTCGTTGACCTCGTCGTTGCCCTGGCCGCCACCGAGTTTGTTCCACAGCTTCACGCCACTGGCCGATGCGCGCATGACCCAGACCTGGCGGTCGGAGTCCTTCTCCTTGTAGCCGGCCAGGGCGTAGCCGCCGCCGGGATACTGCACCACGGTCCGGGCGACATTGAAGTCGCCATTGCCCGCGTCCCAGGACTTGCGTTCGGGCTTCCAATGCGCCTTGCCGCCGCCGTCGTAGCGAACCAGCACCGCGTCCAGGCCACCGTCCGTCCAGTCACCGCCGGCCAGCAGGACGTCGCCGCCTGGCAGCACGTCCACATCGGAGAAGGCGACGTTGGCCTCGGCCTTCTTGGGCGGCAGCAGCTTCTCCCACAAGGTCTTCTTGCCCGAGCGATCCACAGCCCGGGCCCACAACCAGGACTGATCCGGAGCGCTCGGATCGTTGCCCAGGAAGGCCCTGCCAGCCAGCACGTAGCCGGCGGTGGTGCGCCCGATGGCGCGGACCCGGAGCTTCAGCTGCTTGCCCTCGGTGGTCGCCGTGAGCTGCGCTGCGTAGTAGCGCGCGCCCTGCCCCGGCTTGCACTTGCCCGCGTCGCAGACGCCCCCCAAAGAGCAGATCAGCCCGTCGTCGCAGGGCGTATCCTTGGCCGCGCCGGTCTTGATGCACTTGAAGCTGGTCGCCGAGACGCTTTGGCAGGTGGCCTGCTCGCAGGGCCCGGTCTTCAACTCGCAGAGCGGCGGCGTGCCGGCGGTGCAGTTGCCGCCGGCGCAGGAGTCGTTGACCGTGCAGCCCGAGCCATCGGCGTTGCAGGGCGCGCCGGCAGATGAGGCCTTGAAGGTGCAGTTGCCGGTGTTGGGATCACAGGCGTCCGCGGTGCAGGTGTTGCCGTCATCACAGTTGTTCTCGTCGTGCTGGCAGCCCTTGATGGCGTGGCAGGTGTCGGCGGTGCATTGATCCTTGTCGTCGCAGCCCACCGCCTTGCCCTTGCACTGGCCATTGTCGCACTTGGTGACCATGGTGCACGCTGAACCGTCCTCGCAGGGCTTGCCTTCAGCGACCGGCTTGACGCTGCACTTGCCGGAGACGGGATCGCAGCTGTTCTTCAAGCAGGTCGTGTCGTTGGTCTTGAGGCAATAGACCACGGACGCCAGGTTCTTGGTGCAAACCGGCTCGAGCCCGCTTTTGTCACAGTAGAACGTGCCGTTGCAGTTGTTGCCGTCGTCCTTGACGGCGCAGTCAGCGTTGGTGACGCATTCGCATGTCTTGGCGCCGGGCTTGCACGTGCCGGCGATGCAGACGTCGTTTTTGGTGCACTTCTCGCCATCATCGCAGGAAGTGCCGTCGGCCTTGGGCAACATGACGCACTTGCCGAGCTTGGGCGGACAGGTGCTGGCGACGCAGTCGGTATTGTCCACGGTCGGGCACTTGATGACCGTCGCCGGGTTGAGCTCGCAGATGGCCGGCTTCTTGCTCTTGTTGCAGAACATCGTGCCGTTGCAGAGATCGCCATCGTCCTGCTTGGCGCAGTCGGAATCCTGTTCGCAGGTGCACGTGAAGCTGCCCGACGTGCACTTGCCCGCCGAGCACACGTCGCCTGTGGTGCATTCGTCGCCATCGCTGCACTGGAAGGGGCCGGGGAGTGCCTGCTCTCCCTTCTGCAACAACTGGTAGTGGCAGCCGGGGCCGTCGGGCTTGGCGCATGGTTTGCAACTGCTGCCGTCATCGTCGCAGGCCACTGCCTTGGTCTTCTCGACTGGCTCGAGGTCGCACTTGCCGGTCTTGGGGTGGCAGACGTTCTTGTTGCAGGCGGTGTCGTCGACGCTTGCACAGTTGACCAGGGAGACCGGATCAGGCGCACATTCGGCGGTCTTGAGGTTGCAGAAGAAGGTGCCGTTGCAGAGGTCGCCATCATCCTTGGCGACGCAGTCGGCGTCGGACTTGCACGGGCAGATGTTCTTGCCCTTGTCGCAGGCGCCGCCGACGCAGATCTCGCCTTCGGTGCAAGCGTCGTCGTCGTCGCATGGCGTCCCGGGCTTGAGGTACTGCATGGAGCAGACCCCGGTCTTGGGCGAGCAGAGATTCTTCTGGCAGAGGCTGTCGTTAATGCTTGGGCAACTGACCAGCGTCGCGGGGTTGACCTTGCAGGCGCCCTTCTTGTCGCCCGCGGCGAGGTCGCAATACAGGACGCCGTTGCACAGGTTGCCATCCTCCTGGGCATCGCAATCGGCTTGTTTGGTGCACGAACAGGTGTTCACAGGGCCGGCGGCGCATTGGCCATCCTTGCATCCGTCGCCGGCGGTGCAGATATCGCCATCGTCACACGGCACGCCAACCTTGACCGGCTCCATGACACACTTGCCGGTACCGGGCGCGCACGTGTTCTTGCTGCAAGTGGTGTCGTTGGCCGCGGTACAATTCACCGCCAGCGTCTCGTCGCAGGTCCACGGAAACCCGGTCTTGTTGCACCAGGCGGTGCCGTTGCAAGCATTGCCGTCATCGAAGGTCTTGCAGTCGGCGTCCTTGCTGCAATTGCACAGAGATGGACCGGACGCGGTGCAGACGCCTTCGCTGCAGGCGCTGTCCTGGCTGCACGGGTCGTCATCGATGCATGGCGCGCCCTCGTTGACGTGAGTCATCTTGCACTCGCCGGAGGACGGGTTGCAGAGATTGCGCTGGCACCAGGTGTCCTGATCGGCCTTGCACGAGACCAGGCTGTCGATGTTCAGGACGCAGCGCGGTTGTGCCCTGGCAAGGTCGCAAACGAGGGTTCCGTTGCAGTAGTTGCCATCATCGTGAAGTACGCAGTCCTTGTCCGCGCTGCACTCACAGCTGTTGTCTCCTGCGGTGCAGACGCCCGATTCGCAGCGATCTCCGACGGTGCAGGCGTTGCCGTCCGAGCATAGGGTGCCGGTGCTGGCGGTCCACTGGCAGGCACCGCCCTGGCAAACCGCCAGGTGACAGATCTTTGCATTGCAATCCGCGACGCTGGAGCAGGGAGGACCCGCGTTCGCGTGCACATCATCGAGGGTCACATCGGCGTTGTCGGTGTCTGCCGGGGCCACGTCGGCGGCGACGCCGCTGACAGGCGGTTGCGCCTCTTCTCCGCAATGGACCGTCGCCAACAGGCAGGGCAACACCCACCATCGAGACAGCGCGGGGCGGCTATTTGAGCCAGACATGAAGCCTCCGATTGGGCGACGATGGTCGAATTTCAGCGGGCGGGATCGCGATCGCGTGTGAACATCATAGCCGTGTCCGGTTCGCGTTACCGCCCCAACTGGCCGCCGGCGTGGTCGCTGGTCATCGCTCGTCCCGATTGGTAGGTTCGGCGCACGTTCAACCGACTCCAGGAGGCCCCTATGTGCAGTGCCGATCGTATGCCCGGTCAGCGACGCGCCGTCTTCGCCGTCTTGACCTCGATTCTGCTCGCTGGTGCCGCGAGTGCCTGGGCAGCCACGCCCCAACAATTGATGGTTCACGGCCTGATCACCGCCAACGGCGGCGGTCCTGTGACAGATGGCGGTTACGCGCTGACGTTTGCGCTGTATGCGGACAGCAAGGCGGTCAACGCATCCTGGTCCGAGTCAGCGGGCTCGATTCAGGTCAAGGCCGGGCAGTTCGTGCACGCGCTCGGATCGGTCAAGGCGCTGCCGACCGCGCTGCTTGCCGGGCTCGCAGCTCCGGAGTTGGGGGTCACGGTGGGCAACGGTCCCGAGCTGCCGCGCGCGGCACTCGGCGCGGTGGCATACGCTCGACACGCCGAGGTGTCGGCCGGGCTCCAGTGCAGCGGCTGCGTCGGCGCCGCCCACCTGGCCAAGGGCGTCATCGCCAGCGAACACATCGCCAAGGGCGCCGTGGGCTCCAACCACTTGGGGCCGGGCGCGGTCTCGGCCAGCGCCGTGGGCTTCACCTACGCAGGCTCCAAGACCAAGGGCGGGCCGGCCACCGCGGCCCTGGACCTGCAGTGCACCGGCTGCGTCTCCGTGTCCGAACTCACAATCGACGGCGACCTGGACCTGGGCGGCAACGGGCTGAAGGCCAAGAAGCTCAGCGCCGAGGCCATCGCGGCAGGCACTGTGGCCGCCAACTCATTTGTCGGCGACGGCAGCAAGCTGACCGGCATCGTCGTGCCGGCCGGCAACTGCAAGGGTTCCGACGAGGTGGTCAAGGGCATCCAGGCCGACGGCACCCTGGTCTGCGTCAAGGTGGCCAGCGACCTGCCGGCGGACGGGCTGGCGAAGATCTCCAGCGGCCTGCTGACCAACAACTTCACCGTCGCCTCCGCGGCGGCGGCGGCGCTGGCCATCAAGGACAACGATCCGGTGGGCATCAGCGACACCATCGACGTACCCGATCTTGGCGCCGTGAAGACCCTGCGCGTCGCGGTCGACCTGACGACCTCATCCAGCGGTCAATTGACGCTGCTGCTCTATGATCCCAACAACTCCGAGTATCGCCTGCACGAGAAGACCGGCGCCGCCAAGGCCATCAAGACCAGCTATCCGACGCCCACCAAGCCGCTCAAGGGCGACCTCAACGCCTGGGTGGGCAAGAACGCCAAGGGCAAGTGGCGCCTGCGGGTGATCGATCACAAGGCCAATGGCGGCGGTACGGACGGCAAGCTGAACAACTGGCAGGTCATCATCGAGACCGTGTCCGACAAGAAGGTGGAGAGCACCGGAACACTGGTCACCAGCGGCGGCATCGACTTCGCCTATGCCAGCAACAAAGGATTCCGATTCGAGGTCGCCGACAAGGCCCCCGTGAAGTGCGACGCCGCCCACATCGGCTACGCCTACTACGACAAGGGCATGACGGCGCTGCGCTTCTGCGATGGCAAGGAGTACAAAGTGCTCTTCCAGACCACACCGGGTGGCTCCAAAGAGAGCGCCGGTGACAATTGCATGGCGCTGCGCCAGCAGGGCGTGACCATCAACGGTGTGTACTGGATTCGACCGGCGGGGCCGGGCAAGGAGATCCAGACCTACTGCGACATGACCACCGATGGCGGCGGCTGGACGCTGGTCATGCGCATGTCCAAGCACGATCCGGGCATCGATTTCAAGGTCAACGGGGCCGGCTGGAAAGCCGCCTCCTGGGGCAGCGTCGGCAACGTGGTGCCCGGCGCATCCAACGGCAACAAGGACTTCATCTCCACCGCATACGGCAGCCTCGGTGGCAAGAATGTGCTGGTGCGCGAAAACCTGACCACGCTCAAGCACTCGGTGTACACGACCGACAACTTCCTGGGCGGCGCCAACCTGCGTTCGGTCCTGAGCAAGCCCATCGCCAAGGGCGGCCAGAAGTGCAGCAAGTCCATTGTTTACGGCGCTGGCTCGGCCAAGCAGAGTGGCTACAACTTCCTTGTCTTCTCGGGCGACGAGAGCGGCGACAACGAGCCCGCTCGCATCGGCATCCGCAACAAGTGCAACGGCGACGCCGAGACCATGGCCCTGGGCTACACGCGCAGTGGCCACGGCAGCCACGAGGTCTACTCGCAGGGCAACCACTGGCCAGGATTGTCCTCGGTGTACATCTTCGTCCGCTGATCGCGAGCCGACAATCTGCCTTCGAAGCGTGGACTGGTCGGAATAGGGCACCCCGCCGCGCCGTTCTTCGACGGGTCGCCGCCCCTGTGCCGTCTGCCTCAACGCGTTATGATGGCGCCCCGCCTCGAAGGACCGCCCCTTGAGCCAGGCCATTGTCGCCGCAGGAGTGAGCAAATGTTTCGGCAAGGTGCGTGCTGTCGATGGTCTCGACCTGAGCGTGCCGACCGGCGCCATCTTCGGCGTACTGGGTGAAAATGGCGCTGGAAAGACAACGCTGATCAAGATGCTGCTGGGCGTCGCGCGACCGGATGCGGGCGATCTGCAGGTGCTCGGCAGACCAGCCGGCGACCTGACGGCGAGACGTCGGATCGGCTACCTGCCCGAGAACTTGCAGCTACCGCCGTCAGCCACAGCTGCCGCATTCCTGCACAGCGTCGGTCGGCTCAAGGGGCTGACGCGGGCGCGGATGCGAGACGAGGTGCCCCGCCAATTGGAGGCCGTGGGACTCGCCGCCAGGTGGTGGTCCAAACGCACCGGCACCTTCTCCAAGGGGATGCGCCAGCGCACTGGATTGGCGGCGGCGTTGCTCGGTTCGCCCTCTCTGCTGGTCCTGGACGAACCCACCGACGGGGTCGACCCGCTCGGTCGGGCCCGCATCCGGGAGATCATCGGCCGCGCCGCGGCAGATGGCGCCACCGTCTTCCTCAACAGCCACCTCCTGGCTGAGAGTGAGAAGATCTGCGACGCCGTGGCGATCATGGCCCGCGGTCGGGTGGTGCTGTCCGGAGACCTGGCGATCCTGCGCAGTGACGATCGCTACCTGGTCGACTTTGCGGCCCATCCAGGCGCCGCAGAAGTCGCTCAAAGCCATGGATTCGTGGTCGCGGAGCAGCCGGACCTGGAGACGTTGCGCTGCCACTTGCAGGTAGACGAATCGGATGAGCTGTCCGCAGCCCTGGCCGGGGCGCTCGCCGAGGGATTGCGAGTGCGCCAGGTGCTGCCGGCCACCCGAGACCTCGAGCAGGTGATGGCCGACGCGGTGCAGGCTGGCGGCGGGGGTGATGCGTCATGAACGTGCATCACATCGCCATGGATGTACTCCGCGAGGCGCTGGCGCGCCGATTCGTCGCGGTGGTCGGCGGCATCATCCTGCTGATGCAACTGGGGCTCGTCTTGACCCTCGACCTGGATGTGGTCGAGGGCGTGTTGGTGGGCAGCCGGCTGCTCGGCAATGACCTCGGCGGAGGCAGCGGCTCGGAGGTCTTCGTCGATGCGGCGCTGGAACCGCTCTTTCACGGGCTCGTCCGCGGTGTATTCATCTTCGGCACCCTGTTCGGCCTGGTGGCCACCTCGGATATCGCGGCCAGGTTGCTGGCCCCCGGCCGGGTGGAGCTGCTGCTCGCCCTGCCCGTACGTCGATGGGAGCTGGTGGTCGGCATCTACGTCGGCGTGTTGATCCTGGCCCTGTCCGGCACCCTCTTCGCCATCGGTGGGTTCGCCACGATCCTCTTCTTCAAGGCGGGATTCGCCAGCCTGGCGCCGTTCATCGGAGCCGCCTGCGTGGCCCTGGCGTTCATGAGCGTCTACGCCGCGATGTTGCTGACCACCACCCTGGTGCGCTCCCCCGCGCTGGCGTCGGGCACCGGTCTCTGCCTCTTCATCGCGGCCATGGTGACCTCCGATCGGGCCGAGGTGCTGTCGTGGTTCCAGGCCGGCTGGTCGCGCGAGGTGGCACGCTGGCTCATCGCCCCCCTGCCGCGCCTGATGACAGTGGCGGAGTTGAGCCCCAATGTCGTCGCCCAGGCTGCGGCTGATCGTGTGGAGTTGTGGTCAGCCCTCGGCGGCACATTCGCCTTTGCCGCGGCGGTTCTGGCAGCCGCAGTCGCGGTCGTCGTGGCCAGGGATTATTGATGAACATTCGACGAAGACGAACCCTGCAAGCCGGCGCATTGGCGCTGGCCCTGCTCGCCCTGGCGGCCTGGCTGGGCTCGCTCGGCGACGGGCAGGTGGCGCCCATCAGGGAGCCGATCGTCTATCCCCGCAACCTGCCCCGAGGGCGAGGACCGGTCGTCAAGGCGCCCCCGTCGCGCCCGGAGACCGAAGCGGCCCAAGACGACGCGGGCCCCCGATTGCCCGTGCCCTCGGCGGCGCTGCCTCGACTTGGGACTCCGGGCGGCACGGCCCTGCAACGTGCGGTCGCTGCGCCAGGCAAGGGATTTGCGCTCTTCGAGTTCGGCGCCATTCGCCACAGTGAGCTGGCACGCAAGATGATGCGCTGCCGCGAACAGCAGTTCAACCAGCGCCTGGCCGAAGCGCGCGATCGCCTCGGCATCGACCTGACCGAAGACATCGAGCAGATTGGCATGAGCGGCGACGTGATGGCTGTCGGCGGACGCCTGGGCGGCCTGGAGCTGCCCGGCGTGGAGGGTCCGGGCGAACGTTACGGCGACGAGGGCCGGCTGTTCGAGCTGCCCCTGGAGAAGCCGGTCGCGCAGGGCGCGGTATCGCCCAGCGCTACGGAGCCCGCCGCGCAACCATCGACAGACGAGTCCCCCAAGGGTGCGTGGCTGGCGCGGGTCGGTGACGAATTGCTGCTCTTCGGCGACAGCAAGGAGGACCTGCAGCACGCGATCGATCGCGCCGAAGGCCGTGAGCCCGCAGCAGATCCTCCGCCCGGCGCAGCCGACGTCAGCGCCATGCTCAGCGCCGATGACCTCGCTGACATGATGGGCGGAGGAGACTCCGAGCCCGGGGGACCGATGGCCGAACTGGCGCATCTGGCCAAGGGCGTCGGCCTGCGCATGAACGTGGAGGATCACGTCGCGTTGAGCATGGACATCGACACCGCCGATATGGAACGGGCCGAGCAGCTGCAGGCGGCCATGCGTACCGGTGTGACCTTGCTACGGCAGAAGATGCGACGCGATGGCGAAGAGCGGGCCGCCTGGCTATTGGACCAGGCCCGGATTCATGATCCCACCGCGGCTAAACTGGGCCTGGACCTGGCGGTGCCGGGGGCATTCCTGCTGCGCGGCCTGGGCTGTGACGAACAGGGGCGACCGCTGAGTGAGTCCACCGGCTTGTCGGCGGCAGACGCGCAGCCCTGAGCATCGAGGGGGCGCGCCCGGAGCGCGAGCGGGGGAGGCCATGCGCATTCTGGTGGCGCAATACAGCAGCCCGAGCCACGTCAACGTGCTGCCGCTGGCGGCCGGCGTCGTGGTCGCTGGGGCGCGCAGCCACCCGGTCGGCGGCCACATCGAGTCCATCTCCATCGACGTGCGGCGGCGGGACCCGGTAGTGACCGCAGCCGAGTACGGCGAGATCTCCGTGCTGGGTCTTTCGGCCTACATCTGGAATCTGCAGCACTCCCTGGCCGTCGCCCGCGCCATGCGCGCCGCCTCGCCCCATTGCCTGGTCGTGCTCGGCGGCGCCTCGGCCCCGCAGCACCCCCAACGGATGGTCGCGTTCCTGGAGGCCCATCCGGAGCTGGACGTGCTGGTGGCCGGTGAGGGAGAGCAGACCTTCGCCGAGGTGCTGGACGCCCATCGTCGCGGTGCCTCGTTGCTGGAGGTGCCCGGTCTGGCGGCGCGCGATGCCCAAGGGGTCGTCCAGTTGAGTCCTCCGCGGGCCACAGCGAGGGACTTGAGTTCGCTGGCATCGCCCATGTTGGACGGCACATTCGATGCCCTCCTGGCCCAGCCGGACCTCTCCTTCAGCGGCGTGGCCTGGGAGACGAATCGCGGCTGTCCATTCAGCTGCACGTTCTGTCAGTCGGGCGCGCCATCTCATAACCGGCTACGCCTGCTGGCGACGGATCGTCTGGACGCCGAATTGCAATGGATGGCCGAGCGTGCCCTGCCCTACCTCTACGTCATCGACAACAACTTCGGCTTACATCGTCGCGACGCGGGGATCGCCAAGCGGATCGTCGGGGTGCGTCAGCGCACCGGCTGGCCGTCGTTCTGCATGTTGCACCTGAGCAAGAAGACCCACGAAGACACGCTGGACATCGTGCGCACCTTGTTGGCCGCCGGCATCGCCTGCCACGCAGGCATCGCCCAACAGAGCTTTGATGCGCGTGTGCTGGCGGCCGTCGGACGGGCGAATATCGCGCCCGAGGTCTTCGAGCGTCTCAAGGCGACAAGCGGCGAACTGGGCCTGCCGACCCACACAGAGCTGCTGCTGGGTTTGCCAAAACAGACGTTGGACTCCTTCTGCGAAGGGCTGATCGGCGCGCTGTCGCCATCACCGCGGGACAGCTTCTATCTCTACCCATGTCGAGTGCTCGAAAATGCGCCCCTGGGCGAGCCGGACGAGCGGCAGCGCTGGGGCTTGCAGACGCGGATCCTCGCCGTCGCGACCGATCTGGACATCGCCGAATACGAGGAGGTGGTCATCGGCACCGAGGACATGCCGCCCGATCTCTGGCGGCGAGCGTATGCCTTCGGCTTCCTGCTGAGCGCGCTGGCCAATCTCGAGGTAGCCGATGTGCTGTTGCTGGTGCTGCGCGACCTGCTCGAGGTGGATCTGCGCGACTGGGTCGATGGCGTGCTGGACGGACTGGAAGAGGCGCCAGATGGTTCGGCGATGGCTGGCGTGAACCGCGCCTTGCAGCGGCACCTGCTGTCCGTCGAGCGCGGCGGCCCTCTTTCGTTGATCGTGCCGGAGATCGGCGCAAGCCACGACGCCGATGTGGCCATGGCGCTGGCCGCCTGGACTGCGGGCGATTCGCTCTATGACGAACTGCTTGCCTGCACATTGGCGACCGACTCGATGCCGTCGACGCCGACGGCGCAGGAGATCCTTGCCGAAGCCTTCGAGCTGCAGAAGCTCGCGACGCCGCAATGGCAGGCAGGGCCAGCGCGACAGCGGACGTTCGAGTTCGATTGGTTGCCCTGGCTCAGCGCCCGCTGGCAAGGCGGGAAGCCCTCGTTGCAACGTCGACGGGCGACCATCGTCGCGGCGTCATGGAGTCCTGTCGCCGTGCAGGATCAGCGCACCTTGCTGCGTGGCCGGCTGGCGGCCATCTACGCCAAGCAGGCCGCGCAACGACTGATGGCGGCCCCCGCTCAACGCACGAAGATGTAGCCGAACGCCTTGGTGTTCTTGTTGCCCTTGTCGCCGCCACATCGGGCGGTATTGCCGCACGTATTGTAGTGGTCCTGGCCGCAGGTCTTGCCGGCGCCGCCGAAGCCGATGCGGGAGTCCGGCGTCTTGCAGTCCTTTTCGTTGTTGGCGACGATGCCGATGCGCACCCTTGCGTCGTTGTCGTAGACGTTGAAGCCCTCGCGATTGCAGTGCTTCTGCAGGGACGAACCGGAGATCAGGCTCTTCCATGTATTGCGGCCCAACTTGGTCGCTTTGTACTTGCCGTTCTGCATCACCGAGAGCAGGGAAGGGGCCTTCCACGGCAACTCGATCCAATGCCAGCTGCTGCCGACGCGCATACCCAGGCGCAGCTTGGTGAATGGAACGCTCCAGTAGCCCGGCAACTTGGCTTCCTTGCCGTCAAACCCGGGCAGATGTGCGTTGTGGCCGGCCTTGTTGGTCCAGAGGTAGCTGTCGTAGCCGAAGGTCTTGGCGCCGCCGTTCACCTTCATGATCAGCGTCCAGCCCCCGCCGCTGTTCTTCATGTCGCACCACGCCTTGAACTTGCCGCCCTTGCCGGCCCCATCGGGGTCGAGCCAGTAGATGGCGCTGACCGCCTTGGGATTGGCCTTCTGGACGGCCAGACAACTGGCCGCTGGTAGGTCGGGTGTACCCGCCTTGCACACACCGGCCGCACACTTGCCGCCGCCACCGCAGGCCGCACCGTCTTTGGCGTTGACGTGCTGGCAGCCCTTGGCCGGTGCGCAGCTGTCGGCCGTGCACGCGTTGCCATCATCACAGGACAACGTCTTGCCGTTGCATTTGCCCTTGGCGTCACACGTATCGGAGTGGGTGCAGGCGTTGGCGTCGTTGCAGGCCGCCGGCGCCGGGCGCTCGCAGACCCGGCAGGACGCCTTGCCCTTTTCGTCGATGTCGACCCACTTGCCCGATGGGGACATCCACGCCACGTCCTCACCAAAGAAGTCGTTGGGCTCCGTGACGCCCCAATTGCTGTAGGTGAACGGGCTGCCATCGGTCCAGGTCCACACCTTTTCGACGGCTTTGTCGTTGGCGCCGATCCACGCCGGCGTGTTGCCGCAAACCGCCTTGATGCGGCTGAGCACGTGGCCGTTCTCCGCCGCCGATCCGATGCTGACCAGGTGCCCACCCCAGACCACGCAGGCCGCCTCCGCTTCGGTCCAGTTGCTGCTCTGCTTGGCCGGTGCGTAGCAGCTCGTCCCCCAGGCCTGCCCGGCCCCGCACGGCGCCGCACCGCTTCCGGGGATCGGCACATTGCTGCAACCGGTCGCCATGGTGCAGGTATCTTTGGTGCACGGCAGGCCATCGTCGCAGGCGAATACCTTGCCCCCAACGCACTTGCCATCGGCGCAAGCATCCCCATCCGTGCACAGGTCACCGTCGCTGCATGGCCCTGGCTTCGCCTGTTGGACACACCCCCAAGCGCCAGTGGCCGCTTCCGCCTGGCAGAATCCGGTCGTACACTCGTTGTCGTCATCGCAGATAGATTCGTCGGTCTTGCCGTCGCAGTCGTTGTCGACACCGTCGCAGACCTCCTTGCCGGCAGGCGTGCAAGTCCCGGAGTCGGCGCCGGCACCCACGTCGTCGGGGGCGCTATCGGGGGCGGTCACGTCTATTGCGGCCGCGTCTCCTCCAACCGCATCTCCTCCAACGACGTCCGCGCCGATCGCGTCACCGCCAACTACGTCTACAGCGACGCCATCCACGGCGGCAGCATCTACACTTGCGTCATCCTCGGCATCGTCGATGACCGCGTCCGCGATGGCCGCGTCTTCTTCGTCCACGTCAGCCGACGCTGCATCCAGGTCGCCGGCATCCGGGCCGCCCGGCAAGATGGTGTCGGTGGCTGTCGAGTCGCCATGCTCAGCGGCATCGACACCGGAAACCGACAGATCCGAAGCGCCCTCCAGGTCACCGGTCGTGGCGGCGTCCGCCGCGTGCTCACGGGCTCCGTCCAAGGTCGTCACATCGGGAGCAGCCGCAGCGTCCCCGTCGACCACATCGTTGGTCTTCGAACCGCCGCTACCGCCAACCACGGTGAGCGTGATGGGGCCGTCGTCGCTGTCGTCGGCACAAGCCGCGGGACCCAGTACAAGCAAGAGCGCGCAGATCAAGCGCGGGCACGGCCCGATTCGATGCCCTCTCTGCAATGGTCGCGGGTTGTGGCACATGTTCGAAGACCCCGACCGACCGCCTGCGTAGCGAACGGCGAAAGAGCATAGCGTAACCGCGCCATCGGCGGGAGCCATGTGTGTCACCGGGGTACCCGAGGCCCCAGCAGATTCGCCAGCCGGCGCGCCCACTGGACATTCGAACGCCATGGGCATCAAATCCCCGCCACGCGGCCTGGCCCCAGGCTGATCCGCGCAGTGGAGTGGCAAGGTGAGCGACGCCAACCGCGACATTTCGCGGATCGAAGTCGAGTTGAGCCGCGACCTGGGCCTGCCCACTGCGCTGGCTATCGGCGTGGGCACCATGATCGCCGCAGGCATCTTCACCCTGTCCGGGTTGGCGGTGCGCAACGTGGGCTCGGCGGCTATCGCGGCCTTCCTGCTGGCGGCCGTGGTGGCCACGTTCACGGCCCTGACCTACTGCGAGTTCACGTCCATCTACCCCCGTTCGGGTGAAGGATACCTCTACGCCCGCAAGACCTTCGCCGGCCCGCTGGCGTGGGTGGTCGGCTGGTGCCTCTTTCTCGGCTACACGTCGTCGTGCGCGTTCTACCTGGTCAGCCTGGCGACCTACTTCCACGAGTTCATCTGGGCGGCGCCATGGCCGGCGGCGATCGCGCTGGTCTCCACCGCCGCATTGACCCTGCTCAATATCAAGGGGACCAAGGAGAGCGGCTCATTCCAGATTGTCGTCACGGTCGGCAAGGTGTTGCTGTTGTTGTGGTTCGTCGCCGGCGGCATCAGCGCGGTCAGCACCGAGGCCTTCATCGAGCGCTTCAGCACCGACATGACGGCCATCGGCAGCACGGCGGGCATGGTCTTCATCACCTTCTTCGGATTCTCGGCCATCGCCGCCGCCGCCGGCGAGGTGCGATCGCCCGTGCGCACCATCCCGCGGGCGATCTTCATCTCCATGGGCGTGGTCACCGTGCTCTATGCGCTGGTCATCGTGACGATCGTCGCGGCCGGTCTGGACGAGTACACCGAAGCGGCGATGGGCACCGCAGCGACGCGATTCCTGGGCCCGGTGGGCGGCATCATCATCGTGGCGGGCGCCCTGTTTTCGATGATCTCCGCATCCAACGCCTCGATCATGGCCGGCTCCCGCGTGACCATGGCCATGAGTCAGCAGGGACACCTGCCCCGGCGTCTGGGTCGCATCCATCCGCGCCTGCGAACGCCTGCGGTAGCTCTGTTGGCGGTGGGCGCCGCGATCGGGGTCTTTTCCCTGCTGCTGCCTCTGGAAGACCTGGCACATTTCGCCGACACGGTGCTGCTTCTGGCGCTGATCATGGTCAACGCCGCCTTGATTTCGCATCGCCGCCGCTTCCCCGACATCGAACGTCCCTTCCGCGTGCCCATGGTGCCGCTGCTGCCTGGGCTGGGCATCGTCGCCAACATCTACCTGCTCACCCTGCTGAGCCATCACTGGCTGCCGGTCGCGCTGGCGGTCGGCACTTTACTCCTGGGTGTGCTCGGCTTCCTGCTGTGGAAGGGGCTGCGCGGCGAGGAACGGGCCCTGCCTGGCGGGCCGACGCGGGTCGCCCTGGAGGCGCCGGCCAAGCAACCGGGTCGCTACCGTGTGCTGGTGCCCATCGCCCGGCCGGAGACCATGCCGTCGCTGTTCGACTTTGCCGCATGCGTGGCCGCAGAACGGGACGGCGAGGTGGTGGCCATGCGCGTTGTGCAGGTGCCGGAACAGGTGCCGCCGCGGGTGGAAGATGCCATCGTCGCCCGCGAGACCGCCATCTTGCAGGCGGCGCGGGAACGGGGTCACGAACGAGGGGTTCCTGTCACCACCCTGGTGCGCATCGGCCACAACGTGGCGCGCGCCATTCTGGAGACCAGCCGGGAGCGGCATTGCAACCTCATCGTGCTGGGCTGGAAGGGCTACGCCTCGTCGACCGAACGTGTCCTGGGCCGCATCTCGGATACCGTGGTCACGCGGGCGCGGGCCAACATCGCGGTCATGCGACGGGTCGGCGACAAGCCGGTTCGCAGGCTGCTGCTTCCCACCGCCGGTGGCGAACACGCGCGCCGGGCAGAGGAATATGCGGCGTCTCTGGCGCGCACGCTCGACGGCAGCATTACGGTCTGCACCGTGGTGCCCACCGACGCGCCACAAGAGGTGGCGGGCGAGGCCGAGATTCGGCTGGCCGAAGCGTCCGCCCGTCTGGGCGAGCTGCCCTCGGTACAGACAACAGTGCTCTCCAACAACTCGGTGGTCGATGCGATCGTCGCCGAGGCGGAGCACCACGACGCGGTGATTATCGGCGCCGCTGGCCTGTCCAGCTATCGGCAGCTCTTCCTGGGCAATATCGTCGAGGACGTGGCCCGGCAAGCGCCTGGCACCGTGGTGGTGGTCAAGCGCCACAGCCCGGTCAAGGCGGCGGTGGCGCGGGTGCTGGCAGAGTCTTGAGCGGCAGCGCTGAGATGGCGTCGACGACCTGGCGCACACGGTCCAGATGCGCCTTTTCCAGCTCGGCGAAACGGACCACGCGCTCTCTTTCGCTGGCGGACACGTCGGTCAACTCACCGGGATCCGAGACCAGGTCGTGGAGTCGCTCGACACCCGCGGCATAGCGATGGTGGTAGACCCAGGACCCCTGCCGGATGCTGCGCCAGACCGTCGTGCCGTGGATCTGATGCTCCTGAACGGTGACACCCGCCACGCCTGGCGACCCACCGCTGGTGGGCATCGGCCAGCGGCTGCCCAGGCCGGACATGACCCATATGGGCACCAGCGTCAGGTCGGTGCCAACATCGTTGGTGCCGCTGGCCACGCCGGGCATGGCGACGATCAGCGGCACGCCGACCTGCTCCTCGTACAGTGCCTGCGAGTGTCCATAGATGCCGTGTTCACCGATGCCTTCGCCGTGATCAGCCAGCAGCATCAGGATGGTCCGATCCCACGCCGCGCGGTCTTCGATGTCGGCCATGAGCCGCCCCACCAGGACGTCCGCCGCCCGGACGGCGCGCGCGTAGTCCGCCTTGCCATTGGGGCCCCGGAAGGGACCGTGGGTGCCCTGGAGGTGGATGTACTCGAATTTGGGCCCGTCGCCTTTGCCCAGACGGGTGATGGCGTCGGCGATTTGCTGCTCGTCCGGCGGCTTGAATGACGAGTGCTCGATGCCGATATCGGCGGTCACGCGACCGTCCAGCACCTTGTGCACGAAGAACTGCAGCGACAACTCGTTGCCGCCCGCGGCTGTCTCGTAGCCATGATGCTGCAACAACGCCGGCAGGAAGAGGGGGATCGCGTCCAGGTCGGAGAAGACCGCGGGATGTACGCCGCTGAGGATCGAGGACATAGACAGACCGGTGCCATCGGCGGGGCTGTAGGCGCGGCTGTACACCATCGCCCGCCTGGCCAGCGCCTCGGTATGGGGCATCTTGATATCGCCGCCATGGAGTGCCATGCGATCGCGACGCAACGCATCCACCACCAGCAGGATGACGTCGTGACGATGGGCGGGTTTGTGGTCGCCCACAATCGCCGCCACGTCGACGACCTTGGATGCGGGCGCGCCGGATCCGAGCACGCCGGCGACCTTGTAGGCGTCGTGCAACAGCGCGTCGCGCGGCTGAACCAGGACCTTGCTGCCCATGATGTTGTAGGACAGGGCCAGTTCAGACTTGGTGAACCACGGTTTGCCGGTGATGCCCGTCGGGCCGAGCAACATGCACGCTGCCACGGCCAACAGAGCCAGCTTTTGCAACATCGCGAGCGCCGGCGGCGCTCGGTGGAGCCAGCCGTGTTGGACGTGCTGCAAGCGCATCATCAGCAAGGCGACAGCGGTCTGCAGACCGAACAGCAGCAGGAGCATGGCCGTGGGATAGAGCGGCAGTCGCTTGAGGCCGAAAACGGTGACCAGCAGGGCACCGCTGGAGAGCAGGGCCAGAGTCGGCGCCGACCAGCGAGGCTGCCAGCCATCGCGAATCCGGCGGGCCAGCTGCCAGACCACGACGACCGCCACACCTGCACTCACGGCGGCGCCACCGATCAGCAGCCAGCGGAAGCGCTGCAGAAGCACGTTGTTGCCGCAGAACGTCGGCAGACAGGCGACGCCACCAGCGAATGTCGCGACGACGAATCCGAGCGTGCGATGTCTCTCCACGAGCTCTATCAAAGCCGAAGTCGCCACGCCGCCCAACAGAAGGAAGGCCGCCAGGTGGCCGATCAGCAGCAACCCGGCGAGCGCCATGGCGGCGCCGTGCAAGGATACCGAGCCGTAGTCGGACTGGAACAAGGCCAACCAGAGCAGGAGCAGAACGGTCAGACCAAGCGTCACGTAGAGCCAGGCTGCAGACCATGCGCGAACGGGGATGAGCACGGGGACCTCGATTGCGGTGGCTCGCAGGCCGAGACGCGAGGCAGTATGCTCGGCCGGCGCCGGCGCGACAACCGGGGGCGACTGAGCGACAGTTTTTGTCGCGATGAAGCTCAGGCACACGATCAACTTGAGCTGGAGATGTCAAGTGTCAATACCTGACCCCCTTTCCCCTTCCCCGGCTCATTCGCCGAACAGGTCGTTCACCAATCTCTCGGCTTCGTCCAGGCGCGGCCAGTCCGGGTCTGCGGCCTTTGGCCCGCAAGCGGCGACGGCGGCGAGGATGTCTCCCTGCAGCGGGGGCGCGCAGACCGCCGCCAGGCGGGTGGCTGCGACGGGCAGCTCCAGACGATGGGGATCGGGCGCGTCTTTGCGCAGCAGCAACTCGCGCATGCCATCGCGTACCGCCAGGGATGGCGCCCCGCCCGCGCCGGCTGCGCTGCGGATGGCGGCGGCGCGGCGCAGGCGGTCATCGGCCATCAAGCGTCGCTCCCCATCGCCTCGAGGGGACGCGGTCGGCGTCACCGCTGCGGAGAGGGTCGACGCCCGGAACCCCGGCAAGCGCCAGGCGGCGGACAACAAGGCGATGAGCCGGGACTGAGGCGTCGGCGCCCGGGCTGCGGATTGCCGAAGCGCCGCCACCAACAACAGGGCGTGTACGCCGGGCCCGGATGGCGTGGCATCGCGCAGGGCGAGATCGGCGGCGGCCACGGCCAGGCCATCCCACAGGGCGTCTGCGTGCACGTTCTTCTGCAGCGCCGTTGTCACGTAGGCGACCAGATCATCGCCACGTTCCGTGCGCGCTGCGGTGCGCAGGTCGCGACTGGCCTGCAGCTGTCGCACCCCGCCCTGCCAGGACTCGCCAGCCTCGACGACGAGCTTCTGATGCCTGGTAAAAGCCGCCCGCGCGGCAACCGATGGCGGCGCCTGCCACGAGCCGGGTGGCTGCAGCCGGCCCGCCGCCTGGTCGAGCACGGCGTCGGCCCCGCGCCACTTCACCACCCGCAGCAGGTCCAGGGCCGCCACCACGTTGTGGGTGCCGTGACCGCTGTTGCCGTCATCGCGGGCCGCCATGCGCAGCAGTTCGGCGCTGACCACCTCCTGGCCCCAGCGCCCGTGTAGCGCGCGGACACCCATGCGTACGGCGGGCCCCTGCAGGCGATCGAAGGCCGCGCGCGTCCGCTTGACCAGTTCCTTGCGCGACAGGCCCAACAGGTTGGAGGGAACGGCCGCGCGGGACGGCATGGGCTTCCAGGCATCCCGTTGCTGGACCACGTGATCGCACGCCCGCAGCAAAGCGAGCACGCGCTTGCCCGGCAACATCTCGCGCTCTATGGCCAGCAGAGCGTGCAGGGCCAGGCTGCCGTGAACGTCGCCGTCGATTTCGGCCAGCGCAGCGACCAGCGCGAAGGCCAGATCTTCAGGGCCCAGCCCGTTGTCCATCAGCGCGGCGATCTTGCCGAGGATCTTCGAGCGCGGCGCCGTACGCAACGTCTCGATGGCCTGTTCAGCGGTAGCGAGGTCGGGCTGCGCGGCCGGTTGCCGAGCCGTGCGGTCGCGTTTGCAGGCGAGCAGGATCGCGCCCGGAACCAGGGCGAGGCGATGAAGCACCCGTCTGCGACTGAGCAGGGCACCGGACGATGGTTGCAGGTCTCGCGATAGCATGGGTGCAGAGTCGGGGATGGGGCGGGGAAGTACAACTGTGGGGTGGCGGGGAGGGAGTTGGGGGCGGCTGGGAGTGCGGGTGAGGGTGCGGGTGCGGGTGGGGGAACAGGAGGGACTAGGCAACGGCGAGCGAGACAGGCAGAGTGGCGGGCGCGTGAGGATCGGCCGGGTCTGGCCGACGCCCCAGACAAGAGATCCCCTCGGGAGGCCCAGATGTTCCCCAAACTGCCCCTGAAGACCCTGATAGCCCTGACCGCGACCATGTTCTTGCTGACCGCCGCGTGCAGCTCAGACAAGGACGACCCCGGCACGACCCCGGCCAAGGACGCCGGGGCGACCGATGGCGGCCCTGTCGACGCCGGCCTGACGCCTGATGGCAGCACGGGTGAAAAGGACACGGCGGTGACGCCGACCGAAGGCTGCGAGGACACGCCCAAGCCGGCCCAGGCGCCCGGCGACGCGGTGTGCTCGGTCGAAAAATCTGGCGCCGGCCTGCTGGTGGTGGCCGACGTGCTGCTGCCGGGCAAGGTCATCGAGGGAGGCGCGGTTCTGCTGGACGCCAAGGGTGACATCACCTGCGTCGGGTGCGGCTGCGTGGCCAAGGCGACGGACGCGACCTGGGTGATCTGCCCGGACGCTGTCGTCTCTCCTGGGCTCATCGACGCCCACAACCACGTCGGCTGGCTCAATGGAAGCCCGTGGGTGGCTACCAAGGCGGGCGTCGATCCAGCCCTGCGCTGGGAGCATCGACACGACTGGCGCAAGGGCAAAGATGGCAACCCCAAGGTGAGCGTGTCCGGCGGTGGCGCTTCCGATGATCAGAAAGCCTACGGCGAGCTGCGCTATGTGCTCACCGGCAGCACCGCGATCTTCGGTTCGGGCGACCTGAGCGGCCTGATGCGTGACCTGGACGCCACCGGCAAGGGCAAGAACGGCCTGGGTCAGCCCGGCGCCGCCTACGACACCTTCCCGCTCGGCGACAGCGGCGGCACCAAGCTCAAGTCGGGCTGCAAGTACGGCAAGATCCACAGCGTTCCGGGCAGCTGGGCCGACGCACACGCGCCCCACGTGGCCGAGGGCATCGACCAGGCGGCACGCAACGAGTTCCTCTGCCTGACCGGCCAGGGTTCGGACGCGGTCGAGGGCATCGACGGCCGCAGCGCCCTGATTCACGCCGTGGGACTGACCGCGACCGACTTTGGCCTCATGGCGGCCAAGGGGATGCGCATGATCTGGTCGCCCCGCTCCAACGTGAGCTTGTACGGCGACACGGCGCGGGTCGCGCTGGCGCAACGCCTGGGCATCAGCATCGGCCTGGGCGCGGACTGGGTGCCCAGCGGCTCGATCAACATGCTGCGCGAGCTGGCCTGCGCGGCGTACATCAACGACAACCATCTCGGCGGCACCTTCAGCGACGACCAGCTCTGGCAGATGGCGACCATCGGCGGCGCTCGTGCGCTGGGCTTCGACGACGCGCTCGGCCTGCTCAAGGTCGGCTACGCCGGTGACCTGGCCGTCTTCCGCAAGGATGGGCGCAAGGGACACACCGCGGTGGTCGACGCCACGACCACCGACGTGGCCCTGGTGGTACGCGGCGGCGAGGTGCTGGCCGGCAATACGGCCATCGTCTCCAAGCTGGAGCCCACCTGCGAGAGCCTGGGCGAGGTCTGCGGAGTCGACAAGGGCGTCTGCGTCAAGAACACCCTCGGCAAGACCTACAAGCAGCTGCTCAGCGATATGGGCAAGGTCTGGTACCCGATGTACTTCTGCGGCGTGCCGAAGGACGAGCCCTCGTGCGTGCCCGCGCGCACGCTCAAAGAAGATAGCGTCGACGGCTCGGGCCTGTACGCCGGCAAAAGCGATCCCAAGGACAAAGACGGCGACGGAATCGCCAACGAGGCCGACAACTGCCCCACGGTCTTCAACCCGGTCCGCCCGCTGGACGGCGGCAAGCAGGCCGATGTGGACAGCGACGGCAAGGGCGACAGCTGCGACCCCTGCCCCCTGGATGCCGACACGACCGAATGCAAGGTCTTCGACCCCAACGATCCCGACGGCGACGGCATACCCAGCAGCGACGATAACTGCCCCAACAAGGGCAACTCCGACCAGGGCGACAAGGACAAGGACGGCAAGGGCGACGTCTGCGACCCGTGCCCCGAATCACCCAATCCCGGCAGCGCCGCATGCCTGGTGGACGTGACCGACGCCAAGACCAAGGAGGAGCTACAGGGCCAGCAGGTGGCCCTGGCTGGCCTGGTGGTGACCGCGGCTGCCAACGGCGGCTTCTTCGCGCAGAAGAACGGCATTCCGGCCACCGACCATGGCGGCATCTTTGTCTACGTGGGCAGCGAGGGCGATCTGCCCAAGGTCGGCGAGGTCATTGACATCAGCTCGGGCGCCCTGGGCAGCTACTACAACCAGACCCAGCTCACCAACGCGACCTGGAAGGTCACCGGCGACAAGGCCGAGTTCGAGCCGCGCACGCTGGACCTGGACGCCATCAAGAAGCTGACCAGCACCGACAAGTACAACTCGCCGCACGATGGCCTGCTGATCCGCGTGGTCGACGCCGAGGTCACCGACGACAAGCCCACCCCAGGCGATGGGGATACCGAAGGCAAGAACGAGATCGAGATCTCCGGCGGGCTGCGCGTGGACGACTCCATGTGGCCCTTCGAGATGCCCTATATCGACCCGCTGCCGGCAAAGGGCGCCATCCTGCCTCAAATCATCGGCCCGGTGACCTATCGCAACAGCTACATGAAGTTGCTGCCGCGCGGCCCGGAGGACGTGACCCTCGGACCGCCCGAAGTCCTGAAGCTGACGCCGGCCAAGGCCTTCCAGTTCGCCGGCGCCTCGGGTGCCACCCTGCCCCAGGGCCTGACGGTCGTGCTCGATCACGATACCGACAAGGATGTGACGGTCGAGGTGAAGGTGGCCGACGAGACCGTCGCCAAGGTCATTGGCGGGCCCTTCGTGATCCCGGCCGGCAAGACCATGATCGGCGTGCCGATCCAGGGCATCAAGCCCGGCACGACCACCGTGAGCGCGCACGTCAAGGGGAGCGACAAGAGCAAATCCACCGACCTGGTCATCCTCGACGCCAACGCCATGCCGGCGGTGGCGTCCATCAGCCCCGACCAGGCCAAGGTGGTCGCCTCGGGCGCCGCGGCGTTCACCGTCACCCTGTCGACGCCAGCAACGAGCACAGGCGTAGAGGTCGCGCTTACCCTGGATCCCGCCGGCTTGGGCAGCGTGCCGGCCACGGTCACGGTGCCCGGGGGACTGCAATCGGCGGTCGTCACCTTCACGGCCGGTGCGAAGCCGGGCAAGGCCACCCTGACGGCCAAGACCAGCGCCGGCGCGGCGACGGCGACGATCGAGGTGGTCGACGCCTCCGCGTTGAGTCTGGACCTGAGTGGATTCACCCTGCACCAGGCCAGCTCCAACAAGAAGTTCACCCTGCCGGACGGCACCAAGATCGGAGTTGGTGGCTATCTGGTCATCGGTCGCAAGGCGGAGAAAGCCGCCTTCGAGGCCCACTGGAAGGTGACCCTGGCCGCCGACGTCATCTACATCAACGGCAAGGACAAGATCCCGTCCATCAACGGCGACGAGACGTTCACCATCAAGGACGCAAAGGGCGGCACGTTGGATGGCCCGACGATCGCGCTCAAGGGCAAGGCCGAGAGCAACTACCAGCGCAAAGTGCCGGTGGGTCCCGCCGGTGATGCCGGGTCGTGGAATGTATCCGACGCAGGCGGCAGCGCACCAACGCCAGGCGCCGGCCAGAAGGGTGGCGGCGTCTCGCCGGGCCTGTACATCTCCGAGTTCTCCGACTCGCCCGGCAGCGGCAACTTCGTCTACGAGTTTGTCGAGCTGTACTACCCGGGTCCGAAGCCGTAGCGAACAGTTCCAGGTGACATGCAACCGGCTCGCTGGTGTTGTATGTTCATCGACGGGGAAGGAGAGGGCCCGACAGGACAGTTCGATGCTTCGCAGTCGCCTGGCCGTGACGGCCGTTGCAAGCGCGATCCTGCTCCATGCCGCCTCGGCGGAGGCCACTCCCGATCATTCGCCTGACGCCATCGCAGCACCCGCTGACGCCACGCCAACCTCCGCAGAACCAGATTGGCTGCTGGAGACCAGCGTACTGGCCGCCCTGCCAGCGGCGCTGCCGGTGGGGCAGTCTGTGGGTGGCGCCATCGGCGTACACCGCGCGGGCTGGCTGTCGTGGGGCCTGGTCACCAGCGTATCGCAGGCGGCCGAGAACAACCTGAGCAACTCTGTGGCCCACCTGGAGTGGCGCACGCGGGTGGTCGGCGGCGTGGCGCTACAACGGGGACGAGGCGCGCTGGTATTGCAGGGCGGGCTGGGCGCCACGCTGGTCCACGAGACGCGACTGCGTCACCAGAGTGGGCGTTTGCCAGGCGGCGAGAAGGAGTCGAATGCCACGGCCCTGCTGCCGGCCGCCGAAATCATGGCTGGTGCGCGGTTACGTGTCTTTGACAGCTGGGGCATCGCCGCGTTGGCCGGGCCGTCCTGGCATGGGACTGCCGGCGGCGGGCTGGGATTCTCCGCCCTCGTGGGGGTGCTGAGATGGCTGTAAAGTCCATGAACGCATTCTTGATTGCGGCGCTTACCCTGACCTCGATTGCGTCGACCGTGCTGTCCGGTTGCGGCAAATTGAGCGGCCTGGATGAGGACTTGATCCCCCTGGCGACCCTGCGCGTGCAGTCGAAGGGCAATCTCTCCGGCTTGCTGGCTCCAGGGCGCGATCCGGCCAACGTACGGCTGCGCACGGCGCTGGTCTGGGGCGCGGTGCCGGCGCCGAAACGATTCTGCCTGAAGTGGGGCTCGCCCCTATCCATCGGCCTGCCGACCGCGGCCTCCCTCACCGTCGTGGTCAAGGCGGGTTGCAGCGATCCCCTCGGCTTCACCCCCGAGTTGGCCGGCAGCGGCGCCGCCCTGGCGACGAGTGGGCACACTGCGCTCGACCTGCTCTACCTGCCTTCAGCCGAAGTGCTGGTAGGGCCGCCCGAGGGGCGTACCGGCTACGGCAGCGTGGTGATCTACGACGACCGCAACGGCAATGGCGCGCTCGATCTGCGCCGATCCCGCCGACACTTTGCGCCAGGCGAGGACTGGCCCGGGCCGGGCGACCCACCACAAGGAGAGGGCAGCGGCGGCGGAAACGGAAAGGGCGGCCAGGGGCCCGGCGGCAACCCAGCGGCGGGATTCGACGACAAGACCCCGGACGAGGTGTACGGCGCCAGCTTCGTGTCCATGTTGCAGCCCCATGTTCGCGTGGCCTATCGCGAGGGCACCTTTGGCACCGCCGCGTTCTATTACCCGATGACCGGCTGCGAGCCGCCGCCGGTGGGATTCTCGGTGATCGAGGTAGGCGGCACGATCCTGAAAGCGAGCTGCGAGGTCAGCGACCTGGACGCGGCAGTGGTGCACATACCGCTGCAGGCCACCCAGACCGTGGGCCATCTCGCCTGCCGACCCACCAATGATCGCTACTACGACACCGAGTGGAAGGCGGATCTGACGCAACCGTGGGTCTGCCTGAGCGAGAACGAGCTGGTCGTGGCCAATCCGCCGGGGCCGTGCAAGGGCATCACCTCGTTCCTGCTCAAGGGGTGCTTCGACACGGCGGCCTGCGAGGAGCCCGACTGGGATCAGACCGACAACCCGCCCGAGTGGTGGCCCTGTCTGGGTGTCGAGGCCATCGACGAGGACGAGAAGTGACGGCCCGTTCACGACGCCACCTCGACGTGTCCCGGCTCGTCCTGCCATCGGCGCTCGTCGTGCCGTCGGCGCTCGCCTGCATGGCCCTGCTCTGCTTGGGGCCCGGCATGGCAACGGCAGCACCCACCGCTGCGGCAAAACTGCCGGCTGCGGCGAGCCCGGCCCAAGCGGACGATGACGACGACGCCCTGCCCTTCAAGCTCTCGCTGCCCACCATCGCCGACCAGGCGGCGTGGCGCACGGCGGGCTTTCGCCTTCAGCTGGGCTATGGCTATGGCGCCGCCACAGGGCTCGATGGCGCTCCGGATGCGGATCTGCACGTGCTCATCATGCGCGTCGGCGCGCGCCTGGATGCCGACTGGTCGCTGCTGGCTTCGTTTCAGTACGGAATCGCCGGCGGCGACATGGTCGGGATGCGTTATTCGGGCACGCTGGATCCGACCTGGCACATCTGGAAGGGCCTCGAACTGGCGTTCGGCGTCGGATTTGCCGGCATCGTCGAGGGGCCTGCCGACCGGCCCGATCCCGACGCCGCCCAGCGCGACGAGCTGGTCGCGAGCTACACGTTGCCGGATAACGATCCGCTGCTGCCCAACTGCTCGGGCGTCGGCACCCAGGCCCTGGTCCGCCTGGGCTGGTCCTTCGTCATCGGCCCGCTGGCCGCATCGACCCTCTCGGTCCAAGTCGATGGCCAGTGGACGGGCTGCCAGGAGGGTCTGGGCCGGGTCGAACCCGACACCGCCACGGCCATCGTGCGACGACAGTGGTGGGCGCAATACGGCGTGGTCGGCACCTGGACGGTGGCATGGCGTTGACGGCCGCCACGACCCGACGGGGCCCGCCGACCAGGGGGGGCGTTGCGGCCGCGCTGCTTGGTGCGTGGTTGGCGCTCGTGGGGTCCTTGGGAGATGCGCTGGCGCAGTCCGAAGACCTGCGAACCGCCTCGCCGCCGCCCAAACCGCGCCAGACCGCCGCGCCCGCCCCGGCCAGCCTGGAGCCACCAGAGGCCCTGACGGCGACCACGGTGCCTTATCCCTCGGGGGCGCCCGCCCATGACGGCCCCATCACCGTGCGCGTGATCATCCGGGTCGGACCGGACGGCAAGGTCAGCAAGGTCACGCTGGCCAGGCCGGGCCTGCCGATCTTCGACAACGCCGTGCGACACGCGGCGGGGCGATTCATGTTCCGGCCAGCGCGCTACGGCGGCAAGCCGGTGACCGTGGACATCCGCTATGCCCACACCTTCCTGCCACCACGTCGGCCCACGCCCAAGACCACCGCGGCCACGGGCCCGCCGCGCAACGCCATGCTGGTCGGCCGATTGCGCGAGAAGGGGACCCGCCTTCCGGTGCAGCGCGCGACGGTGGCGGTGGGCGTTTCCGGCCGCCGATACACGACCCTGAGCGACAAGCGCGGTCGATTTCGGCTGAAGGTGCCGGCCGGCCGCGCGCGGGTGACGATCCACGGCACCGGCTACCTGGCGTTTCTGCAAATGGAGCGACTGCGTGTCGACGAATCGCTCAAGGTCGCCTACCTGGTCGAGCGCGACAGCTACGATCCCTACGAGATCGTGGTCTACAGCGAACGCCGACGCACCGAGGTGTCGCGCACCACCTTGCGCGGCCGCGAGTTGACCCAGGTGCCCGGCACCTTCGGCGATCCCTTCCGGGTCATCCAGACCTTGCCCGGCGTGTCGTCCATTATGGCGTTGCTGCCCTTTCCGGTGGTGCGCGGCGCCAGTCCGGGCAGCACGGGCTTCCTGATCGATGGCGTACGCGTGCCGCTGCTCTACCACCTGCTGGCTGGACCGTCGGTGATCCACCCGGCGTTCATCGACGAGATTTCGTTCTATCCGGGCGGATTCCCGGTGCCCTACGGCGGATACACGGCGGGCATCATCGACGGCCGCACCCGCAGGGCGCGCAAAGACGAGAAGCTCGCCGACATCGACCTGAACTTCCTGCAGACCGGTGTCATGTTGCGCCATCCGGTACCCGGCATGGAGGCCACGGCGACCGCCGCCGGGCGCATCGGCTACCCCGGCGTGCTGATGTCCCTGGCCACCGACGACGCCTCGTTGTCGTACTGGGACTACCAGCTCCGACTGGATGGCGGCACACGGAACAGCGGCTACACCGTGTTCGCTTTCGGGGCCAGCGACGAGGTCACGGCACGGCCGGATGAACCCACCGCGGAAAACCCGGACAGGGACCTGGAGCCCGTTCTGCGCCTGTCCTTCCATCGACTGGACCTGCGTTACCAGCACGAGCGGCGCAGGTTCGGCGGACTGTACCGCCTCGTTTTCGGTCTCGATGACACCGTGTTGGGCCCGGAGTTCGGGCTCCGCTCGCTCATCGCCGAGCCTCGCGCGCGCTGGTCGTGGCGCCCCAAGGAGGGACTGGACGTACGCTTCGGATTCCAGGGCCTGGCCCGCGACACGTCGGTTCAGTCGCCATCGGACGAGGCGGCGCCGGGCCCGGACGCAGACGTGTTCGCCGATGACCTGTCCAAGTTCTATTCCGGTTCCGTCTGGGTCGAGGCCCTGTGGCGACCCTGGGAGGACCTGCTGGTCCGACCAGGCTTACGCACGGACGTACTCTACGATGGCCACACCACCGCCCCTGGATTCGATCCACGGCTGACGTGGCGCTACCGCCTGGGCACCCCAGGCCTCGCCGCCGAAGCCACCGCGACGGCCCGCGACGACCAGGCGTTGTGGGTCAAGGGCGGGGTCGGGCTCTTCCACCAGCCGCCGCGCTTCTTCCTGCCGGTGCCCGGGCTCGACACCATGCCCCTGCGCTACGGGCTGCTGGAGGCCATCCAGACCACGCTGGGCGTGGAAATGCCCCTGAGCGAAACGTTCAGCCTGGATGCGCAGCTGTTCTACAACCACATGGATCCGGTCATCTTCGATTTCGAGATCAACTCGCCCCTGGAGGACGTGCAGCGGCAGGCGCCGACCAGGAGGCCGGGCGAGCTGCCCGACGAGAAGGCGATCTCCAACGACGGTGAGGACTATGCGCTCGACCAGCTGCTGCAGGGACAGCTGGGCCGGGCCTACGGCCTGGAGATCCTGCTGCGACGCAAGGCGCGCAACGGCGTCTTCGGCTGGCTCTCCTACACCCTATCCCTGTCGGAGCGTCATAAAGACGGCTCGTGGGTGGCGTTTGACTTCGACCGGACCCACCTGCTGAACCTGGTCGCCGGCATCCCCCTGCCGCGCAATTGGGAGGTGGGGGCGCGTTTTCAGTATCAAAGTGGCAAACCGGCCACGACCACGTTCGGCTACAACAGCGCCCGCGGCGAGGGCTACATGCGCATCGATGTGCGGATCGACAAGCGCGCCGTGTGGCGCGAATGGCTGTTGGACTTCTATGTCGACATCGGCAACGTGACGCTCTTTCCCGAAGAGGTCGCCACCGGAGCGACCATCCGCTACGTGCTGCCCACAGTCGGCTTCCGGGCGCGGCTGTAATGGAGCGGGCCACAGGGCTCCCAGCGCTGAAGAGGTGCAAGCATGAGACCATTGGCGAACGAGATCCCAGGCCTGCTGGCGGCGACGACCGGCGTTGAAGGCACCATCGACGGCCAGCTGCTGGACCTGATGCTACGCGCCGGCTCCCAGTGGGTGCTCTGGTTGCTGCTGGGGCTGAGCCTGATGGCCGTTGCCGTCGTGCTCGAGCGAGCCCTCTTCTTCCTCAGCGAACGCAGACCCGACGCCGTCCTGGACGAGGCGCTGAAGGCCATGCGAGAGAACGGCTACGGCGCGGCGCTGGCGCACATCGAGGGCCGGCGGTCCATGGCTGTGGCCGTGGCCCGCGACTGCCTGCGCTACGCCGACGACGGCGCCGAGTCCGTACAGGAACACGCCGCCGCCGCTGTGCAGCACGAGCGCCTGCGCTACGAACGCGGTCTGGCCTTCCTGGGCACCCTGGGCAACAACGCGCCCTTTGTCGGCCTCTTCGGCACCGTGCTCGGCATCGTGCGCGCCTTCCACGACCTGTCGTTGAACACGGCGTCGGGTTCGGAGGCCGTGATGGCCGGCATCGCCGAGGCCCTGGTAGCCACCGGTGTGGGCCTGCTGGTCGCCCTGCCGGCGGTGGCGGCATACAACCTCTTCGCCCGCCACGTGGAGAGCTGTGCAGTCGGCGCGGAAGGGGTCAGTCACGCAATCCTCGCCCACATCAAAAGACGGCCACAGAACACGGACACGGTCACCGACACGTTCACGGTCACGGCCACGGGAGGTGCCTGATGGCCGGTACCGGATCGCGCCGTGGTGGCCTGATCACCGAGATCAACGTCACCCCCCTGGTCGACATCATGCTGGTCCTGCTGATCGTCTTCATGCTCACAGCCAACCTGATCTCCCGCCAGGCCATCGAAGTCGAACTCCCCAAGGCCTCCCAGGGCAGCCCAACGGAGCCGACTACCGTGTCGGTGTCGCTCACCGCCGATGGCAAGCTCTACCTCAACGGTGATCGACTGGGCCCCAGAGCCCTGGACGCCGCCATCCGGGCGGCTTTGAAGAAGGACCCCAAGACCCAGGCCATCATCGCCGCGGACCGGCAGACCCAGCACGGCCGGGTGGTCTGGGTGATCGACCTGGTCAAGCGACTGGGGGTGGCCAAATTCGCCATCCACATCGATCCCACCGCGATGGTCCCGCCCGAGGACGCAGCCGAGACCGATGAAGCCGCGGCGCCGGCCAGCGGAGCGGGCGCATGAACCTGGCCTGGCGCACGCGCATGCTCATCGCCGCGCTGGCCTCCGTGTTGCTGCACGGGGCGCTGGCGCGGGCGTTGGAAGAGCTGCCCGAAGCCGCCCAGGCGAAGGTGCGCAACCTGGTGGAGATGGACATCGTGCGCCCGCCACCACCACCACCGCCGCCGCCACCGCCGCCGCCTGAACCAGAGGTCAAACCGCCCCCCAAGCCGCCGCCGGAGACCGTCTACGAGGCGCCGAAGAAGCGACCACCCAAGCGCCCTCGCAAGCGCAGGGCGCAGCCAAAGAAGCCGCCGCCCGAACGTGAATTGCCGCCGCCCAATACCGAAAAGCCGGTCGCTGGCGAGCCGACGGATGTGCCGGTCTTCGGCATGGATATGAACTCCATGTCCCAGGCGGGCAGCGGCCCGGCCATGCCGGTGGGCAATACCCTGCGCACAGATCCGGACAAGGCGCCGCAGCCCAAGAAGAAGCGGAAGATCGCGCCCCTGGCGGCGCCTGTGGCGGCGTACGAGGTCTCGACCATGCCGACCATGAAGGGTCGCTGCCAGGGCAAATATACCGACGAGGCCAGGCAAGCGGGCATCGAAGGCACGGTGGTGCTGGACCTGGTGGTCGGGCGCGACGGGCGCACGCGCAGCATTCGCGTCATCGAAGGCCTCGGCCATGGGCTGGACAAGGCGGCCATCACAGCGCTGCGGGGCTGTCGATTCAAACCGGGCACGCGCAATGGGGTGGCGGTGGCGGTGCGGATCCGGTCGTTCAAGATCCGCTTCTTCCTCGACGACGCGGACTGAGTCTCGATTTCATCGCCGTCTGTGACATGCCGGTGACATGGCTGCCTTAGGGTGAACGTCCCACCACTCGCCCGAGGCCCCATACATGTCGCGCAAAAAAGATAAAACCGTCCTGATGTCCAGTGTCTGCCAGCCATTCGGCCGGGAACATGGAGACGGCTTCGGCACGTCCTACGAGGGCACCCACCAGATCATGTGGGCCCAGGGCATCTTCCGCACCCGGGCCACGACCACTCAATGGGGGATCGACTTCATCGCCCACAACATCCAGGCCCCGACCAAGACCCTTCACTACCCGACGATGAAGCGCTTCATCGCCGAACTCAAGAAGGGTTACGACTACATCGGCATCGCCTTCGTCGCGACCACGATGCACAAGTTGATCCCCATGGTGGAGGCCATCCGTCGCCACGCGCCCAGGTCCGAGATCATACTCGGCGGCTATGGCACGGCCCTGCCCGACGAGCAGATCGCCCAATACGGCGACCACATCTGTCGCAGCGAAGGGGTGACCTTCATGCGGGAGTTGCTGGGCGAGAATACCGACGCGCCCATCAACCAGCCCTACATCAAGCAGCAGACCAAGCTCTTCAACATGAACCTGGGCGGCCCTGTGGGTTACGTCTTCGCCGGCCTGGGTTGCCCCCATGGTTGCGACTTCTGCGCCACGTCGCATTTCTTCAAGCGCAAGCACATCCGCTTCCTGCGCGACGGCAACGCGATCATGCGGGCCATCAAGTGCCTGCGAGCCCGCGACCCCGACATGGTGGACTTCTGGCTCAACGACGAGGATCTGCTGCTCAACAAGAAGCGTGGCAAGGGCTTCCTGGAGGCCATCCGCAAATCGGACCTGCCGCCCCTGGCCATCAGCGCCTTCTCGAGCGTCAAGGCGCTGTCCCAATACGAGCCCAGCGAGCTGGTCGAGATGGGCATCGACTGGGTCTGGGTCGGGTACGAGGGCCAGCGTGCGGGCTACGCCAAGATGAACGGCCGCTCCTACGAAGATCTCTTCGCCGACCTGCGTGCCCACGGCATCTGCGTTATGGCGTCGATGATCATCGGCTTCGACTACCAGACGCCCGAGATCATCCGGCAGGAGTACGAGGATCTGCTGAAGCTGGGCCCGACCATGTCCCAATTCCTCATCTATGGACCCGCCCACGGCACGCCGCTGTTCAAGCGCATGCAGGAGGAGGGGCGACTGAACGCAGAGTCCTTCGCCGACAGCTCCCAGTTGGACGGCTTCTCGTTGACATTCGAGCACCCGCACATCGGCAAGGAGGAGATGGAGGCGCTGCAGAAGTCGCTCTACCGCGAGGAGTTCGAGCGCCTGGGCCCGGCCATTTTCCGGTGCGCCGACACCTACCTCGAGGGCGCCATCAACCTGGCCGACCACCCGGCGCCCCGGGTGCGGGCCAAGGCCAAGGCCTATGCCGAGATCGCCCGCCGCGCCAAGATGGTGGTCAAGGCTTCCAAGCGCCATGTGAGCGCCGATGCCGCCGCGTGGCTGGATCAACTGGGCGAGCGCATGGACGCCCACACTCGCCCCCTGACCGCCAGCGAGCGCCTGCTTTCGACCCTGTCGCCGGCCCTGCTCTGGTACACCGGCGCCAAGATGCGCCTGGGCATCGGTGAGCAGCCGGAGTTCACCGAGCGAAGCTGGCGTCTGGGCAAGCCGGCGCGATTGCGTGAGCCAGTGCAGCCGCTGGTCCTGGCGACCCAGGAAGACTAGCGCCCCATTCGGGGCTTCGATTCAGGTGTACCAACCGTAGAGCATGGCGATCACCGCCGCGGCGATGGCGGCAGCGACCCCGATCTTGAGCGGCAGGGACATGCCCTCGTCGGTGCCTCGATTCGCGGCGCCGAGGCCGTGATCGATGACCGGCGGTGCCGCGCTCGACCTGGTTGGCCAGGAGATGGCGGCAGCGACCTTATCCCCCAGGGCGCGCGCACGCTCCGCCTCGCCAGCCTCGGCCTCTGCGATGAGTTGTTCGTGCAGCACCTGCAGCTCTTCGGCGGGGCGTTTGCGGAGCTCGGCTGCGGCGTCGGCGACCTGGTCCGCTGTCAACGCAACCGATTCGCTACCCCCACCAAACGTCGGCGTGGCGGCTTGGGCCTCGCGGGCGTGGCGGACCACGAGATCCAGCACGTGGGTGACACCGCGGGTGGCGTCGACCAGCGCAGCGACGGACGTCTCCCCATCGAGCGCGCCGGTCGCTTTGAGGTCGTGCACGAAGGCCCAGCGCGCCTCCACGTCGGCCAGTTGCGCCCGAGACGTCTCGTCGATGAGCTCGTCCACAGGCGTGCCGCAGAGCGCCTTGCGGGCCACCTCCGG
>CAYTLW010000024.1:0-18450 GCA_964438735.1 uncultured Enterobacteriaceae bacterium | reverse complement strand
CGTCGATGAGCTCGTCCACAGGCGTGCCGCAGAGCGCCTTGCGGGCCACCTCCGGCCGCCGCCAACCACGGCCGCCCTGCCCGTTGCCGCCCTTCTTGCCGCCGTAGAAGCCGCTCGCGGCCACCGGCACCAGGTCCGATTCGCTGCGGTTGAGCAGCAGGGCGCCGAGGAATCGGCCGTCGGACAGGTTCCAGCTGACCAGGCAATCTTCGTCCTCGTCACAGAATCGGTTGAAGTGCACATCGCAGGCCACCAGGAGCCGATCGCTGTCTGCGCTGAAGCCGACGCTGCGCACCGATCTGACGCGCTGGTCCGGTACCCCCGGGTTGCCGAATGTGTGGGCCACCGCCTTGCCCGGCACGTCGATGACCACGATGCGGTCATCGCTGTAATTGCAGGCAGCCAGCCAGCGTCCGTCGGGGCTGAAGGCGGGCAATCTCCAGGTGCGATTGTCGCGTCCGATGGCGCCCCAACCTTTGCCGGCCAGGATCTCCTCCGCCGGCCCGACATGCACACCCCGGTAGCCCAGACGCGCGGCCGTGCGACCGTCCAACGACACCGCGACGGCGGCGCAATCCTTCAGCCGCGTCTCTCGGCCGTCGCCGTGCAACACCTTGGCGCTGTCGCCATCACCGCCGCTGATCACCAGGCCGCTGCCATCGGCCAGGTAGGCGACATGCTCTGAACGCCCGGGGATCCGCTGGGCCAGCTTGCCGCTGCTGGCGTCGTAGAGCAGCACGGCATCGCCGGTCGGGATCGCCAGCGTGCGTCCATCGGGTGACGGCACGGGCGGCCCGTCTCGGCTTTCGACCTCGATCTGCGCCACGGCTTTGAACTTGCCGCCGTCCCGCCGATACAGGTGCAGCAATTGACCACTCCAGCTGTCGTCATCTTCGGCGACCAGCAGCTCACCCCCCGGCGCAAAGGCGACCACGTGGTGGGACTTTTTCACGCGCTGCATCACCGACAGATCGCGCGTATCCAGGACGACGTTTTGCAACGCGGCCAGCGCGCCCGACGGCGCCACCGCCCCCGTGCTGGCGTAGCGGACGCGCCCGGCCAACTGCGGGATGCCCAGCGCGTCACCACCCAGGCCGGCCAGGCGCACTCCCGCCTCACGAATGCGCTCGCTCGGCAACAGGTCGTCGCCGGAGACGGCCACCCGGCCCGTGGCGCCACGCTCGCCGCTGAGTTGGCGAGCCACACGCTGCAAGGCAGCCGCAGCGACGCCACGGTCAGCGGCGTGCCGGTCGAGAAGCGGCCGCAGCTGACCCAGGGCCACGCGGGCGTCGGCCATGCGTCGCTCCGGATCCGCCTCAGTCATGCGCTCCAGCGCCAACGCCAGGCGGGCATCGAATTGCACCAGCCCGCGCACGTCCACACGCACGCCCCGGAACGGCATGTCAGTGGGTTCGCGGCCAGACGCCACCGCCAGACAGGTCATGCCCAGGCCGTACAGGTCGCTGGACGGAAAGGCCGCACCAACGAACTGCTCCATTGGCGCATAGCCGAACGTTCCGGCGCTGGTCGACGAGATCTCGGTCGCCGTTCGCAGCACGGCCTGCACCGTGCCGAAGTCCACCAGCCACGCCTTGCCTGTGCCGTCGACCATGATGTTCTTCGGCGTCACGTCGCGGTGGATCACCGGCGGCGACAGGCCGTGCAGGTAGTCGAGCACCTCCAGGATCTGGACCAGCCAGGACAACACCTCGCCTTCGTCCATGGAGCGCTTGCCGGCGACCACCTCGGACAGGGGCTGGCCGTCGACGAATTGTTGGACCAGGACCATGCCGTCGGGCGCGTCCTTGCCGCCCAGCACGAAGTCGTCGACATAGTCTGGGATGTTCGGGTGATCCAGGCGGCGAAGGACCGCGGTCTCGCGCTCGAAGAGCTCCCAACTCTTCCACTCCTTGATGCGGTGGAAGTGCAGCGACTTCAACGCACACTGAAGGCCATCGGACTCGCGCCGGACGAGCCACGTGGTGCCGAAGCCGCCCTGTCCGAGCACCCGTTCCAGGCGCCAGGCATGTTCTGGACCGGTCAGGACGTCACCGGGCTTGTGTTCGAGGCTCATGGATCGCTCCGGGTCAGGAGCGACGATGTCACATGTTGCGGACCCAACTGACAAGGGCGAATCGAGCCGTTCAGCGGGCCCAGACCAGGGTGCGTAGGGATTTGTTCGACCACACGCCACCGGTCGAGCAGCCCACCTGGCCGCCACCGCAATAGGCCTGGTTGTTGCCAATGCCGGAGTTGACGTCGTTGTTGCCGCCACTGGCGCAGCCGCAGCAGTTGCCATCGGAGGCCTGGTAGCAGAACACGCAGGGTTTGCCGCAGCCGCTGGGCGTATTGTTGGGATCGGTACGGCAGGTGTTGCCCTTGGTCACCGCCTTGCCGGCGCGCATGAAGATGGGCGCACGGTCGCGGTCGTGGCCAAACGCCGTCTTCCACTGGGCCCGATTGGGGTAGGCGGAGAAGCCGATGTCATTGGTGGTGATCAACTTGCGCGGCGAGGCGGGGGCGACGAAGCCCACCTTGGCGACACCGGCTGTGGTCTGGAAGCGTATGGTGGTCACGTCGTCCAGGGCGTCGAAGGCGGCCGATTTGGCGTCATACTGGCCGGCGTTGGGGAACCCGCTGTCCATCATCTTGTCGGCGTTGACGGGCTTGCCGCTGGTCCAGTTGCTGCTGCCATAACAAAAGCTGCCGGCGGAGAGCTTCATCACCAGGGTCCAGCCGCCACCGTCCGTGGTCATGTCACACCAGGCGGGGAAAGCCGCGCCGGGCCCCACGTCGCCGTCCGGGTCGAGCCAGAAGACACCGCTCTTGGCCACGTCACCGGAAGCCTTGAGCGCCTTGCAGCTGGTGCCGGGATTGTCCTTGCCGCCGGCGGCCAGGGTGGCGAACGCTGCGAAGGTCTTGCCGTTGCAGATGTAGAGCCCGTGCTTGGCGGTGTTGTAGTAGACCAGGCCAAGGCTGTTCTTGTCGCACTTGACCGGGTCGGACGCGGCGTTGTGCAGGCGCATGTGGCGGGCCTCGCTGACCAAGAAGTCGACCCCCTTGCCGGCCAACAGGGCGCCCTTGGCCTCCACCTTCTTATCCGAGAGGGTGTGCACCTCCACCTGCCAGGACTCGATGGCGCCATCGGTCTTGTTGTTGAGGAATTTGCCGTCGATGGCCACCAGGCGCCACTTGCCCTTGGGGTTCTTGCCCACCCACTTGCTCAGGTCGCCCGAGACGGGTTTGTCGGGCGCCGGCCAGGCCGCGGTCAGCTTCTTGCCCTTGCCGCCTTTGTCGTAGAGCACGTACTTGGTGTTGTTGGGGTCGTACAGGTGCACCGTCACCGTGGCCAGGTCCGAGTTGGTGATGGTCGCGCGAATGGTGATGCCCTTGGCTGTCCCCAGGTCCGGCACGACCACCTCGTCGCCGACGCCGATGGGGCTGTTATCCTGAATCGGAATCGGCGCCTTGGCGCTGGCCACCACGTCGATGAACTCGGTGCTCAAGAGCCCATTGGAGACCTCATCCAAGCCGTCCGCCGGCAGCCCGGCGGCGCCCAACGCCTTGCCACATTGCAAGGTGCCGTCCCCGGCGATGCCGAGCACCGCCTCGCCCGCCTTGCAGGTTCCTTTGGGCAGCTTCAACCCGGTCAGCTTGCTGCCATCACCGACGAAGGTGTTGGCGGCGACCGCAGACGCGGTCACCTGCCCGGTGACCACCTGCTTGGCCTTGAGCGCGTTGCCGCCCAGGTCCAGGTCACCGTCGATTTTGAGTTCGGCGACGCTGACGCAACCCGTGCAGGCCAGGTCGCTGGCCGGGCCGCCCTTGGTCGCCGACGCGGCCCACGCGAAGCCCAATCGATCCGCCGAAATCGAACCCTTGGCGAGATGCGCCGCGCCCAGACAACCGCTGCAGGAGACGGACTCGGAGACTGCCGCCCGGAATGCCCACGCGACGCTCGACAGGGGCACCCGCGGCAAGGGCGGGTCGGTGCCCACCGCCACCTCGAGCCAGCCGGAGGTCCCGCTGGCCAGCAAGTTGGCAGACAGGGGCTTCTTGGTGCCGAGGCGCCAGGCGAAATGTGACGACTTGACCTTGGCGATGACAGGTCCCTCCTTCCACGACGCCTGGCCGCCCTTTTGCTGCCCGAAGAGGCTGAAGGTCAGGATGTAGTCGCCGTCTGCGGCGGGTACGCCGTTGGCTGCCATCAGCGCCCCCTCCACCTGGAGCGTGGCTGGCGCGGCTGCTGTCGCAGACGGTGCCAGTGGCCCCAGGGCGCACAGCGCGACAAGGAGGGCTGGCGTGTAGAAGCGGGAGGGATTGCGGAACCATTCGGTACAGGTAGGTCTTCTCATAAGCACCACGATACCGGGGTCCGCAGCGGCTGGAAACACCTTGGCGTGGTGGGGCCTACAAGAGCCGGGCCAAATCCCGGCGCCTTCTGTCCACCCAAACTTGTCGAGCGTCAAGCGAAATGCGGCGGATGTCTTGTCGTGAGTCAAGTGAATTGACACATGTGGGGATAATCACACCTTGAACTATGTATGAACCGGTCCCAGCATTCCGGTGTCGAGGGTTGTCCACGGCTGCGTCAGAGGTGAGGCGCACTCGGAGACCACACGACCCAACGCTAAAAGGGGCAGGCACGTGGGTGTCGTCAAACATCCAGCTTGGAGTTCTTCATGGCGCGGACCCGCGCTGCGCGGACGTAGTCTCGCGCAAACGCCAGGGTCCGCTCATGTGCCCGCGGCCCTCCTTGCTGCGTTCACCCTGCTTCTGCTGGCGCCCCATTCGCTGGCCGCTCCGGCGCAGCCCACAGGCACCGTCAGCAAGGCGGGGGCGGCTGAATCCCCACTTCGGGTCGATTCCCGCTCCGAGGTCCTGGTCCTGCCAAGTTCGCCCATCGCAGGTGGGAGCCTGGGCAAGAGTCTGCCGCTCATCGCCATCCAGGACACTGTCGCCCGCAACCTGGGCATGGTGGGCCTGGACTTGCACGTTTCGGCCTGGGGCCAGGTCCAGGGCGTCGACGCCCCACGCACGGATCGGGCTGCCGGAGACCTGGCCGTCGGCATGCTGCGCTACCATAAAGGGGCGCTCGACCTGCGCCTGGGTCGCCAGCCCATGCTGCTGAGCGCCGGTCTGTTCCGTAGCGTGGACGCCCTGTCGGCCCGCTTGATGCTGCCGGGCGGCTTCGCTGTTGGCGCATTCGGCGGCATGCCCGCCATGAGCGGATTCGAAGGTCCGGGCGGGTGGCTGGCCGGCGCCACGCTGGGCAACAGCTGGCTGTCCTGGATGCGCCTCGAAGCCCGCTACCTGCACCAGGTGCGAGACGCCGGCAAGACCACCAACCTCGTCGGCGGCACCCTGGCGGCCGTGATTCCGGGCCTGGGCTGGACGCTGGATGGCGGCGTGAGCTACGGACTGGAAGCGGCGGACCTGGTCGACGCCAGCGTCCTCCTGGGCGTGCCACTGACCGACTCCATCCGCGTACTCGCCGACTACCGGCGAACCAATCCCGGCCTGATCCTGCCGACGGATTCGGTGCTGGCCGTCTTCTCCCGGCTGGCGATGGATCGGGCCGGCCTCGCCGCCGCCTGGAGAGGCAGTCTCGCGGGTCGGGATCTCGTGATCCAGGCCGGCGGTGGAGCCGATCTCGATGGCGGCGGCGAGGTCTACACAGGCGGCAATCTGCGGGTCCTGCACGCGCTGGGTCGGACGGGCCTTGGCCTGGCGACGCTGGCACCCGGTTGGGCGCGCGTGCCGGCCAGTTGGGTCGTGCTCGACCTGGTACGGCGCAGTGGCGCAGCCGGCGGCTACAGCCACGCCAACGCAGCGCTCAACCTGGGCTTCAGCGAGCGATTGTCCGGCGGCGGCCACCTGCAGGCGACCATGCTCGACGAGGCGGTGAACGACAGCTCCCTGGCCGCTGGCGGCGGTCTGCACATGCGATGGCTGCCGGGCCCGCGTGACATCTCGGTGCTGGCCAGCGCGCGCGTGGCGACGCGCCCCGGCGTGGGTGTCGGTGACGGCATCACGACGATGATTCGCCTGGCGTGGACCCCGCAGATGGGCGGCAGCGCGCTGCAGGCTGCGCCGGCGAAGACCGCCGCGCCACCCTCGGGCGATGTCATCAAGTTCAATCACAAGTTGCACAGCGACGAGGCGGAATGCGCCGACTGCCACGGCGACGTCGACAAGGCCGGCCAGGGCGCAGCGCTGCTGCCCAAGGTCTCCGCCTGCGACGAGTGCCACGATACGGACCATCCGGCCATCGCCCTGGCCAACGCGTCGACCGTGAGCAAGTACGTCATCAAGGACGATGACGAGTGCGGCAACTGCCACACGGCGCCGCTCAAGGCCAACGCCTCTTCATTCCTCGCGCGCGCGCAGAGCGGCTTGATCTTCAGCCACGCCCGCCACGCCGGCAAGGCCAAGAAGGGCTGCGTGGCCTGCCATGCAGGCGTCGCCAACAGCACCGTGGCGAGCGACCGGTTGCAACCCGACATGGCCACCTGCCGCGCCTGCCACGAACCGGCGTTCCAGCGCTTCGATTGCGCGCTCTGCCACAAGCAGCTGCATCGCTTCGGCCTGCGGCCCATCGCCTCGTACAACCACGAGGGCAACTGGCTGCGCAACCACGGCGTGCGCGCCACCAGTCAGCGCGGCATGTGCATGAACTGCCACGACCAGCCCTACTGCAGCAGCTGCCACAACGACGCCATGCCGTTGACCGTGCGCGCCCGTCGGCCGGATCGCGCCGACCGCATGCTGATCCATCCGGCGGGCTACATCGCCCGCCACCGTTACGACGCCTCTGGCGACCCGGCCTCATGCCTGCGTTGCCACGGCGCATCCAGTTGCCAGGAATGCCATGACCGGGCCGGCTTGCTCCAGCCCGGCAGCTCGCCCCACCCGGCGGGCTACGCCGACAAGACGTCGGCGGCGTTCCATGGTCCCCAGGTGCAGTCGCGCATGTTCGAGTGCGCTGGCTGTCACGATGCCGGCCGGGAGTCCGGTTGCATCCAGTGCCATGCGGTCGGAGGAACCGCGGGGCGTTCGCCCCACCCACCCGGTTGGAAGACCGATTCAAGACAGGTCAGAAAGCTGACCGCGGCGCCTTGTACGTATTGTCATCGCGCCGGCAAGTAAGTGTGTAGTGCAAGCTCAAACCGTATATCGGAGGTAGAGATATGAGCGAGCGTGAATTGACGGTCAACGAGGGCGAGGAGCTCTTGGAGACTGTGGAGCCTGCGGAGACGCAGGATACCAGCAGGCGGGCCTTCCTCGGCGCGCTCGGTATGGGCGCTGGCGCCGCGTTGGCGTTGGCAGGCTGTGCCGACGAGGACGAGGACAAGGATGATGACAAGAAGGCGGAGGGCCCCAAGGCTTTCCCGGATCAGGACAAACAGGAGGTCCGCTGGGGCTTCGTTGTCGATCTGGGCAAGTGCGCCGGCTGCGAGACCTGCGCCGTGGCGTGCAAGACCGCCAACGACGTTCGTCTGCGCGTGTTCCGCTCCGCGGTTCGCAAGTACGAGTCCGGCACCTACCCGGCCGCCAAGCGCGACTACGTGCCCTGGCTGTGCAACCACTGCGCCAATCCGAAGTGCGTCGAGCGCTGCCCGGTCAAGGCGGTGGACGCCGAGCTGGTCATGCCCAGCGGCAAGAAGGTTGCCTACAAGCGACACGCCACCTACCAGCGGCCCGACGGCCTGGTCCTGATCGACCAGGATCGTTGCGTCGGCTGCGGCAAGTGCGTCGCGGACTGCCCCTATGGCGCTCGCTACCTCGATCCGCTCAAGAAGGCTGGTGGCGACGACACCAAGAAGGCGGCTGATAAGTGCACCATGTGCTTCCACCGCATGGCCAAGGGTGTGGTCCCGGCGTGCGTGACGGCATGCCCGGGTGACGCTCGCCTGGTCGGCAATCTCAACGATCCGAACAGCGAGGTGGCCAAGCTGGTCGCCGGTGGCACGACCGAGGTCCTGCAGAAGGACGCCGGAACCGAGCCGCGCGTGTACTACATCGGTCTGAACGCCGCTGCCTGGACCAAGGGCAGCGACGCCAAGATCGAATCGCAACTCAAGCATCCGGAGCTGTACTCGGAGGCCACCTAGGCCACGTCGGGATTCTGCGGACATGAACCAGAACACGAACACCACAAGGGGGTTCAAAATGACCAGGAAGATCCTTAGGCGGGACTTCTTCAAGCTCGGGGCAGCGGCCACGAGCATTCTGGCGGCACCGACGCTGCTCACACGCAAGGTGTGGGCTGCCGAGGGCACGCCCAAGAGTGATTCCATCGTCGGCGAGGTGAAGGACGGGCTCGGCCTGGACTACTCGCCCACCACGGGCAAAGAGCTCAAGGCCGTTCCGTCGGCGTGCTGGCAGTGCGTCGCGCGCGACGGCATCATCTGCCACGTCGAAGACGGCCGGCTGACCAGCATCGAGGGCAACCCGAAGCTGCGTCGTTCCAACGGCAAGATCTGCGCCAAGGGCCAGGCTGGCGCCAACCAGGTCTACGATCCTGATCGTCTGCTCTTCCCCATGAAGCGCGTCGGCGAGCGTGGATCCGGCAAGTGGAAGCGCATCTCCTGGGACGACGCGATCAAGGAGATCGGCGCCAGGCTCAAGAAGCTCAAGGATGACGGCCACCCCGAGAAGTTCATGTTCCACTACGGACGCATGAAGGCCTCGGCCAGCAAGCTGATCAAGACCTACTTCCTGACCGGCTACGGCACCAAGACCGTGGGCAACCACACGTCGATCTGCGAGTCGGCCAAGTGGACCGGCCAGGAGTTCATCTTCGGCAAGCACTACGACGTCAACGACATCTATGATGTCGTGACCAAGAAGGCGCGCTCGAAGTACATCCTGATCATCGGCTGCAACCCGATGGAGACCCACACCAGCCACATCCCGCTGCGTCAGCGCCTCGCCGGCGCCATCGCCGCGGGCGTCAAGACGGTCACCGTCGACGTGCGCCTGTCCAACACGGCGGCGGCATCCACCGAGTGGGTGCCGGTCAAGCCGGGCACCGACCTGGCCCTGGTCCTGGCGATGATGTACCACATCATCGACAAGGGCCTCGTGCCGGCATCGGGCAAGGAGTTCGTCGACAACTGGACCGGTACGACGGTGGACGAGCTGAAGGGCTTCCTGACCAAGCCGGCTGACCACGTGCCCGACAAGATCAAGGGCGATCAGCCCGCAGGCGGTTACACGCCGGCGTGGGCCGCTGGCATCACAGGCATCGACCAGGCCAAGATCATCGAGATCGCCGAGGACTATGCCAAGGGCTCGCCGGGTTCGACCATCATCTCGTACCGTGGTGCCACCCAGCACTACAACGGCGTCCAGGTCGAGCGCGCGGTCTGCACCCTCGAGGCGCTCTGCGGCAACGTCGACGTCGTCGGCGGTCGTGTGCACGCAGTGGGCGCTCCGTGGTCGTACAGCAAGACGTACCCCAAGCCCAGCACCAAGACCAAGGGCATCAGCGTGACCAAGGGCGAGGGCTTCCCGTTCCCGTCCCACTCTGTGAGCCACCAGGTTCTGGAGCAGATCAAGAAGAAGGTGGACGCGGGCGAGGACTCCCCCGATGTGTACATGTCCTACTGCTACACGGCGGTCTACGCCAACGGCGACATGCAGGGCAACATCGACATCCTCAAGAGCGAGAAGTACATCCCGTTCTCCGTGAACGTGAACACCTCGTACGATGAGTCCGCTGCGCTGGCTGACATCATTCTGCCGGACGCCACGTACCTCGAGCGTTGGGACTGGGAGGACATGGTCTCCTACGACCAGCTGCCCGAGTTCTACATCCGCCAGCCGGCTGTGGATCCGGTGGGTGACGTGCGTGACTTCAAGGACGTCTGCTACGACCTGGCCGTGGCCATCGGCGACAAGGACCTCATCGAGACGATGAAGTTCAAGACCGGCAAGGAGTTCGTGCGCGCCGCGTGCGAGGACACCGCGGCGGTCAAGAAGGCGGGTGGCTTCGAGTACATGAAGAAGCACGGCGCGCTGGTCGATCCGGACGCCAAGCCCAAGTACCTCGGGTACAAGAAGGAGGTCACCCTGGACGTCGTCAAAGCCGACGACATCAAGGATGACGACACCAAGAAGTACCTCTTCGAGACCGACGAGGGCATCGTCTGGGAGGCGACCAAGGCCACGTACAAGGACTACCGTTCGACCTCGAGCGCCTACAAGAAGTACAAGGGCCAGAAGGTCAACGGCAAGTACTACGCCGGGTTCAAGCCCGACAAGCTCAACAAGGGCGGTCTGTACGAGATCAAGTCACCGCTCCTCGAGGGCAAGGGATGGGGCTTCTGGCCAGCCTGGATGCAGGCGCCGGAGCACAAGTCCCTGGCCAGCGACGAGCTGATCTTGACCAACTTCAAGATCGCCACGCAGATCCACTCGCGGTCGCAGAACTGCAAGTATCTGTCGGAGCTCAACCACGCAGAGCCGGCGTGGATCAACACCAAGACGGCGGCCGATCTGGGCATCAAGGATGGCGACGAGATCACCATCGAGGCCAAGCCCATCGACAGCGCCGGCACGATGAAGATGTCGGGCAAGACGTCGATGAAGACGCCGGTGAAGGTGACCGCCGCTGTGGCGCCTGGCGTCATCGCGATGTCGCACCACTTCGGCCACTGGGAGTATGGTCGTTACGCTTCGGGCAACAAGAACCCGATGGTGGACGACCCCGACGCGGTCAAGCATGCTGAGACCGATCCCGACGCTGCGCTGCAGTGGTGGGACGACCACGGCACGCGGCCGAACTGGATCATGCCCAACGCGGGTGATCCGATTTGCGGCTCCTTCCGCTTCAACGACCTGGTCGTGAAGGTGAAGGCGTAATGTTTGTAGGAGGTCGGATCGTGAGTACGACAGACAACGGACACACGGTCCGACCTCCTGAGGTACTGGAGCTGCGCGAGCGAGCCAATCTCTACCGGCTCCTCGCGCAGCTCTACACCACCGCCCTGGATGTGCCGACGTTGCGCACATTGGATGAGGGCGGTGTCCTGGCCGAACTGGTCGCCGACGAAGCTCTGCGCACCGCGCTCCTGGACGCCGACGAGGCGTTCATCGAGGAGCTGGTCCATAGCCACACGGCGACCTTCTTCGGACCCGGCAGCCACGTCGCCACGTTCGCGTCGATGCACCACCCCGAAGGTGATCGACAGGGTGTGCTTTGGGGTAGCGCGACGACATGGTTCCGGCGCTTCGTGCTCGATCACGGGCTGAAGTTCGAGGGCAAGGACTACCACGGGGTGCCCGATGACCTGCACATCCAGCTGGATGTGATCGGTCACATGCTCGACCGCGAGGCCGAGCTCATCGAAGGTGGAGAAACGGAGCGGGTCGAGCGCATGCGCGGCTCGCTCAACGTGTTGATGGGCGTGCACATGCTGCCATGGGTGCGGGTGTTTGCCGCGGCCGTGGCGAGGTTCGTGCCGCAGTTGGACTTGGAGCCAGCGCAAGCCCTCTACGGCGGGCTGGCGAACCTGACGCTGGAGCTGCTGGAAGCCGAAGGCGCCCGCCTGGGCGTTGGCGACGAGCAGCCGGCGTCCTGAGCGCCTGTGACACGATGGCCTCGTTGGAGGAGAACCCATGAGCGACGTCGCCCGAATCATGGGGTGGTCGGCCGGCCTGCTGCTGGTGCTGGCCATGGCGAGCGGTTGCGAGACCGAGCCGACCGAGGCGTGCACCGGCGAGACGGGCGCGGAGATCTACGCCGCGTACTGCGCCTCGTGCCACGGCGACGACATGCAGGGCTGGGCCAGCGATGACAAGAAGAAGGGCCCCGGGCTGGCCGGCGACGGCCTCAAGCAATGGTGGGCCGAGCTCACGCGCGACGGGGTGGCCGGACGATATGGGGCCGAGTCGAAGATGATCTCCATCGGCTCCGACTCGCTCGAAGACGAAGAGCTGACCGACGTGCTCGGCTGGATCCTGGATGGGGATAAGTCGGGCCAGAAGCTCTACGTCAGCGCTTGCGCGCAATGCCACGGGATCGACGCCTCCAAGGGCGGCTCCGGCCCGGCGCTGGCCGGCAAGGGGCTGGTCGACCAGTGGATGAACACCACGCTGCACCGGCCGACACCCGCCGACGTGCTGCCCATGCCCGAGTTCCCGCTCTGCGAGGACGACTTGCGGGCCGTGGTGGAATACCTGCTGAAGAAGTAGCCACCACCGGCGCGAATCAACTCCCTCGAAAGATCGTCCTGGGCCGCAACCACGGCGGCTGTGCGCGATCGATGACCGCATCGAAGAGATCGCAAAGCTGGCCCAGGACCGTCGCCGGCGTATGCCGCTGCAGCATGGCGGCGCGGGCGCGCGCGCCCATCTCCGACACCTGCGCCGGCGACAGCTCCAACGCCACCTTCAACTGCGCGGCCAGGGCGTCGATGTCTCCCGGCGGGCAGAGCAGTCCGTCGTGGCCGTCGCGGATCATGCCCGGCACCTCGCCTACGCGGGTGGCCACCACGAGGCCGCCCAGGCCCATGGCCTCCAGGACGACGTTGGGCATGCCCTCGCTCAGGGAGGCCAGGACAGTCAAGCGCGCCGCCTCGACCAGGGTGGGCACGTCCTGAACCGGGCCGACAATGTGCAGGTCGTCGTCGTAGCCCGCCTCTTCGGCCTGCCGACGCAATCGCGCCACCAGGGCGTCGTCCACGAGGCGACCTGCGAGCAGGAGCGGCGGCACCTCGACCCCGTTTCGGCGCAGCGCCAGCAGCGCGGTCAGCAGGCCCTCGGCGTTCTTGTTGGCGTCCACGCGGGCCAGCTGCACGATGGGCCGCCGACCTGGATCGAGGCCCAGCTTCTGCAACAACGCCTGGCGTTGGTCGACGCTCGACGGCACGCGGTCGACCAGCGGCGGCGGCAGGATGTTCGGGATGTAGGTGATGCGATCCCGGTCGATGCCGCGATCCACCAGCCAGGGGATCACGTCGCGGCAGTTCACGGTCGTGTGATCGGCGACCCGCGCGGCGATGGGATGCAGCGTGCGCGAGACGTGGTCGACCGGAAAGAGGGTCGCCGAGTGGGCCACCGCGCCGATGACCGGCGCCCGACCGGGCAGCAGCCGGGCCAGGGAGGCGTAGAAGGCGGGGGGGGCCTGCCACGCGTGGATCACGTCGGTGCGGCGGCGGGACATCCAGCCCGCCAGCGCCAGGCCGAAGCGCGGGTCGAACTTGCCGCCGCGCGGCAGCAGACCGGCGGGCACGCCCGGTGGCGGCTCGAAGAAGCCCTCGCTGTCGTTGTACCAGGCCAGTTGGGCCCGGTAACGGCTCGGATCGAAGGCCTGCACCACCCAGCGTACCTGGCTCTCGGCGCCGCCGGCGGCCATGGAGTTCATCAGGTAGCTGACGCGCCGGGACCCTGCCGGTCGAGAGTGCACCATGGTCGGTGTCCTACCACATGAGCGACGGGGCTTGTATAGTCGCGCCGCCGCGAGCGGCCGAGGCCGTCATGCGCGCGCGAAGGAGAGCGGATGTTCAGCCCGGCCGCCGTACACCCCAAAGTCGCCTACGACTACCACCGCGTCGTCACCGAGGACGGCGCCGTGCTTCAAGCCCAGTCCACCGGCGAGGGACCCGCTGTGCTGCTGGCCAACGGCATTGGCGTCTCCGTGCCCGGTCTGGACGTGGTGGTCGAACACCTGCGCCATCGATATCGCTGTGTGCTGTGGGACTATCGCGGCCTCGGCGAGAGTCGATTGCCCGATCTGGACGCCGACGTGTCCATGCCACGTCACGCCGCCGACGGCCTGGCGGTGCTCGACGCGCTGGGCATCGAGCGCGCCGCGGTGCTGGGCTGGTCCATGGGGGTGCAGGTCGGACTGGAGATCATCCGCGCGGCGCAGAGTCGCGTGACGGCGTTCGGCGCGCTCTTCGGCGCCCATGGCCGCCCCTTCCAGCTGGCATTCCCGGCCCCGTTTGCGGCGGCACTCCACGCGCTGGTCCACGGCAGCGCCGCGGCGCCCTGGGGCGGTACCGCCCTGCTTCGCCTGGGCGCTTCGCTGCCCCCGGTGGCCTGGTTCATCTGCAACGGCATCGGCTTTGTCGGCGACCGCGCCGATCGGGAGCTCTTCCACCGCGACGTGCAGGTCGTCTCACGCAACCACACGCGCACCTACTTCCGGGTCCTGGTGGAGTTGATGCATCACGACGCCAGCGACATGTTGCCGACCGTCGCCTGCCCCACTCTGGTGGCGGCGGGCACCGAAGACTGGGTCACGCCCCCAGAGGTGGGCGAAGCCATGGCCGCGGCCATCCCAGGCGCCCGGCTGCTGATCCTGCCCGAGACCTCCCACTTCGGCGTCATCGAGCACGGTCCGGACCTGCTCACCCCCGTGGACGAACTGCTGGCCCAGGTACCTGGTGGCGTGGCCGCACACGGGGCGCCCGCATGACGCGCAAGCGCGTGGCCTTCGTCGGCTCGTTCAAGAAGAGCGCCGGCGACAACACCATCGGCGGCGTCGCCGCGGCCTGCAAACTGCTCGTCGGCAGTCGGATCACCGATTCCGTGCGCTGGCAGCTGGTCGACAACACCATGCGTCGGCATCCGCCCCCCGGCGTGGTCGTGCGCGGGTGGGATGCGTTCTTGCGCGTGCTGCAGCTGAGCCGACACCTGGTCGACCGCGACCTGCACGGGGTGCTGGTCTTTACGCCCTACGCGCCGACGAGTCTGCTGGAGAAGGGCACCATGGTCCTGCTGGCGCGGGCGCGCGGCAAACGTGTGGTGCTGAGCTTGCGCTCCGAGGTGCGCCGTTCCAGCGACGATCGCTGGCTGTTCTGGTTCAAGCGTCGCGCACTGCAGGCCTGTGACGTGGTGCTCTGCCAGGGCGCCGAGCCAGCCGACAAGGTGCTGGAGCTCTTCGACCTGCCGCCGGAGCGCGTGCGCGTCATCCCCAACTGGATCGACTTGGAGCTCTTCGCCGATGTTCGCAGGCGTCGCCGCGAGCGGGTGCGCGGACCCGTGACGACCTTCCTCTTTTTCGGCTGGCTGGAGACCTTCAAGGGCGTGCCCGAGCTGTTGGAAGCCTGCGGGCAACTGGCCGCGCAGGGACATGACTTTCGCATGGTGCTCTGTGGCGGCGGTCCTCTGGCCGAGGAGTTGCCCGCTCGCTGCCGCGAACTGGGCATCGAAAAGAAGGTGGACGCGCGCGGCTGGGTCTCGGGTCAGGACAAGCTGGACGCCTTCGCGGAGTCGGACGTGCTGGTCCTGCCTTCCCACTCCGAGGGCATGCCCAACGCGGTGCTGGAGGCCATGGCCGCGGCCATGCCGGTGGTCGCCACGAAGGTGGGCGCGATCCCATCGCTGGTCGAGCACGGCGTCAGCGGCCTGTTGATCGACAAGGGCGATGTACCCGCCCTCGTCGAGGCCATGGGCGCCCTGCTGCACGATGCCGACCGCGCCCAGGCCATGGGTGACGAGGCGGAAGCGCGCGCCCGGGCCCATCACGACATCAACGTGCTGGCCGGCCGGGTCGCCGAGGCCCTGGACGTGAACCTTCCGGAGCCGGGCGACAACCCACAAGCCGGTCCGGTCGACGCGACGGATCTCGACGAGCGCGGGGTTCGCGGCTAGTCTGCACCGTCTCCAGCGGCGCCGCCCCCTGTTCAGGACTCCTCGAAGACCCGCTCATGCTGTTTAATTCCCTGGAGTTCCTGATCTTCTTTCCGGTGGTGGTGGCGATCTATTTCGCCCTGCCCCACCGCTATCGCCAGCTCATGCTGCTGGCGGCCAGCTACTACTTCTACATGTGCTGGAAGGCGGAGTACGCCATCCTCATCGTCAGCTCGACGGTGGTGGACTACTTCGCCGGGCGGCGCATGGCGGCCCTGCCGGACAAGAAGTCTCGGCGGCCCTTCCTGTACCTCAGCCTGCTCGCCAACCTCGGGCTGCTCTTCGCCTTCAAGTACTTCAACTTCGTCAACGAGTCGCTGAGGGCGTTGTTCAACCAGTTCAACATCTTCTACGACGTGCCCGCCTTCGACGTCCTGTTACCGGTCGGCATCTCTTTCTATACCTTCCAGACGCTCAGCTACACGATTGATATCTATCGCGGAAAGATGCAGCCGGAGCCGAAGTTCCTGACCTTCGCGCTCTACGTCTCCTTCTTCCCGCAGCTGGTCGCCGGACCCATCGAACGGGCCGTGCGCCTGCTGCCGCAATTTCACCGCGAGGTCACGTTCGACTACGAACGCCTGGCCAGCGGTGCCCGCCTCATGGTCTGGGGCTTCTTCAAGAAGGTCGTCGTCGCCGACCGTCTGGCCACCTATGTGGACGCTGTTTACAACGCGCCCGGTGACCACGCCGGATTGACGGTCATCCTGGCGACGTATTTCTTCGCCTTCCAGATCTACTGCGACTTCTCTGGCTACTCGGACATCGCCATCGGCACCGCGCGCATCCTGGGCTTCGACCTGATGACGAACTTCCGCAGGCCCTACCTGGCGACCAACATCTCGGACTTCTGGCGCCGCTGGCATATCTCCCTGTCGACCTGGTTCCGGGACTACGTCTACATCCCCCTGGGCGGCAATCGGGTGAGCGTGTCGCGCCGCTATGGCAACCTATTTGTGACCTTTGTGGTCAGCGGCATCTGGCACGGGGCGAATTGGACCTTCCTGGTCTGGGGCGCCTTGCACGGCTTCTACCTGGCCTTCGCCGTGTTCACGTTGGGTCTGCGCAAGCGCATCGTGCAGAACATCGGGCTCGGCGACCGGCCGCGCCTGATGTGGGTCTGGGAGATGTTCATCACCTTCCACCTGGCCCTGATCGCCTGGGTCTTCTTCCGCGCCAACTCCCTGTCCGACGTGGGCCTTCTCTTCGAGCGCGCCGGCGTCGACCTGTCGACCCAACTGAGCGCCGTGGCGGCGTTCGACGTACGTGCGCTCTACCAGCAGCTGGTCGTCGCGGTCGGCATGACCTCCACCGAGTTCGTCCTCTCCCTGGCGCTGGTGGTGTTTGTCTGGGTTCGCGAGCTGGCCCAGGAACATGACTGGCCGAAGATCCCTGGTCGTCGTGGGCAGGTGCTTCGCTTGGCCTGGAATGACGCCTTGATCCTGTTCACCGTGCTGTTCGGCGCCTATGGCCAGCAGCAGTTCATCTACTTCCAATTCTGAGTCCGGGAGACTGAAACCGCCCATGACTGACGCCACCACCACGAACACCGCAGGCGACGACGCAGGCACGACCTGGGTACGGTCGCGGCGTGCCGACATGGTCAACGTGGCCATCGTGGCGTTCCTGCTGGTGGCGTGCGCCGGATTGAACTACGCGGTCGATCCATTCGGTCTGAATCGGGCCGTCGACCTGGGCCTGGACAAGGAGCCCGTCTCCCACAAGTTGAGCTACTTCGACTGGAAGCTGGCCGGCTACCTCAACGATCCTCGGCCGGTGATCCTGCTGGGCGATTCGCGGGTCGGCGCCTGGTCCGAGGCCTCCTTTGAGAAGACGCTCGGCAAACCCACCTTCAACCTGGCGTTTGCTGGCGGCAGCACCACGGAGGCCATCGACGCGTTCTGGTTCGCCAGCGAGCAGGGCAAGCTCGAGCGGGTCTACCTGGGCCTGAACCTGTCGACCCTGAACGGGGCCATCAACCTCTGCCGAACCTGCGATACGCGGGCCATGTTCGACTCGCCCCTGCGCTACTACCTCAGCCCGCTGGTCAGCAAGGCGACGTGGCTGAACCTCTACCACGCCACCACCGGCGAGGGCGCCACGAGCGAGCGCCCGCCGATGGATCGGCAGGCCTTCTGGCAGCACCAGTTGGGCGAGTGGGGGCGCATCACGGGCGAGACCTTCCGCCAACCCGACGAGCTGCTCATCAAACTCCGAGAGATGGCCAGGTGGTGCCAGGACAACAAGGTGGCGCTGACATTCGTGTTGCCGCCGACCCATCGCGACCTGGCCGAAAAGGCAAAGGACTACGACCTGACCGGCACCTACGACCGCCTCAAGAAGGAGCTGGCCACCATCGCGCCGACGCTCGACCTGGACTGGGATAATGCGTTCAACCGTGACCGCGCCTCGTTCAGCGATCCCAGCCACATCACGGCGCCGCGACTGGACGAGGTGACCTCGCAGATCGCCAGCGGTGAGGGTCCGCTGGTTCGGCCGCTGACGCCGTAGTCAGACGACAATTCTCGGGACCAATCGGACTTCTCAAGGGGTACTGCGGCCGCGATGGACTCAGCGCGCGACCAATGAGTTCGACGACAGCCGCGCCTGGATGGCATCGATCAGGTCGACGGGCACAATGGGCTTGCGCAGCAGGCTCGCCGTCTGTCTGCCGGTCAGCTGGCCGAGCACTTCCGGTTCGGCGTGTCCCGTCATGTACAAGATGGGCAGGGCTTACGCCCCAGGCTAATGAATACCGCCGCTTCGCGGCTCCACATGGGGTGACGTCCAAGATCCTGGGGCTTA
>CAYTLW010000023.1:0-80565 GCA_964438735.1 uncultured Enterobacteriaceae bacterium | reverse complement strand
CTCGCGCCAGTTCGCCCGTTCACTGCCTCCGAGGTATCGCACGCAGCGTGCCATCAGCGGCCCATGACAAGCTCCACCCGACTCCGCTAGGCTGTGACCACGCGGCCCACAATGGCCAGGAGCTCCGATGAACGCAGCCCGACACGTGCCCGGATTGCAGTCGCGCTGCGGCAGCGTCGTCACGTGCGCTGCCCTGCTGGCGGTCGTCCTGTTCGCGCCGGCCTGCGGCAGCGAGGCGGGGCCAACCGGCGGCGGTGGCGGCCAGGCCTGCACGGTCGCCGGCGACTGTCCCCCGGGAGCGCCCTGCGTGGCGGGCATCTGCGGCACTGCGGCCGAGTGTACGGCCCACTTCCAGTGCGGCGGCGGGCAGTGCGTCCAGGGCAAGTGCGTCGGCGCCAACAAGGTGGTCGATGGCGGCGGCAGTGATGGCGGCGCGGTCGATCAGGGGACCGTCGATGCCGGGTCCGTCGCCGAATGCGGCGACGCCGCAGCCTGCGACGATGGCAAACCCTGCACCCTGGACGAGTGCGCCGCTGGCAACTGCAGCCACAAACCCATCGACGGGTGCTGCGTCGACACCGGCGACTGTCTCATCAAGCCCTGTCAGACCGCCACCTGCGCGGCCAATCAATGCGGCTGGACGGCCATCGAAGGCTGCTGCGAGGCGGATGTCGATTGCGACGACGGCATCGCCTGCACCATAGACGACTGCGCCGCCGACAAGACCTGCAAATACGCCGCGCAGGGCGCCGACTGCTGCCTGGACGCCAGCACCTGCGACGATGGCGATGTCTGCACCGACGACACCTGCGTCAAGGGGGCCTGCAAACACGACAAGAGCGATCCGGATTGCTGCACTGACGGCAGCCAATGCGACGACAAGGATCCCTGCACCAAAGACAGCTGCGCCACCAACACCTGCAAGCACGAAGCCATCGCCGGCTGCTGCGTCCAGGACAGCGACTGCGATGACGGCAAGGGCTGCACCCAGGACAACTGCAACGCCTCCGTCTGCGCCCACAAGGAGGTCGCCAAGTGCTGCACGGTCACCCTGGAGTGCGACGACGGCGACATCTGCACCAGTGACCTCTGCGACAAGGGCGCCTGCAAACACGAGGCGATCGCCTCCTGCAACAAACCCAACTGCGGCGACGGCTCCTGCAACGGCAACGATACGTGCAAGAACTGCCCCCAGGATTGCGGCCCCTGCGGCCCGGTCTGCGGCGACGGCAAGTGCCACACGTCGGAGAATTGCAGCACCTGTGAAAAGGACTGCGGCAAGTGCGTCGCCAAGTGCGGCGACAATCTCTGCAATGGCGGCGAGACCAACTCCAGCTGTCCGGCCGATTGCCCGCCGGTCTGCGGCGACGGCAGCTGCAGCGGCAACGAGACCTGCAAGACCTGCCCCGCCGACTGCAAGGTCTGCGGCCCCAGCTGCGGCGACGGCAAGTGCGATCCTGGAGAGACCTGCCAGACCTGTGCCGGCGATTGCGGCGCCTGCCCCGGTGGTCAGTGCGCCGGCAAGTGCAGCCAGCCGCCCGCATTTGGACAGTGCTGGTGCATCACCATATTGTGCGACCTTGGCGTCGTCGCGCCCTGCTGTCCCGGCTACAAGAAAGACTGCCCCATGTAGCCCCCCGCCCGCCGCTTCACACCCAGGGTCGAGGTCCGATGCGAGAATTGCTGGAACAGTACGTCGATGACGAACCCACCGACCTGTTGGCCCGCTGGTGGAAGACCGCGCAGCAGCACGATCTGACGCTCGCCGAGGGCATGATCCTGTCCACGGTGAGCGACGATGGCTGCCCATCGGCCCGCGCCGTGTTGCTCAAGCACCTCGACGTCGACGGGCTCGTCTTCTACACCAACTACGACAGCCGAAAAGCGCGCGAATTGACCGCCAATGCCAACGCCTGCGCGACCTTCTGGTGGCCCGATCTCGAGCGCCAGGTGCGGGTCGAGGGCACGGTGGAGAGGGTCGACGCGGCCACCAGCGACGCCTACCACGCTCGCCGGCCACGCGGCAGCCAGATCAGCGCCTGGGCGTCGCCCCAGAGCGAGGTCGTGGCCGACCGACCCTCACTGGATGCGCTGTCGGACATCGCCGAGGCGCAGTTCGCCGACGGCGACGTGCCGCGACCGCCTTTCTGGGGCGGCTATCGACTGCGCCCCCGGCGGGTCGAGTTCTGGCAGGGCAGGGCGCGCCGGCTGCACGATCGGCTGGTCTACAGCCGCGGGCCGGACGGGGACTGGATCATCGAGAGACTGGCGCCTTGACCCGGGCAGCAGCGCCCTGGCTCATCGACTCATTTCGGTAGCGACGCCTGGATCGCGGCCTCCACCTCGTCAGGTCGCCAGCCCCATCGGGCCAGGGTGATGACGCCGGTGTTGTCGACCACGTAGACGATGGGCATGGGCGGGCCGTGGTGGCTGGGCTGGCCCAAGGTGACGTCCAGCACCTCGGACCAGTCGTGGCCATCGGACGTGGTCAGCGGCGTGTAGAGCACAGGGAAGCCGGGCTGCAGGGCGTCCGTCTCGGGCGCGTCGATGGGTTGATTCCAGGGGTTCAGCGCCACCGCGGCGACCTTGCCCGATGCCAGCCAGGGCGCCAGCACCCGTTTGGCCGATGCCAGGGCGTAGAATGCCACCGGGCAGGTCTCCGCGGCGATGAGCAGCACGCCGACCTTGCCCGCCAGGGCCGCGCCCACATCGACGCTCTTGCCCGCCTTGTCCTGGTAGGTCATGGCCGGCAGCTTGTCGCCGGGCTGCAACTGGTCGACCTCGATCATGCGAACGCCGGCCACAGGTCGCAGCCCGTCGTCGCTCTGGATCAGCAGGCCATGGGCCACCGCGCCCTTGATGGTTTTGTCCACCTCCACCGCGATGCTCACCCGCCCGTTGCCCGGCACCGTGACCGGGCCGCTGATGGGCAGACCCGCGCTGCCCGAAGCCGCCGCCTCGTACCAGCGCACCGAGCTGACCTTCACCGCTTGATCGGAGACGTTGCGCAACGTCAGCGTGCTGCGCATCTTGGCGCCGACGGCCGCAAGCGGCGCAAAGATGCTGGGCTCCATCACCAGGGCGGTCTTCTGCTTGGCGTCGGCGTGCCGCTGCAAAATGCGCACGCCCTGAAACTCTGCCGTCAGCAGGTCCTTGCCATAGGGATCGGCATCCAGCGCAAAGAACGGGGAGGGCTGCAGGGCGCGCAGCGTCGGCGGGGCGTTGCTGCCGACCCCCGGCAACTTCAGGGCCAGCACATGACTGCCGACGCCGGCAAAGACGTGGCCTTCGTCAATGCTCAGGCCGTAGACCAGACCGCCGCCTGACCAGCTCCCCTGCAACTTCATCTTGCCGCCATCGTCCCAGCGGATGATATGCAAGCCGCCGCCCAGAGCGCTCACTGCCGCCTGTGGACCGGATACCGCCAGGAACGCCGAAGTGCCCGGCAACTTCAACGTGTGCAGCACCGCCGGCGCGTCCTTGGCCGCCCCGCCGCTGCTCAACATCGCCACACCGGCCACGCCATCGGCCACCAACAGGCGCTCGGAGCCCACCGCTGCCACATCCCAGGCGTCGGTCAACCCGGCCGGTGACTTCACCGATTGCTGACCAAATGCGCCCGAATCGGCCAGCGCCCGCAGCCCACCATCGTGCACCGCGACCCAGACCCGGCCTCCCTGCGCCGTCATGCCCTCGCTGTGATGTCCCTCACCCAGGTCCACGGTCTTGCTGCCCTTGGCCTTGCCCGAATCCACACTGACCGCATGCACCTGCACCACCGGCGTGCGGGTGCCGCAGAAGAGCAGGTCGCCGTGTCGCAGGATGCGCGAGCAGAAGGCCCCGCCGCTGATCGTCCAGCCGGCCAGCCCCTCTTCGTCGATCTCCTTGCCCGGCGGAAAATGGAAGCTGCTGACGCCATCCTGGTAGGCCGCCAACCAGTAGCGCTCGCCGTGCACCACCCCGGCCATGTAGTGGGCGGTGGCGTTTTCCACGGGCGGCGTGGCCACCTCTACGGTCGGACGCAGGAAGGTGTCCGGCTGGCCGCCGCAGACCTGGTCGAACGACTCGATGCCCTCATCCTGCTTCAAGGTCGCATGGATGGACTTCAGCCCGCCGCCCTCGGCGATGTTCACCTGGGCGATGGCGCCCCCATCGGTACAACTCAAGCCCACCGCCATCCACTCCTCATTGCCGCCCAGGGCGATGGCCCGCACCACCCAGTCACCCGCCGGCGCGGTGGTGAACAGGTCCGTTGGGAAGCTCGCTACAGGCGCCTTGAGGACCGCGTGTTCCGGGCCGAGCGCGTACAACCCCGCCTGGACCAGGTCCGCTTCGGCCAGGACCACCTCGACCACCGCGCCCGCCAGGTGCGCGGGTCCATTCAGGCGAATGTGCAGGTTGGCCCCGTCCGGTGCGTCCGGAATGGGGGCGGCGGCGTCTACTGGCGTGTCCGCGCTCTGGACGTCGGCTGTCGGTACATCGACGCCGCTGTCCAGCGCATCGTCGGCGGAATCCTTGGCCACGTCGTCGCTGACGGCCGTGTCTTTGGCCCCGTCGTCCACCGTCGAGCAGTCCACCAACAGCAACGCCAGCGCTGCCGCCTTCAAGATGTACGCAGAGATGGCTCGACCACGGTTCATGGGCTCGCTCGTCGACGACGCCTTCGTCGTCCCCGGCGACCAGAGTGCCGTCCACTCCTGCGCCTTGACAAGGCGACCCCCAAGACCGTCCGATGGCGTCGACGCCTTCACCCGCAGGGACGACCGCCCATGACCGGACACATCGCCTTCATCGCCGGCGCCACCGGCTACACCGGTCGCGAGGTCGCCCGCCAGCTGGCCGCCGCCGGCGTGCGCACCGTGGCCCATGTGCGCCCCGACTCGGCGCGGCTGGCCCACTGGCGGGAGCACTTCGCGTCGTCTGGCGCCGAGGTCGACGCCACACCATGGCAGGCGGAGGCCATGAACGCGACCCTGTCCACGTTGGCGCCCACGATCGTATTCGGCCTGTTGGGCACCACACGGGCCCGTGCCAAAGCGGCCGCCAAAGCCGGTGGCGACGCCGCCGCGGCGGGCTACGAGGCGATCGATCACGACCTGACCATCCTGCTGCTGCAAGCGGCCCGGGCATGCGGCAGCACGCCGCGTTTCGTCTACCTGTCGTCGCTGGGCGCCGGCCCCAACGCCCGCGGCGCCTACCTGCAGGTGCGCGCCAGGGTCGAGGCAGGGGTGCAGGCGAGCGGACTGCCCTGGACCATCGCCCGCCCCTCTTTCATCAGCGGCAGCGATCGCGATGATGATCGCATGGGCGAACGCATCGGCGCCTCTGTTGTCGACGGCGTCCTGGGACTGGCGGCCGGTCTCGGCATGCGGGGTCCCAGTCAGAAATGGGCCTCCCACGGCAATGTCGACCTCGCCGCCGGCCTGATCCGCTGCGCTCTGGCGCCGGACTGGCAGGCACGCATCGCCGAAGCCGCGGATCTGCGCCAAACCCGCGCGAGATAGGAACAAGTCCACAAAGGCCATGAGGTCCCGCCTTCGCTGGTGTACGATGGCGGGCCATGAGCGTGTTCGAGGTCAAAGAGCGGGTCGAACGTCTGAGCGCCGAAGGTATGCGGCTGTATCGACGGGGTCGCTTTCAGCAAGCCGCCGACCGCTTTCGCGGCGCCCTGGAGTTGGAGCGACAGCTGCCGCCGGAGGGCAGTCGACTCGCCGGACACCTGAACAACCTGGGCCGCAGCCTGCTGCAACAGGGGGACCTGGACGGCGCGGAGGGATGTCATCGGCAGGCCCTGGCGATCATGGAGTCCGAGGTGGGTATGCGCCACGCCTCGTTGCCGGTGCACCTGAACAGCCTCGCCCTGGTCCTGCGCCGGCGTGGACGGTTGCAAGAGGCCGTGGACCTGTACGGTCGTGCGCTCGAGATCGACCTGGCCAGCCGAGGACGCGATCACCCCGCGGTCGCGGTCCGCCTGCACAACCTCGCCCGCTTGCTGCACTCGGCAGGGGAGCGCAATACCGCCCGCCACCTCTATGAACAGGCGCTGGAGACCCTCGAGGAGGCCGGGCCCCGCTCGGCCGGACAAGCGGCCGCGTGCGCTGCCAACCTGGCCAGCCTCCTGCTGGCTGTCGGCGAGTCGGATAACGCCCTGCGCCACGCGGACCGGGCCCTGCACCTGGAGATCGGCGCCAGCGGCCCCAGCGGTCCCAAAGTCGCCATGCGATTGAACACCATGGCCCGCATCTTCGCCTGCACCGGCGAGCGCGAGCGGGCCACCGAACTGTGCCGCTGGGCCCTGGACATGGTGCCCGGCGGTCATCCCTGGCAGCCGACGCTGGCGGCGAATTTCGCCCGCCTGACAGGCGAAGGCGGCTGACCCGGCGCCGACAGGGCGCTATCCTTGGGCCACCGCCGGCAACCGCCACGCCGGGGTGGACGCCCCATGACCGCGCTGACCTCCATCGCCGTTGGCTTCTACGTCGTCCTGCTGCTGGCCATGCTCGCCTATGGCGGCAACTGCCTGCTGCTGGTCTGGATCCACCGCCGGACCGCTCATCAGCGCCCCAAGCCGCCTGCGGCCGTGGCCGAGGACGCCGCGCTGCCGGCGATCCTGGTCCAGCTGCCCATCTACAACGAAAAGAACGTGGTCGAGCGGCTGCTCGAGGCATGCGCCGCCCTGGACTGGCCGTCCGACCGCCTGCACATCCAATTGCTGGACGACTCCACCGACGACACGCCCGCCGTCGCCGCGTCGGTGGTCCAGCGACTGGTCGACCGCGGCCACCAGGTCAGCCACATCCGTCGCGACCATCGGCGGGGCTACAAAGCCGGCGCCCTGGCCCACGGCATGACCCTGAATCATGCGCCATATGTGGCGATCTTCGACGCCGACTTCGTGCCGCCGGCCAACTTCCTGCGCCACGCCATGGCCTGGATGAACGACCAGAATGTGGCCGCCGTGCAGGGCCGCTGGACCCACCTCAACCGCGAGTGGTCCGGGCTGACGCGGGCCCAGGCGCTGGCCATCGACGGCCACTTCGGCGTCGAGCAGACCGCCCGCTGCGCCGCCGGCTGGCTGATGAACTTCAACGGCACCGGAGGCATCTGGCGTCGCGACGCCATCGCCGACGCCGGCGGCTGGACGGCCGATACCCTGACCGAAGACCTCGACCTGAGCTACCGCGCCCAGCTGCGCGGCTGGCGACTGGTCTACGATCCCGACCTCACCTGTCCCGCCGAGCTACCCACCACCCTGGCCGCCTTCAAGGCCCAACAGCGGCGTTGGGCCACGGGCTCCATGCAGACTGCCATCAAGCTGCTGCCGCGCATCTGGCGCGCAGACCTGCCGCTCGGCGCCCGCCTGCAGGCCACCCTGCATCTGACGCACTACGCCATCCACGCCCTCATCGCCGCCACGGCCCTGCTGTCGGTGCCCTGCGTCCTGCTTCCGGGCGCCGCAGCCGGTGTGTCCTTGTGGTCGCTGCTGCTGCCCTTTGCCCTGGCCATGTCCGGCCCGACCATCCTGTACCTCTATGCCCAGCGCGCCCTGGGGCAGTCGGTCCGCCGCCCCATGCGGGACCTGGGCCTGCTGACCCTGGTGGGCATCGGCATCGCGGTCAGCAACGCGGGCGCCGTCTGGCGTGCCGTGCGGCAGCGCGGTGGCGTCTTCGAGCGCACGCCCAAGCTGGGCGTCATCCGTCACGGCGACGCGGTGGCCCGGCGCTATCGCAGTGGCCCCGATGGCCTGGTGCTGCTCGAGGGCGGGCTGGCGCTCTACTGCCTGGCGGCCGCGGTGGCGCTGATCTGGACCGGGGTCTGGGTGGTCGCGCCCTTCATGTTGCTGGACGCCGTCGGGCTGGCGTTCGTGGCCGTAGGCGGACACACGGAGATCTGGCGGTGAAGGCCGTCATCGTGATCCCGGCACTGAACGAGGCGGCCAATATCGCCCACGTGATCGAAGGACTGCGGGCCCATGGCCACCGCCACGTGGTGGTCGTCGATGGCGGCAGCGACGACGGCACGCGGGCCCATGCCGAAGCCGCCGGCGCGGTCGTCCTGGTCGAGAACCGCCGGGGCTACGGTCGGGCCTGTTCGAGCGGCGCCGAGCGGGCGCTGGCCGATGGCGCGGCGATCCTGGCCTTCACCGACGGCGCCGGCGCTGAAGATCCGGCCGACCTGGGTTCCCTGTTGGCGCCGTTGCTGGCTGGCGACGCTGACCTGGTTCTGGGTGCCCGCCGTCCCGTGGAGCGCGGCGCCCTGCGGCCGCTGCAGCGAGTGGGCAATCGGCTGGCGACCACGCTCATCTGGCGGCTGCATGGCCATCGATACACCGACCTGGGTTCCATGCGGGCCATCCGCGCCGACGCCTTCGAGCGCCTGCAGATGCGGGAGATGGGGCATGGCTGGCCGGTCGAGATGCAGCTCGCGGCGTTGCGTTGCGGCCTGAGGGTCCGCGAACTGCCCATCCGCTACCGTCGTCGTCGCGCTGGAAAGAGCAAGGTCTCCGGCAACCTGCGTGGCGCCCTCCGGGCCAGCGCGACCATCCTGCGGCTGGTGCTGGCGCGCCCGGGGCCGGCGTCATGAGGTGGGATCCGCTCGGTGCAGGCGATCGAGACGCCGCCACGCTGGCCGCCGCGGCCGTGGCGGTGATCAGCAAGCTGCCGCGCATGGGTCGCAGCAAGACCCGCCTGGCCCGCTCCCTGGGCGACGAGGCAGCGTTGCGCCTGCATCGCGCCTTCCTCGATGACGAGCTCAACCAGCTCGAAGCTCCCGATCGGTGGCAGCTCTACCTGGTGCACGACGCGCCCGAAGATGACGATGAAGGGGCGCGGCTGGAGGGTCTGCTGGGCGAGCGCGCCGCCAGCCTGGTGCCCGATCAGGCGGGTCTGGCGGCCGAGTTGCACCGCGCGTTCGAACTGCTGCTGGCAGAACATGCCAAAGCCATCATCGTCAGCGGTGACGTGCCGCACCTGTCGGCCGACGTGGTCGGTCGGGCACTGCACGCCCTGGAGAACGCCGACGTCGTGCTGGGCACCGGGCCCGACGGCGGCTACTACCTGGTCGGCATGAGCGCCCCCCACGACATCTTCACACCGGTTCAGATGAGCACCGGCAGGACGGTGGAGGCGACGGTCGCCCTTGCCACCAGCCTGGGCCTGCGCGTCGCTCGCATCGATCGCCTGGCCGACATCGACGAGGCCCAGGACCTGCTGGCCCTGGATCAGGCGGACTCGAAACTGGCCCGCGCGACCCGCGCCGTGGTGAACGACCTGGCCCGTGGCGAGCTGGCCCTGGCGCCGCCGACCGAGCTGCAGATCGAGGTCACCAGCCGCTGCAACCTCCTGTGCAGCGCCTGCGAGCGAACCCACGCCGACCTGGGGCCCGACGTGGATCTCAGCCTGGCCGACTACCGCGAGATCGTCGCCGACCTGCCGAACCTGCAGCGCGTGGCCTTTCATCTCAATGGCGAATCGCTGCTCAACGAGGACCTGCCGGCGATGGTCACAGACGCCGCGGCCGCGGGCGCCTGGACCCTGCTCAACAGCAACGGCACGTTGCTGGACCCACGCCGTCGCGCGGCGCTCCTGGACAGCGGTCTGCACGAATTGCGCGTCTCCCTGGACGGCACCCGGCCCAAGACCGTGAGCCGAATGGCTGGCGCACCGATCCTCGATCGCGTGGTCGGCAACGTGCGCGCCTTCGTGCGCGAGCGAGGTGAGCAGACCCATCCGCGCGTCAGCTTGTGGATGATCCTGACCCGCGAGACGGTCGAAGATCTGCCAGACCTGGTCCGACTGGCCGCCGACATGGGCGTCGAGGAGGTCTATGGCCAGCGTCTGGTGGTGACCGGTCATGGCGTCGCCCGCAAGGAGCTGTCCCTGCACGGCCGGATCGACGGGCGGGCGCGGGAGCTGGTCGGACGCGCCGAGGCCGTGGCCGCCGAGCTGGGCGTCTCCCTGCGCGGCTCCGGACGGCGACCGATTCTGGACAGCTTGACCCCCGCCACCGAGACCAACCCCTGGCTGGCCTGCTGGCGGCCCTGGCGGAGCGCCGTGGTCACGGCGTCCAGGCGCGTGCTGCCCTGCTGTATTTCGAGCTTCGTGCTGGGCTATGATGACCTGGAATTGGGTGACCTGACCGAGGAGGACTGGCACACGATCTACAACGGCCCGCGCTATCGCGCCCTGCGACGCGGCCTGCTGTCCGGCCAGCCGCTGCCCTCCTGTCAGGGCTGCACCCGAGACTGGAGCCTGTGATGAACCCTCTACGCATGGCGACGTTCCTGCTGCTGCTGTCGTTCCTGGCCATGGGCTGCGTCGACGAGGGCGACGATCTTCCGACCCGGGTGAGCGGCCAGATCGTCGGCGACGACGGCAACTCCCTGGGTCCGGGCCTGGTCTTGATCGAGCGCGGACCGGTGCATGCGGGCGCCTACGAGACCGGCGGCTTGATCAATGACAAGGGCCGCTTCACGATCGATCTCAACGGTGGCGACATCTACGGGATGCATCTCTTTCACAGCGACTACCAGTACCTGCCGCTGGAGATCGAGATCAATGACCACCAGCAGATCAAGTTGACCTCGATGATGGTCTCGTGGGGCGTCTGGATGGATCTGACCGGCCGCCCGACCTGGCCCGATCAGCCCTCGGATGCCGAGCTCATCCGCATGCCCACCGACGACGAGAAGGCCGACAACCCGGTCATCGACAACATCTCGGTCACCCGCTCGGGCAGCGACATGATCGCCATCTCGGTCACCGTGCACGATCCCGACAAGGATCTGTCGCGCATGGTCTTATGCTACGACCCGGCCACCGAGAGCGGATTCGCCCTGACGCCGCCTGGACCCTCCGACAACAAAGGCAACTATCCCGACGGCACCTACAGCTTCGAGATCTTCCTCGACGAGCGCCACGTGCCCGGCACATCCAAGTTGCACTTCGTCGTCTCGGACAACATGTGCAACAACCCGGCCCTGGAAACGCGCACAATCCCGGCGCTCTGAGTCGGCCTCGATTTCCCCGAAAACGCACGTGGTTATGCGCGGGCATGATCTGGCTCAAGCCGCCGGTTCGCTACACCGAGGGCGGATAAGGCGACATCCGGGGTCGATTGTGAATAACTTGCGAATACGCCGGCCGCACGCTGCGTCACGCAGACGGGCCTGCTCTGCATAACAAGTCAGGGCTCACCCGGGCCCAGGAGGCGTTGAAGCATGAAAAACAGCTACAAATGGCTGATCGCGTTGTTGGTGATCGGTTTCTTCGGCGTGTCCGGGCTGGTCCTGGCCGCAGATGTTCCCAAAGGCAAAGAGGTCTTGAAGCTCAACAGCATCAAGGGCAAGAAGGGGCCACTCAAGTTCCCCCATGCCAAGCATGTCAAGGAGTTCAAGGACCATAAGGGCAAGGCGATCGCTTGCAAGACGTGCCACCACACGGCCAAGAAGAACGCGAAGAAGGTCAAGAAGTGCACCGCCTGCCACGTGGCGGAAGGCCAGACGCAGAAGGAGCATAAGGGTAAGAAGGCGGCCTTCCTCGCCCTCAAGAAGGGCAAGAAGTTCAATAAGAAGACCGTCATCTTCCACAAGACCTGCATCAAGTGCCACAAGAAGGTGGTCAAGGTGAATGCAGACGCCAAGAAGAAGAAGATCGACAAGTGCAAGGGCTGCCACAAGAAGAAGTAGCAGCGGCACGAGAACGTAGATTCACAGCGGCACCCGCGTCCCTCAGGGGCGCGGGTGCTTGCCTTTTATCCCCCCGGCCTGCGGGCTCGACGGCTCGTCCTGCAGGTGGAAGACCAGGGCCATACCACCGGTCACAGGGCCGCCATCGCCTACAGCCAGCGAGATGTCATAGACCGCCGCGCCGCCGCCTGGAGCCTTGCCCCGACCGAGCTCGCCGCCGACCCGCCGCAGCAGTCCCGGCACACGGCCACCCAGTCGCCAGCCGATGGGCAGGGTGAAGCCGGTCTTCGGTTCGCGTCGGGTGCTCGCGCCGGCTACCGCAAAAGCGACCACAGCCGCGCGTCCTTTCGTGGGCCAGAACAGCGCTCGACCCTCATTGGCGCTGCTGTCCACCGCTGCCCGACCGAGCAACAGGCCGCCGTCGGGCAGCAGGCGCAGCCACATCTCGAAACGGCCGAAACGGGGCCAGGTCGTGGTCGCGGTGGCCATCTCCTCGACAAATAGCCGTCCCTTGAAGCGTCGGCCATTCACGACCAGGCGGGCGTTGGCTCGCTGCCACGTGATGGCGCCGTGGGGATCGACGCCGGAGCCCGCCGGCAGCAGCTTGCGCGCGTTGATCTCCAGGCCTCCCTGAGGCCGCCGAATGGACAAGTTGAGGCCGCCGCCCCGCTCGCTGACCCGCAGGCGCAGCTTGCCCCTGCCCAGGTGCGCCTGCCAGGCCGTAGCCGCCTGGCTCAGCGTCTTCCCCGGCCATTTCGGCAGCCGAATGCGCTGGAAGTAGGGCGACTGCCAGCGCCCCTTCCAGGCGACGAATGCCTTGGTCTCCAACCACACGCCGCTGGCATCGGACATGCGCTTGATGATCAGCGCCACCAGGATGGGTTCGGGCTCCACCGCGGCGAAGAAGAGCTGGTGGCGGGCCATACGCGGAGCGATGGACGTCTTGTCTGGCCGTTTCGTCTTCTGTGGGACCGATTTGGCGGTCGCCTCAATCGGCCAGGCCAGACAGAGCACCACCAGGCACATCACCGCCTGACTCCTGGCAGCCAGACGAATCATCGCCAGGCGCATGGCTGCAGGGTCGCGTAGCAGATGGCGATCCAGACCGGGCATCGGGATGATTCAGTCCGCCGACGGGACGTCGAGGCGCAAGCTGTCGGCGGCGCGCACGTCACGGCCGCAACCGTCGCGTACGGTGATGGAGATGTCCGCCAGCAGGCCATGGAAGGGGTCCACCTCGTCGGCCTGGAAGGTGGCCCGGATGCCGAGGAACTCGACCCGGTCTCCCGTCTCCACCGACGGCCGGGCGGCCGCCTCCACCGCGCCGGCGACCACTTTTCCGCTCTCCCGCACCGCGGCACGCACGCGCGTTCGATTGCCACCCACCGACGGCATCTCGAAGCCGTCCAGGCGCACGCTCAGCACGACCATATGCAAGCCCTGGGGACCGAGCACGACATCCACGGAATCGCCGGTCTGCACGTCGAGGAAGCCGGTCTGCTTGTTGCCCAGGCCCAGGCTGCCAGTCGCGGGCGCCGGGTTCTTGCAGACGATCGGCTCGATATCTTCCGCCGGATCGCAGGCCAACAGGCCGCAGCACAGCCCACAGATGGCCAACAATCGCAGGACTCGACTCACGGCGTCACCAGGCTCAGCTCCGGTTGTACCGGGCAGTTGAAGAACACCTTGCCATCATTGCCGGGGATGGCGTTGCCGGCCATGGCTTCGCTCATGAAAGCCGGCTCGTCGAATACGCCGCTGTCGACCCGTTTGCGAAGTTCGAGCATGGACTTGATGTCGGTTTTGTTCTGATCGCCGGTATCGTCCATCAACGTGACCTTCTTCTCCTGATCGGCGAACACCCGTACGGCGTTGACCCGCCACAAGGGCGAGTAGACCTTGTCCTTGGCGTTGGCCGGCGAGATGCCCGGCGCGGCGACGATGACGTTGTTGGAGTCGCTCTTGTCGCCATCCTTGGTCAGGTCGTCCTCGACGCCGCGTTCGCTGACCGCCCCCTGCAGCTCGCCGCTGACCTTGTCGCAGACCGGCGCCTTGGAGCCCTTACCGTCCTCCTTGCAGTCGCGGAAGAGCACGAAGATGTCGGAGATCGGCATCAAGGCGCGCGACTCGGTCACGTCATCGGGCGAGAACACCCGCTCGGTGTGGCTGAAGTCGAAGAACTCCACGCTGTATCGTTTGTGCCAGCCCATGCGCACTGGGATGGTCGCCGACGGCACGCCGGGCTGGCTGACCACGTCCTTGCCGTTGTCCTCCAACTCGGTGCCCGCCAGCACCAGCAGGCAGTGCATGATCGTCTCGGTCGGGCCGACCGTGCCCTTGTAGTCGTAGAAGTACAGGGAGACCGTCACGTCGCCGGCGGCGGTGGCCTTCTCGATCGCGTGGGCGCTCTTGAGCGTATTGTCCTTGTAGTCGTCGGGCACGTGCACCACCCAGACCAGCCAGAAGGGCGAGTAGCCCGCCTCTCCGGGCACCCTGGCAAAGACCGGATGGCCCACCTGGATCTTGGGATCGAGGCGGCCGTGTTTGTCGAAGGGGCAGACCTTGTCGCCCTTGCGGCAGAAGAAGAAGGCGTCGGCGGTCAGGCGCGAGGCGAAGCCGATGAACCAGTAGGAGATGCCTTCATCTCGCAGGAAGCCATTGATGCGACGGATGTAGCGCGAACCATCGGTGCGATCGACGCCTGGCCAGACCGTGCGCGCGACCTCGTCGACCACCTGCTCGATGGGGCCCAGGTCGGAGTTGTCGTCCTCAACCGGCGGATCGCTGCAGGCTGGACCGGCGATCATCAGCACGATCGCGACAGCCGGCACTGCTCGCCACCAGTTTCTGGCAAATGCCGAGATTCGCATGGGTTCCTCCGTACTGCCTGCCCTACTTCCCGTATCGTAGCACGGCCCCGTCATCCATGGCTGTAATAGATCCCAGGTTGCCGCCGACGGCCCAGATGTCGCCGTCGCCATCCAGCCATACGCCATGCCAGTCCGCGTCGCTATCGGGCAGCGGCAGCTCGGTCCACGTGCCGCCCTTGCGCTCCAGTACGACTCCGCCCATGCCGGCGGCCGCCGCGGTCCCATCGGACCTGACGTAGACGCCGTTGAGCGACTGCAGCCCCTCGGGCGCCTTGTCGACCCACTTGCCATTGCCCTTGCGCTCGAAGAGCTGCGCGTTCATGGCCCCGCCGACCACCACCACGTCGGACTTGCCGCCGCCGTGCACGGTGACCAGGCGCGGCTTGCCCTCGATGGCCGAGTAGGTCAGCGCCTTGCCGTCCCAATGCAGCACGGTGCCCTTGTCGCCGATGACCCAGACGTCGTTGGCCGCGCTGCCCCAGACCTTGAACAAGGCCTCCGAGGGCTTGATCTCAGAGGGCAGCTTCATGGACTCGACCTTGTCGCCGTCGATCTTGAGCAGGACCGGGTCCTTGCTGGAGTCGAAGACGAAGCCGCCCACCGCCCAGAGCGGCCCGTCGGCGGCGCCCCAGATGCCGTAGAGCGTGGCCGTGGTCGGCGACGGCAGATCGACGAAGGTGCCCGCAGCCACGTCGTGACGGGTGACGCGGCCCTTATCACCCACGGCCCAGATCTCGCCCGCCTTGCGCGAGAATACCCACCACAACCCGTCCTTGCCGCCGGGCTCCAGGGTCTTCCAACTCTTGTCGGCGCCGCGGTGCATCAGGGTCGGTCCCTTGTCGTTGCGATCGGCGCCCGCCACCCAGACCTCGCCGCCGTCATCGATGAAGACCGACAGCAGCGCGCCCTCGAGATGCTCCAGCTCGACGCTCCAGCTGCGCTTGTCGTCGTCGGTGGGAGCGTCGCCATTGGACGAGCAGGCTGGGGCCAGGGCCAGCACCAGGGCGATCAGCGCAGCAGCGTACGAACGGGGCAACAGAGGGCGAACGGCGGCTTGCATCACGGACTCCAGACCAGGTCGGGATGGCGCTGGTCGTCGCCGCTGGAAAGTATAGCTGATGCCGGCAGCCGGTTGAATAACCATGTGACCCATCGATGGCACCGAATCGCCGCACCCCCTCGTGCGTCAAGATGCCGAGTTGACACGCCCCCTTCCGAGCCTAGTCTCGATTGGGAGCTCCCACCCGATCCAAGGGACCACCGACATGAAGCTCATCCTCACCCTCGCGGTCGCCGCGGCTCTGTGTATTCCCGCCTCTGCCCACGCCTACAAGGCCATCAAGGTCACCAACGGCGGTACGATCGCCGGCCAGGTCCGATTCCTGGGCAAGGTACCGCCCCCGCGCACGGTCAAGGTCACCCAGGACCCGAAGGTCTGCGGCACCACTCGCAAGATCAGCCACGATGTGGTCGTTGGCAAAGCCAAGGGCCTCAAGAACGCTGTCGTCTTCATCCAGAAGATCAAGCAGGGCAAGGTCGCCAAGGCGGGCAAGGCGAAGCTGGCCAACGTGCAGTGCCGCTACGAACCGCACGTGCAGGCTTTCGTCGTCGGCACCGAGCTGGCCGTCTCCAACGCCGACCCGGTGCTGCACAATACGCACATCAAGCTGCGTAAATCCGACGTCTTCAACTATGGGCTGCCGCGCAAGGGTCAGATCATCACCTCGACCATCCGTCGCAAGGGCCTGATGAAGGTCGGCTGCGACGCCGGCCACACCTGGATGCTGGCCTGGATCGCCGTCTTCGATCACCCCTACTTCGCGGTGACCGGAGCGGACGGCAAGTTCGCCATGACCGATGTGCCGCCCGGCACCTACAAGCTGGCCTACTGGCATGAGAAGCTCGGCCGCAAGATGGCCACCGTGAAGGTCACGGCCAAAGCCGAGGCCAAAGCCTCGGTCGACTTCAAGTAGCGCGACGTAAGAGGAAGGCATGGGGAGCTACGTCCGCGACGAGGACCGCTCCCTGCGCACCTGGTTCGTGGCGTTGGCGTTGGGATTCGGTCTGGTCACCGTGTGGGCGGTGGTCGACGAGGCCTGGGTCCGGCGGCCCTGGAAAGAGTGGCAGACCCAATACGACCAGGCCCGAGGCGGCCGCATGGGCGTGGCCATCCGCCAGGTGGTGGCGCCTGATATCGGCGTCATCGATCGCTGCACCACCTGCCACGCCGGAATCGACGATGCGCGCATGACCGGCGACAAGGTGCCGGCGGCTCTGCGCGTGCATCCACGTCGCGAGGTCTTGCTGGGCAATCACCCCGTGATCCGCTACGGCTGCACCTCCTGCCACCGGGGTCAGGGCCTCGCGCTGACCGCCGGCACCGCCCATGGCGAGGACGATCACTACTGGGCCACGCCGCTGCTGCCCGAGCCCTTCGCCCAGTCAAGCTGTCTGGGCTGCCATCCGGGCGACGAGACGCTGGTCGACGCGCCCCTGCTGGGCAAAGGACGGCGCCTGTTCCGCCAGTTGGGGTGCACCGGCTGCCACGCCACCGCCGACCAGGACGAGCTGCCAAGGCGCGCTCCCTCGTTGATGCACGTCGACAGCAAGCTGGACCGCGGCTGGATGCTGCGCTGGATTCGCGATCCGAAGCAGCGCCGCCGGGGCTATCGGATGCCCGATTTCTGGCCTGGCGCGGACAAGGATCCCGAGATGGCGCGGCGGCGCGACAAGGAGTCGCTGGCCATGACTATCTACCTGGCCGCCTCGTCCAAGCCCTGGCCGGCGGCCGAGAAGGCACCGGCCGCCGATCCGTCGCTGGTGGAGCGGGGTCAGCAGCTGTTTGACACCATCGGCTGCCGCGGCTGTCACGAGGTGGGCGTCGAAGGTCGCGATGCGCTGTCCCTGCGCGACGAGTCGGTGCAGGAGGAGGCCGCCGATGACTCCTGGGCTGCATTTGGCGGCGACGTGGAGGAAGAGGAGGAGGCCGTGGAAGCGCCCGCGGCGGTGAGCCCCATCGACTTCGGTCCGCAGCTGGGCGAGGTCGGCTCCCGCACAAAGCATGGCTTCCTGTACGCCTGGTTGCGCTCGCCGGTGTCCTATTGGCCCGATGCTCGAATGCCCGACATGCGACTGACCCGCAACGAGGCCCTGGCCCTGTCCAGTTGGGCCAAGGCCCAGGGTCCCGAGCCGCCGCCCGTGCCCGAAGAGCTCACCGGCACCCTGGACCCGGCCTGGATCGACCTGGGCCGCAAGCTGATCAGCGACTATGGCTGCGCTGGCTGCCACGAGATCCCCGGATTCGAAGATGCCGGTCGACCCGGCCCCGATCTGGTGGCCTACGGTCGCAAGGACCCCCACGACCTCTTCTTCGGCGACATCCCGCCCAAGCGGGATAAACGCACCTGGGAGCGCTACACACGCATCAAGTTGCAGTCGCCACGCCGCTTCGAGACCGAGGCCATCGTGCAGGTCATGCCCCGATACCCGCTGGACGAGGGTGAGGTCCTGGCCCTGTCGGTCTACCTGCGCGGTCTGGTGGGCAAGAGGGTGTCGCCGAACTACCGCCACGATCCACCGGCCGCTCGACTGGCACGTAAGGCCAGAGGATTGCTGGATGATCGGGGCTGCCAGAACTGCCACTTGATGGACGGTCGGCCCGGCGACATCCAGCGCTTCTACGCCGACGCCTGGCTCGGTCCGCCACCCCTGGACGGCGTCGGCGGCAAGCTGCAACCCGGCTTCATGTATCGCTTCCTGGTCGCGCCCACGCCGGTTCGCCCGTGGCTCGCCCTGCGCATGCCGCGCTTCGGCCTGACCCGCGAGCAGGCCAGCACGTTGGTGCACTGGTTCGCCGCAGAGGCGGGCAAGCAGGCGCCCTTCCGGCAGCTGTCCACGGGCGCCATCACGCCACAGCGGGCCGAGATGGGGGCGCGCTTCTTCACCGAGCTCAAGTGCGTGACCTGCCACATGCTCAAGACCGGCAAGGAGGTCAAGACCGCCGACCTGGCGCCCGACCTGGCCCTGGCCCGCGAGCGCCTGGACCCGGACTGGGTGCGCCGTTTCATCGTCGATCCGAACAAGCTCCTGCCGGGCACCCGCATGCCGCAGTTCTTCCCCCATGGCCAGTCGCCGGCGCCGGAGCTGCTCGGTGGCGACGCCAAGGCCCAGATCGACCTGCTGGTGGACCACCTGATGCATCTGGGCTTGCAACCGGCGGGTCGCCCCGACGATGATCCCACCGTTGACAGCGCGTCACCGGCCACGCCGACCGAAGCCGCACCCGACCAGCCCGCCGACAACGCCACGGGGAGTCCATGAGCGAAGGCCAGCCGCCCACCGAGCCCGCGCGACCCGGACACCTCTGGGGGCGGCGTGACATCTTGACCGCAGGCGGCTGGGCGGCCGTGGGCGGCTCCCTGCTCGCCGGCACCCTCGCTTTTGTTCGCCTGCTCTTCCGCCGCGCGCCCATCGAGCCGCCGACCATGTTCGCAGCGGGTCGCCCCGCCGATTACAAGCGCGACTCGGTCAGCGATCGCTACCTGAGCGAGTGGCGCGTCTTCCTGGTCCGCGAGACCAGCGACCTCTACGCCGTCTTCGCCCGTTGCACCCACCTTGGCTGCACGCCGCGCTGGTATGGCAGCGAGAACAAGTTCAAGTGCCCCTGCCACGGCTCCGGCTTCACCAGCGCAGGGGTCAACTTCGAAGGACCCGCCCCCCGCCCGCTGGAGCGGGCCCGCATCTGGACCGACGATGCCGGCAACCTCTGGGTGGACGTCAGCAGACGTTTCAAGGAAGCCGCCTGGAAGGCCGATGGCGCTTTCGTGCACGTGCAGGAAGGCGATGAGGGGGACGCATGAGCCAGCCCACCCCACCTCCCGCTCCCGCTCCCGATCCCGCTCCCGATCCCGCTCCGGAGCCGCCGCCTGGCTTCTGGCGCCACCTCTACGACTCGGTCATGCGGCATCCCTACGACGACTCCCGCCGCAACCGCCTGCTGCAGATCACGATGAACGTGTTCCTGCACCTGCATCCGCCGTCGGTCCGTCGGCATGGCCTGCGCCTGCGCTACACCTGGGGGATGGGCGGGCTGACCTTCTTGATGTTCGTGGTCACCGTCGTCACCGGCGTGATCCTGATGTTCTACTACCGGCCCACCGCCGCCCATGCCTACCTGGACATGAAGAATCTCGAACACGAGATCCCCTTCGGCATGATCCAGCGCAACATGCATCGCTGGGCCGCCCACGCCATGGTGATCCTGGTCTGGTTGCACATGTTGCGGGTCTTCCTGTCGGGCTCCTACAAGCCGCCGCGCGAGTTCAACTGGGGTGTCGGCGTGGTGTTGCTCACGCTGACCTTGCTGCTGTCGTTCACCGGCTACCTGTTGCCCTGGGATCAGCTGGCGCAGTGGGCGGTCACGGTCGGCACCAACATGGCCGCGGCGACGCCTTTTCTGGGTCACGAGGGTCCCGGCGCCGAGCTGACCGGGGTGACCGATCGCACCGACATGCGGGCGCTGCTGCTGGGCGGGCCGCGGGTGGGCGATCCGGCGATCCTGCGCTTCTATGTGTTGCACTGCATCTTCCTGCCCTTGATCCTCTGCGTCTTCCTGGCGGTGCACTTCTGGCGCATTCGCAAGGACGGCTTCTCCGGGCCGCCCGAGCCGGAAGAGGAGGTCTGAGTCTGCCGTGGAACAGTTCCTCGAAATCCTGACCAAGCCGGATAACATCCCCATCGTGGCGATGGTTTTCGGTGTGATCTACCTGATCTGGGTCTGGTGGAAGCAGGCCCGTCGCAATGACAAGTTGATCGAGGAAGGCCGCAAGGAAGACATCGGCGAGGAGATGCGGCGATGAGCAAACGCCCCGATCCCGGCCGCCCAAGCCTTCGCCGCAAGGACATGCGCCGGCACGACGTCGATTCCGCAGCGCCGGCAGATCCCACGCGTCCGGATCGCGTCTCTACCTGGCCCTACCTGGTCCGGATCGAGTTCCTGGTCATGGTCGCCGCCATGGTGATTCTCACCGTGTGGTCCATCACCATCGACGCGCCGCTGGAGTTCCCGGCCGACCCCAACCGCACGCCCGACCCCTCCAAGGCGCCGTGGTATTTCCTCGGCTTGCAGGAGATGCTGGTCTACTTCGACCCGTGGATCGCCGGCGTGATGTTGCCCCTGCTCATCATCGGCGGCCTCATCCTGATCCCCTACCTGGATCGCAACCCCAAGGGCAACGGCTACTACACGTGGAGCGAGCGCAAGTTCGCCATCGCCACGTTCATGTTCGGCTTCCTCGCCCTTTGGATCGTGCCCATCCTCATCGGCGTCTTCTGCCGCGGACCGGGCTGGAACTGGTACTGGCCCTGGGAGCGCTGGGACATCGCCAAACCACTCGACCTCACCTCCCGCAACCTGTCGGATGTCTTCGGCATCGACGGCGACGGCTCGGCGTTCATCTTTGGCGCTTTCGCCTGCCTCCTCTGGTACGGCGTCGGCTTCCTGCCGTGGATCTGGAAGAAGAGCTCCGCCGCCATGCAGGAGATCGGCTTTGTACGCTTCGCCATCACAGCGTTGCTGTTTCAGACCATGATGGCGTTGCCGGTCAAGATGGCCCTGCGGCTGGCCCTGAACGTGAAGTACGTCTGGGTCACTCCCTGGTTCAACATCTAGGCGATTCAGGTCTCCAGGCTTCGGGCAGATCTGCGCTCATCGACGCCGTTGGCAGGGCTGCGTGCTACCATGCTCCTCCGATCGTGGAGGGGCAGGTGCAGCAAGCGCAGCGGGTGCCAGGTACGACCGCGGCGACCGCGCGCATCGCCACGCTCGCGGCGTTGGTCGGGGCGCTCTGCTCGTTGGGCTGTGGCGCCGCCCGGCAGACGGCGATCGCACCCTCGACGGTCCATGCGCCGCCAGCGGCGGCGGCCGACACCCCTGTCACTTCTCCCACCCGCGCGCCTGCGACAACCAAAGCGGCTTCCCCTGGCATCCATGTGCCCGCGTCCGACCGCGGCGCCTTCGATGCCCTGCCGGCCAATCACCGCGAGGCTTTGGACCAGTTGGCTCGCTTGCGAAGGCGAATGGGGCTGCCGGCCTGGCGCTTCTCCGCCGAGTTGAGCGCCGCAGGACAAGCCCACGTGCGCTATCACGTGCGGCGTTGCAAGGCGGGCAAGCCGCCCGACGGCCATTTCGAGCGCCGTTCCGATCCTGGCTATTCGGCCGAAGGCGACCGAGCGGCGCGCTCTTCGGGCATCTCATTTGGTTCCAAGACGCCTGAAAAAGCGCTCGAAGGCTTCCTGGCCGGCCCCTACCACCGGGCTCAATTCGTGGCCCGCGTCTCGGGCCGGGTGGGCGTCGCCAGCGGCGGTTCGGCAGCCAGGCAGACGTTCCAGCGCGCCGGCTCGCACGCTCGAGTGTTCATGAATTGCGGCATCCATCTCTTTCCGTTCAAGCGCGATCGCGCCCGGCGTTCCCAAGTTCCGCGCTTCATCCGCTTCCCGCCCGACGGCTGGACCGACGTGCCGACCCTGTTTCCCGGCGAGCGGCCCGATCCGCGCCCGCCTGGCGCCCGACCCACCGGCTACCCGGCCACCATTCACCTGCTGCCACGCGATTCGAAATACCTGACCGCAGTGCAGGCGGTCATACGCGGTCCCGACGGTGCCGAGGTGCCGCTGTGGCTGGCCGATCCCACGCGACCGGCGGTCAAGAAGCCGCCCATGGGCATCTACGGTGCCGGCGGCGTGGTCGCGGACAAGAAGCGCAGCCAGATTCAGCAGGCGTATCGCCGCAACTTCGACCAGGTCATGTTGATGCCTCAACGGCCTTTGAAGGCCAACACCCGCTACGCGATCGAGGCCACGTTGACCATCGACGGCCAGACCCACCGACTCAATTGGTGGTTCCACACCCGCAAGGCATCCCGGAGCCTGCTGCGAGACGGCGGCGCTTCCGGCTTGCGCAGGGTGCCTGGCGCTGGCGAGCGCAGGTCGGCTCGACGTGGTGCATACAGGCCGCGTGCGGGCAACCTGTCGCGGCTGTCGGCCGGCTGGCCAGGCGAGGTGGCCACCGCCCAGGTGCCCGCCAACGTGCACGCGCTCGCCCCGGACACCCTGGTCGGCCGCAGCATGGTCATCCGCGGCGCGCCAGGCGGCTTGTCGGGCGGACCGCTGGCGGTCTCCGGTGCGGTCGGTCGGGCGCTGACCATCCGGCGGGCGGCCCTGGTCAAGGACTCGGCCGCGCGGCCGGGCCCGAACGCGCCCATGAACTGGGATCGGTCCGGGCGCTATCTGCTGATCCTGGGCGATCCTGGCGGGCGTTCCGTCGACATCACCTTGGACCACCTGACGATCGCTGGTCGGGGGCGGCTGCTGGTGGTCCTGCCCGGCGCCCGGGTGCTTCTGCGCGATGTGCGCCTCTCGGCGACGGGTCCGGATGCGTTGATGTTGCTGCCAGGGTCCGCTTTGACCATGGAACGCTCGGACCTGCGAGGACTGAGCCACGCCGAGGCCATCGGACTCGGTCCGCGACCGGCAAGGGGCGCCGCACGGCCGACGGCGCTGGTCATCCGTCAGAGCAGGCTGCCGACCGGATTGCAGGCCGCGTTGAAGAAGCTGGCGGCGCAGCGGACCGACTTCAATGTGCAAGGCGTTGCCAGCAGAGGTCGGCCATGATGCCGCTGCATCGCCGCTCATTCGGCGGGCCCCACCATCCGTATCGAGGCGATCGATCGGCTCCTGGCGTGGCGACCATGGCGCTGGTTGCGGGTGTGCTGCTCCTTGTTGGTGCGGTGCCACTGCAGGCCGCCCCGCCCGCCTGGCAGCTGGACAAGCGGCTGAGCCGGAGCGGCGAGCACAGCCGAGATCTGCGCTTTGTGGACCGAAGACTCTGCCGATCTGAGCCCGTTGGCGTCGCGTTGACCTGCATGAAGGTCGCCGGCGGTGGCGATCCCCTGCGAATGCACGCCGCGGTGGCCGGGAGCTGGCGAAGTTGCGGTCTGGAACACGACGACGGCGCTCTCGTACAGCTCTACTGCAACGCCATCGACCTGCTCCTGCGGCGCGTGCATGTGTCGGCCGGTCGCGCTGAGCCCCACCTGGTGGTGCGCCACTATGGCGCCTGGCCGCAGCCGCCGCGCATGATCTGGCAGGGAACGCGGCTGCTCGCCTTCGACCTGGCGGCCGGTCAGGTCTCCACCTACGACACGCGGCGCCGACGTTGGCAACGACGCCGGACCACCGGCCAGCGCATCAAAAGCCTGCTGGTGGGCCGCGGCGAGGTGTTTACGGTTGAGGCGGCCCGGGATCGCGACTTCCTGGGCGCCCATGGCGACTGGTCGGCGGATATCGGACGGGGCATCCGCCTCTTCCCGCCCGCCTGGCATGGCGGCAAGCTCATCGTGCTCGATAGCCGCGGTGCGCTTCACCACATCGACCTGAAGACCGAACAACCCGTCGGCCAGGATCTCGGTCGCAAACCGAGCCGCCCCTGCATGGCGCCGGTCTCTCATGGCGGCAGCCTGTATGTGCTCTGCGACAACCTGGAGCGCTACGACGCCGCCCTGAAGACGCGCCTGGCCAGCGCCCCGGTCAAGAAGGCCATGGACGGATTCGCTGCCAGCGGAGGTGCCGTGATCCTGCAGCGGGGCCCCAGCATCACCATCGCCGCGTCGGCGCTGGACAAGGCAGAGGCGACCCTGCGCCCGCCGGCCGGACATCGATTCGTCGGGCCTCTTCGGGTCGGGCCCGGCGGTGTGCTGGCCATCTCCGTGGCGCCCAAAGTGGGCGGTGTAGATGCGGTGCAGGTCTGGCGGCGGCGCTGACCCTGCTAGGAGCTAGATTCGCTACGGAGGTTTGGCCGATGGACATCGAGGTGCAAGGCATGTGTGTTCTGCAAGGCGCAGGACTGGCCGTAGTCAATTCAAGCTCTTGCGGGACGCGCAGGCCGCCGTCAGATCGGCGTTCAGCGGTCGGGCCGGAGTGCGAATCAAGCTCCTGGACGCGCGGACGCTTGCTGTGGCCGGACGATCGGGCCTGCCAGCCGGTCCGACTAGCCAAGGATCGCGCTGCGCACCTGCACCTGTCGCTCGGCACGCAGGTGCAGCCGGTACATCACCTGGCCGTCGCCTTCGTCCTGGCTCAGCCACCAGTGCAGACCGGCGCCGCCCCCGTCACCGACCACATAGACGGCCACCTGCGGCGTCGCGTCGGCCGCAAACAGGCCCAACTCCACCTGCTGGCCGGCCGAGGTCACCGTGAGCAGGCCATCGACCGCGTCATCTGTCTCGGCAGCCTCGTCCTCGCCCTGCGCGTCTCCGACGGTGACCCGGATTCGGGATGGCATGGGGTCGATCTCGATCTCCCGCGCCGTCACCCTGTCATCGGCCACATCCAGCCGCCAGAGGTGCATCTTGCGATAGGGATCCTCGACCAGCAGCAGGCAGCCACACGTCTCGGGCAGGGCCGTCACCGCCTTGATGGCCGAGGCGTCGCGCAGCTCGATGTCCGACACGTCCCAGGTGACAAAGCCGGAGTCTCGCAACGCCACCGACAAGGTCTCGTCCTCGTCCGCCGCGGTCAGCACCCTCAGACCCACCTGGAAGTCGCGTCGTTTGCGCACGACACCCAGCGCCATGGCCCGGAGGCGGCCATCGGCCAGGCGACCGCAGACCATGCCGCTCATCCACAGGCCGCTCAATTCGACGCCGCCCTTGACCAGGGCTGCGACGCCGGTGTGCACGCCACCGGGCTCGATGCCGCGATGATCCACCAGGCAGAGCGCGGCGACCGGCGGCTGGACCCGAGGCACATTGGCGTAGCCGAAGACCTCGCGGGTGCCGGCGGGCGACTGAAAGCTCCAGCGGGCCATGTCCAGTTGAATCTGGTTCGACGCGCCGCGAACTCGCTCGTAGTCCAGCTCCGACAGCGAGATCTCTGAGTTGCCGGCGGCCAGGGCGGCGCGCATGCCGGCCAGTGACAGAAGCAGGATGCTGCGCGAGACACTCGTGCCCGTGTCCCCCTCGACCATCACCACGCTGTCGAGCAGCTCGACGTGGCAGCAGGTGGCCATGGTCAGGTCCACGTCGGTGACCAGCAGGCGCGTGCCGCCGCCCTGGGCTTGCACGCCCAGGTCATAGGAAGGCCCCTCGCCGACCAGGGATAGTTGCAACCCGCCGGCCACCCATGGGCCTTCAGCGGGGTCGTCGGAGTCAAAGTCCCGGCCCGGCCCCGCCGCCGCGCCGAGGACCGCGGAATCGCCCGCCAGCGGATAGCGGGTTGAGTTGCCGGTTACATCAGCGTGCAGAATCCAGTCCACGGGTCCCCCTTCTTGACACCGATGTGCAATACCGATTCGATGCCGCCACGTCGACCCCCGTCGCCTGAACGGCCGCCCATCCAGCAGCCGCCAATGCCGCGCCCGCCAACCTGGACCCGCCAACGTGCAGAATCGCTGGATCCACGCCCCCGCCTTTCACAGCCCCGCCGGCGGCCACGCCCGTCGCGTCGGCTGGCTGGAGCTCTTCTACGACCTGATCTACGTGGCGACCTTTATCCAGCTGGGCAACGCCCTGAGCGACAACATCGGCCTGATGGGCTTCCTGGCCGTGGCCGGCTTGCTGGCGCCGCTCTGGTTGACCTGGTCGCACTTCACCTTCTTCATGAACCGCTTCGTGGTCGACGATCTGGCCCATCGCGCCATCGTCTTCGCGCAGATGTTCGCCATCGGCACCATGGCCGTCTGCGTGCCCCTGGTCTTCGAGGGCCGTCCCGGACCCTTCGTGGTGGCCTACGCGGTGGCGAGGCTGGTGATCGCGGCGCTCTACGGCCGCGCCTGGGCCCGCACCACCGGCGCCCGCGATGTCGCCGGGCCCTACGCCATCGGCTTCGGCTTCGGCGCCATCTGCTGGATCATCAGCCTGGCCCTGCCCGCGCCCTGGTCGTACACGCTCTGGGCCGTAGCTTTCGTGGTCGACGTGGCGATCCCCTTCACCCACCGCGTGCGCACCGCCTCCGCCCGTCACCCCGTCGACATGATGCACATGGCAGAGCGCTACGGCCTGCTGACCATCATCGTGCTGGGCGAGTCTTTCGTGAAGGTGCTCTCGGCCCTGACCGAGGCGCCCGAGCCCGCCGGCGAACACGCCCTGATGGCCGCCTTCGGCCTGATCCTGACGGCCAGCTTATGGTGGCTCTACTTCGACGATATCGCCGACAGCCGCATCAAAGAGCGGCCCATCAACGTGGTGATCTGGGTCTGGACCCACCTGCCGTTGACCATCGCCATGGTCTCGGTGGGTGTAGCCATCAAGAAGATGGTCTTCTTCGACCCGGGCCTCGTCGCCGACGGCAAGTATCGCTGGATGCTCTGCGGCACCCTGACCCTGGCCTTCTTGAGCGTCACCGTGCTGGATATGGTCACCCAGAGGCATAACGCCCAGATGAGCGACCGGTTACGCGTTCAAGCCCGCTTCATCGCCTGCGCCGCGCTCGTCCTGATGGCCTTCATCGGCGGCTTCCTGCAGGCCTGGATCTTCATCATGGGCGTGGCCCTGATCTGCGTGCTGGAGGTCATCTTCGATCTGTCCATGGCCCCGCTGGCGCCGTCTGCCGAGTCCGCACACGTCGAAGCGCACCACTACTACACCGCCCGCGCTCGGGCCCAGGCCGCCCCCGTGGACCCGCAAGCGGCGCCCGCCAGGCGACGCCAGCCCGTCGGCAGCGCCGTGCACAAGGGCACGCCCAGCGAGCTGCGGCGCGACTTCTATTTCTACTTCATCGAAGGGCCGTGGAATCGACTCCTGCTGGCCATGGTCCTGCTCTTCCTGGGCCTGAACGTGCTCTTCGCGGCGCTCTACATGATCGAACCCGGTTCGGTCTCCTCGCTGCGTGCCGACAGCTTCCTGGACGCCTTCGCCTTCAGCGTGCAGACCATGTCGACCATCGGCTACGGCGCCATGTCACCGGATACGCCCTACGCCCACACGCTGGTGACCCTGCAGGCGGTCATCGGCCTGGCCTACACGGCGTTGTTCACCGGCCTGGCCTTCGCCAAGTTCTCCTTGCCCACCTCGTCGGTCCTGTTCATCGACAAGCTGGTGGTCATGACCCATCACGGCCAGCGCACCCTGATGTTCCGGGTGGGCAACGCGCGCGGCAACGCCATCGTCGAGGCGACCATGCGCGTGGCGGTGCTCATCGATGAGGTCAGCCCCGAGGGCGAGAAGCTGCGTCGGCTGCACGACCTGAAGCTGGTTCGCAGCAGCTCACCGATGTTTGCCTTGTCGTGGACGATCATGCACGTCATCGACGAGCACAGCCCGCTCCATGGCGTCGACGCCGACAACGTCGAGGAGCGTGTCGGCGTGATCGTCGGTTCCTTGACCGGCCTGGACACCATCTATCAGCAGACCACCCACGCCCGTCACTCGTGGTATCCCGAGGATATCGCCTGGGGATATCGCATGGTCGACATCATCTCGCGGCTGCCCGACGGTCGGATGCAGGTCGACTACGACATCTTCCACGACGTCGAGCCAGAAGCGAAAGTCTGAGCAAGTGCAGAGCGGGTCACGGCGCTGGCGTCTATGAGTCGGTAGCCAGCTCGGCAAAAAGCTCCGCAGCAGCTGCGTTTTCCGCCGACTTCACCGACCGCCCCTCGCCCTGGGCTTGCCACTCCGTGCCGTCCACGCGCGTCAGGACGCGCACCCGAAAACGCTGGTCGTGGTCCGGGCCAATTCGGCGCACCAGCTCGTACCGCGCCGGCTCGGCTCTGGCCGCCGCCAACCATTCCTGCAGCGCGGTCTTGTAGTTATCCGTGCTCGCATGGAGCGCCATGGTGCTATCTGCGCCAGCCTTGCCCGCCGCTGCCAGCAGCAGCTCCAGCGAATCGGCCAGGGCGCCGGCCACCACCTCGCGGGCGATGTCGTAGCCGGCTTCGATGAACACTGCCGCGAACACCGCCTCGACGGCATCCGCCAGCACAGCGGGCCGATCGCGACCGCCGCTGCGCTCTTCACCCCGGCCCAGGCGCAGGGCCGGTCCGACGCCGAGCACGGTGGCCACGTTGGCCAGCGTACTCTGTCGTACCAGCTTCGCCTTGAGCACCGAGACCTCGCCCTCCTTGGCGTCGGGCAGGCGCAAGAGCAACAGGTCGCCCACGGCCAGGCCGAGGACCAGATCGCCGAGGAACTCGATGCGCTGGTTGTCCAGGGTCACTTCGGCGCGCTCGTTGCGCCAGGAGGGGTGGGTCAGCGCGGCCGCCAGCAGGGCCTTGTCGCCGAATTCGTAGCCCAGGTTGGCCATCAGCAGCTGTTGAGCGACCTCGATCTCGGCGCTGGGTGGCCCGCCTGCGTCGCCGGGGCCCGTGTGGCCCGGTCCGCCGGCGTCGAACTTGAAGCTGGCCTCGTCCTTGACGCCGTCGCCGAAGCCGCCGCTCTCCACCAGCCGACGGTACCGCGCAGAACCGCTGCCCTTGACGCCGCTATCAACGTGCCGACGTGGACGCGCAGGGATGCGACCTCCGCTGATGGCGCGGCGCACCACCGTGGCCGCGACCTTCACCACCGGTTCTGTGCGTCCGTCCGGGGCCTCCGCGGAGAAGTCGCCGCTTTCATCCGACCCCAGACCACGGCGTGGCCTGGAGCCTCGGCGCGTCTTTGGGCGGCGTTCGTCGGACATCTCTGCGCTCCGGCCAGTTCAGGCGGCGAGGAGTTCTTTGAGAGCGAGCACGGTCAGCGCCGAATCTCTCAGCGCTGCTTGACCACCCGCATGCGCCGGGTCCGGTTTCGTCGCAGGCGGACCCAACCGGAGCGCTCGCCACCGTACATCGCGCCGACCCTGGTGCCCGTGACGGGCGCGCGGAGACCGGCGGCGGTGCTGCGCAGGTAGATGTAGCCGTTGAGGTAATAGCCGTCAACGGAGCCCGCCGACTCGGCGGCCTGCCACTTGGCGAGTCGTGCCATGATGGTGTGCACCCCGCGGAAGGTGGGCTGGTGGATGGGCGTGTTCACGTAGCGGTGGTAGCGATCCAGGAGCTCGTCGACCACCGGGTACATGGTGCCCTCTTCGGCCAGGTTGTTCTGGTGCGCATAGTGCGGCCGTGGGTCATTGGTCAGCACGTGACGGAACATGATGGAGGCCTCGTTGTTGACGTAGTCATCCCAGGTCGCCGGCGCGCTGAAGCAGGTCGTGGTCGCGGTGTTGGTGCAGTTTTCGAAGTAGATGTAGTTGTACTCATCGAGCTGCTCGGCGAACGTGCCCACGTTGTAGTACAGGTTCGACGGATGGCGCGGGATGGTGGTCGCTTTGCCGATCATGTACGGGTCGGGCTGCTTGGAGTTGTCCGCCGCGATCCAGCGGATCCGGGCCTTGTCCAGCGCCGCCGCCATGGCCGGATTGGCCAGGCCGGAGTGCTCGCCCGTGACCAGCTCCCGTCGGTGGGTCTGGATGCCATTGGCCCGGGCCCACTTCAGGTTCTTGCGGATCTCGGTGTAGATCTGGTCGGCGGTGGCGTTGTCCAGGTTGGGATGCGACCAGGTGTGGTTGATCCAGGTGAACGAATCCTTGGCCGCCAGCGCTGCGGTGGTCAGCGGATCGCTGCCGTTTTCGGCGATGGCTTCGGCGCTGCCGCCGCCGTTGAAGACGAAGTCCATCTGCAGACCGGTCTTCCTCTGCCAGTCCAGGGCGCGCGAGATATCTGACGCCACCATGCGGATCAGCGGGTTGGTCACGCCATCATCTTCGTAGGTGACGTTATCGTTCACATCCCAGCGATCGTCCGGCAGGAAGACGTCGTCGATGTGCACGGTGAAGTAATTGCGCTGATACCCCAGGCGCACGCCCTGGGTCGCCCAGGCGACCAGTCCGCGACCGAGCAGCAGGCTCTGCATCTGCCAGGGGTTGGTGGCGTAGGTGATGACCAGCTCCTCGAAGCCGTCAGGGCGACTGTACACGCCGGCCAGGGAGGCCGCGTTGCCGGAGAAGTCGGCCGGTCCGGCGACCAGGGTGGTGAACTTGGAGGAGCCGTCGGCTGCCGGCGGCAGCGGCGTGGCGTAGTAGCCCCAGGTGCCGAAGTCGAAGGGCACCGCGCCCACCATGTGGCGGAAGGTGGATTTGCCCGCGGCGGTGAGCTCGCCTTCGGAGCCGGCCAGATCGCCGGACTCGAAGGGGTAGTTCAAGCCGTATGCGGGTGTCGGCCAGGTGTAGGCGCTGACCCGGCGCACCTTGAACTTGGCCTGGTAGGTATCGAGCGCGGTCCACTCGGCGGGTGCCAGCGCGGTCGCGCAGCCCTGCAGCGAGCAGTGAACCAGCCCGCCGGTGGCGAGCACCACGGCCTGGTAGCGGCCATGGTCGGCAGCTTTGGTCAACGTCGACGCTGCGATGGGCGGCGCAGTGTTGGCGATGACGACGTCGTAGGGCACGCCCTCGCGATCCAGGGCCGCCATCCACGCCTCGAAAGAGGACTCGGCGCCGTCCGCCGAGATCAGCAGCACTTTGAGATCGACCTTGAGGCCGGTGCCATAGGACCACGCCGTACTGACGAACGCGCCAAATACGAGGAGCCCTGCGAGCAGGATTGTGATGCCGGTTCCGACGACCCGATCGCTCGCCGACGCGCCACGTGCGCGCAGAGCGAATCGCTGCAGGAACCGATTGCGGATTGGCTGGAAGGTAGCCATGAACGCCTCCGATGGAACAGGCGACTGGGGCCTGTCATGGGAGGGCGCGCGGCGAAATGAACCCTGCAAAGCTGCCAACCGCGTCCCGGTGACCTTTGCAGTGCTTATTTAGCGACGTGCCCGTGTCCGAATGTCGCCCCGATGCGCTCTGCCTCGGGGCCGCTACGCTGGCGGCGCACAGCCGATCAGCGAGGCAAGAGGGCCGGTGATCCCGGCGTTGTTGTCCAGGGCGCAGATCAAGTCGCGCTCGATTCTTCTGTGGTCACAATCACTTGGGAATCGCCTGGCACCTCCCTATCCGGTCGTCATGACATCATCCGCTTGCCCCTGCCCGGTCGGCGGTGCAACCCTGCGTGCCGACTCCGTGGAGAATGCCCTTTGCGCGCTTGCCAACGCCATGCCAGCCGGACCTTCGGTCGCCATTTCGTGGCCTCGGTCTCGCTGTTGTCGGCCGTGCTGCTCGCCGGCCCCTTGCAGGCGGACGTGGTCGACGACGCGCCCGAAGCCAAGGACTACGAGCTGCTCTTCGACCTGGCGATCCCGACCCACGCGGCCTTTCACGCCAAGCCGCCGGCCTACGCCGTGGACAAGAGCGCCACCTGGGCCAGCACATTCGACCGCGTGGCGTACTTTCTGGAGCTGCAGCGACCCGGGGAGCCGCGTCGCTTTGTCTGGGTCTCCATGGATGCCTTCAGCGCAGATCCGGCCAGCCTCGCGCTGCCCCACGCCGCCGCGGGCACCTTCTTCCAGCAGCCGATCGCGTCCATGAACGTGGTCAGCAACCACCCCGATATCAAGGACAGCAAAGGGCTGCCTACCGGCAATCTGGAGTTCTGGCCGAGCAACTACGGCACCGCCAACGTGGCCGGCGTACCCGGGGCGTCGGCGAAGTTCTATGACACGGGCGATGCGCCGGCCTCGGGGGCCGGTTATGGCTCCATGCAGGTCCACGACCACGGCACTGGCACCACGCTGTTGGCCTACAACGCCTGGAGCAACAAGGCCCTGCCGTCGGACCTGGGTATAGGCAACAACGTCAAGGCCGCCGCCAATGGCCAGACCCACGCCGACTGGACGTTCCGACGCAACGCGACCGAATACAACCTGCGGCGTCTGCGCATCTTTGTGCGCAAGGGGCCCACCCCGGGCAAGTTGTTGATGACCGTGACCTCACCGCAGGCCCACCAGGTGGTGCAGCGCGACGCGACCGGCCAGGCCTGGCTGCGGGTGACCGGCCAGCTGCAGGTATGGCAGGGCGTGATCGAGGCGCGCGGTGTGGCGGTGCAGGGCGGCAAGGATACGGCCTGGACGCTCATCGATCCGCACCCCGGCAAGACCTTCGTGGGCCACTTGCAGCTCGAGCAGGGCTGGTATCAGTTGCAGGTTCGCCTGCGTGATGGCGACGAGACAGTGCTGCAGATGACCACCGGCGAGTTCGGGGTCGGCGAGGTCTTCATCACCGCCGGGCAGAGCAACTCCGCCAACAGCGGCAAGCCGCCGCAGACCCCACAGGACAAACGTGTCGGGGCATGGGGGCCGGGGGGCTGGCAATTCGCCGCCGATCCGCAGCCCATCGCCACCGGGGCTGGCGGCACGCCGTGGCCCCTGCTGGGCGGCTTGCTGGCGGCCAAATTGGACGTTCCCATCGGCTTCATCTCGGTTGGTTGGGGCGGCACCTCGGTGGCGCAGTGGCTGCCGGGAGCCGCGAAGAAGCTCTATCCCCGGCTGCTGCTGGCCGCCGATCAGCTCGGACCCGAGGGCGCCCGCGCGGTGCTGTGGCACCAGGGGGAATCCGACGCGGCGGGCAAGACGTCGACCAAGGTGTATGCAGATCGCCTCAAGACGGTCATCGCTGCCATGCGCAAGGACGCCGGCTGGCCGATTCCCTGGTACGTGGCCCGGGCCAGCTACCTGCCCAAAGCGGCGCCGACGGCCATGGCCGCCGTGGTGGCTGGGCAGCAGGCGGTCATCGACGCCGACCCGCTGGTCCTGCCGGGGCCGTTGACCGACGACCTGATCGGCAGCAAGTGGCGCCATGACCTTGTGCATTTCAACGGCGCCGGGCTGCTGGAACACGCCACCCGCTGGGCGGACCTCATCGTTGTGCCGAAGATCGAAGTGCCCACGACGGCGGAGCCCGAGCCCGACGCAGGCGTGGCGGCGGACGCCCACTCCGCACAGGATGCCGGCGCCCCACTGGATGCCGGCGCCGCGGAGGTCATCGCCGCGCCAGATGATTCGCACGCAACCGACGCTGCCTCGTCGTTGGACGTCTCCTCGCCCCAGGGCGATGACGACGCGCCCCAACTGGACGCCGCGCCCTGCGACTGCCCCACGGCGCCAGCAGCCGACTCGGGCTGCACCTCGGCGCCGTCTCGTCACCCCCCGTACCCGGCATTGTTTCTGTTGAGCGCCTTCCTGCTGATGTGGGGCGGCGCAAGGATGAGGCCCCGATGGCGGCCTCGAAGGTCGGAATCATGAACGAAAACGAAGTAATGGCGCTCTTGAAGGACAACCAGGACGCGCGCGGCATCAAACACTGGAACGCGGGCTACGCCGCCAGCAGCGGCCTGCAGAGCTACGGCATCGGGCTGACGCGCCTGCGCAAAATGGCCAAGGGCATCGGCCGCGATCGGGCGCTGTCGCAGACCCTGTGGACCAGCGACTGGTACGACGCGCGCGTCATCTCGTTGCTCATCGATGACCCCAAGGCGTTGACCGAAGAGCAGGCTGAACGGCAGGTGGACGAGCTGGGCGGCGGCGAGCTGGCGCACGTGTTTTCGTCATGCGATGCGACCCTGGCCAAGGCGCCTTTCGTCAAGGACATCGCCGAGCGCTGGATGGGCAGCGACGACCCCATGCGCAAGCGGTGCGGTTATGGGCTCTGCTACGAATTGAGCAAGTCCAAGAAGAAGAGCGCGCCCGACGAGCAGTGGTTCCTGGGCTGGATCGCGCACATCGACCGCACCTGGCGAGACGAGAACGTGAAGATCCGCATGTCCATGGCCGGCGCCTTGATGGGGGCCGGCAAGCGCAGCAAGACTTTGAACGCTGCGGCGCTGAAGGTGGCCAACGACATCGGGCCCATCGAATTCGACCCGACCGGCAAGTGCGACCCTTTCGACATCCGCAAGCACCTGACAAGCGACTACCTGAAGAAGAAGCTGGGGCTGTAGAACCCGGCGCAGCTCACCGTACGTAGCCCATCCAATCGGCCGGGTTGCCCGAGGTGCCGCCGGCGCCGAAGCTGGTGTGTTTGCCGCCGTTGTAGCCGCCCTTGGCGCCGAGTCCGCCGCCGTGGGTCAGCTGGGTCCAGCCGTTGGCCATGGTGTCCGTCGAGGTATAGCCCTGGCCGTTGGAGCGCAGGTGGATGCCGCCGTAATTGCATTGGCTCTGGTAGCCCCACCAGCAGCCGCCGCCACCGCCGCAGGGCGGGCTGTACTTGAGGTTGTTCATCCAGCCGCTGTCGGTCTTACCCCAACCGCCGATGTCGCTCTTGACCCGCATGCGGGCGTTGCAGGCCTTCGGCGTGTTGGTGATCGCCACGTTGAATTCGATGCTCATCCACCAGCCGTTGTTGGGCGACAGCTGCACGTGGGTGCGGTAGTCGACGTTCTTCATCTTCGACCAGGGCACCTTGCCGTTGCCGCAGGTGGTGGCTGCGATGGAGGATTTGCTCTTGCCGCAGTAGAGCATCCAGCCGCCCTTGGTCGCGGTGCCGAAGGTGTTGTTCTGATCGCACCACACCTTGATGGGCGCGCCCATTCCGCCCCACTTGAGCCAGTAGTGGCCGTCCTTGGTCTGGCCGGCCTTGAGCGCCGCGGTGCAGCTGGCCACGGGGTTGCCGGGGTCCAGACCCGCGGGCAATTTGCAGTCCGATGGGCAGGCGTCGCCGTTCTTGGTGTTGCCGTCGTCGCATTGCTCCACGCCCGTGTGCAGCACGCCATCGCCGCAGACGTTCTTCTGGCACTTTGCGGTGCAGCCGTCGCCATCTTTGACGTTGCCGTCGTCGCATTGTTCGCCCTTGTTGATCTTGCTGTTGCCGCACATGGGTACGGGCACGAACATGCGCCAGTCATCGCCATCGCAGACGTAGAGCGCCGGGTTGGCCTTGTCGAACCAGGTGCGGCCGGCGTCGGCGTCAGTACAGGCCACGGGCGCCTTGATGGCGGTCTGCAGGACGAAGCCGTTGCGGGCTTCGAGCACGCCGTTGGCGCCGACTTTGGTATTGGACAGCCAGGTGATGCTGACCGAGAACGTCGCGATGGCGCCGTCGTGGCCGCCGGCGGTGGCCTTCAGGTCGACCACCTTGAGGCGCCAGGTGCCCTTGGGGTTGTTGCCGACCCAGGCCAGCAGGTCGCCGCTGACCGGCTTGCTCGGCGCTGGCCATGAGGACTTGAGCTGCTTGCCGATGCCGCTCTTGTCATGCAGCACGTAGGCCTGGTTGGCCGGATCGTAGGCGATGACGGTCAGCGAGGAGATGTCCGAGTTGCTCACATCCACCGAGATGCTCAGCGACTTCACGGTGCCTACATCGGGCACCACCACGGTCGACGATACGCCGATGGGGTCGTTATCCTTGATGGGCACGGGTTTGGCGATGCCGTACTTGGCGTCGAAGACGGTGGTCAACTGTCCGTTGGAGATGGCCGACAATCCATCCGCCGGCAGCTTGCCGCCGCCCGCCACGCAGACCAGGCTGCCGTCGCCGGCGATGCCCGCCACCACCAGCCCGTCTTTGCACTTGCCCTGGGGCATCTTCAGGCCGGTGATTTTGCTGCCGTCGCCCGCGAGGCTGCCGGCGACCACGGCGTTGGCCGAGACCTGGCCGGCGCTGACGAGCTTGGCTTTGAGGCCGTTGCCCCCGAGATCCAGGTCGCCGTCGACCTTCAGTTCAGCCACCGAGACGCAGCCGGTGCACTGCAGGTCTTTGGCCGTGTCGGCGCTCTTGGCCGACTTGGCGACGCCGCCCGCCTTGTCGGCCGCAGCCCAGGGGAAGGGGAACTTGTCGGCGCTGAAGACATCCTTGGCCAGGTGGGCCGAGGTCACGCAGCCGGAGCAGGCCAGGGCGCCGGCCATGGCGGCACGGCGGGCGAAGACGACCGAGTGGAAGGGCACGCGGGGCAGCTCCGGATCCTGGGCCACAGCCACTCCGAGCCAGCCGACTCCGGCGGCGTCCAGTTTGGCGATGGGCAGGGCCTTGTTGCTGCCCAGGGCGTACCCGAAGGTGCCGCCCTTGACGGTCACAGGAGCGACGTCGGACCACAGCGCCTGTTTGGCGGTCTTGTCGGCATAGAGAGCGAACGTCAGCGCGTAGACGCCGTCGCTGGCCACGCCGCCGCCGCTGGCCAGCAAGCGCCCCTGTATGGCGACGGTGGTTGGCGTGGCGGCGCTTGTGACCGTCGGCACCAGGGCCAGGGCCAGGGGCACGGCCAGGAGCGCCAGGTGTACGTGGTGAACCGGGCGGAATCGGGGGCTCGGAGGCGTGGCGGTCATGGCATCTCCCACATCGCGTGTCAGGGCGGACAGGATGCGGGATTCTGCAGCGCGGCGAAAGACTCTCTCGGGCCGGTGGGAGACGCGGCAACGACCGGGATCGTCCGGCAGCCCGGAATCGCACTCAGGCGGCGCTCGACAGCTGGCTCGACGGCAGGGCCGAGATGGCCGTCTCGATCACCGGGGGATGGGCCAGCGTCCGCTTGACGGAGCACTGATCCACCACACGCAGCAGCGCCCGGTGGTACTTCGCCGGGAAGGTCTCGGGTACGGCGATGTCCAGGCTCACCTGGCCGGCGAGCCCTGTGGCCGGGTCCTTTTCGACCTGCTGCACGATGCGGATGCCCACGGTGGAGAGCCCGCGGCTGGCGCAGAAGGACTGCACGAAGTAGCCGGCGCAGGTGCCGATGGAGGCCAGGAAGAGGGCGTAGGGGGACGGCGCGCGGTCGTCGCCGCCGGCGCGAGTGGGCTGGTCGGTGGCGATGGTGTGGCCGTGAATGTGGGCCTGCACGCGGCTGTCGCCGGACAACTGGATCTCGAACTGCATGGTGACCTCCTGGCGGCGTTGGCCGTCCATCTCCAGGAGGCAACAGCCGGCAGAAGTGTTACGTGACCTTGCAGACGCGGTTCTCGATGGGACCGGCGGGCACCTCGACCAGCCGGTAGCCGCATCGCTCATAGGCCGCCCGCACCTGCTCGCTGATCTGCAGCGCCGCCTCATGCGACTCCATGCGCACGGCGCTCTGCGCGTAGTCGTCCAGCGGCTGCAGGAAGAACACGCGCTCATAGCGCTTGCGGGTCAGCCAGGCTTGCACATTCGGCCCCATGACGATGCCTGCGCGGGCGCCGAAGACCAGGGTCTCGACGAACGACGTGTCGGTGAACACCACCTCGTCGGTGGGCAGGCCATCGAAGAGGGCAAAGTCGCGGGCCAGCATCTCCAGTTGCCAGGCGACGGGGTCGGCGCGCAGCTCCTCGGCCGTCCGACCGGCGGCCACGCCCGCCTGAAGCGCCTGTTCAGCGGACTCCCGCTCGACCCGACAGCCCGCCTCCGCCAGCGCCTGCAGCAACGTCGTCTTGCCCGAACAGGGACCGCCGGCGATGACCTGGATGCGGGTCTGGATCTCGGCGTCAGGCACCGCCTCGGCCGGGATCTCGAACGTGACCTGGGGGGATTGTCCGGCGCGAAACAGGTTCTTGCCCTCGAAGGATTTGGTGCCGTTGACGTAGCTGTAGTACTTGCGGCACTCGCAGGCGAGGTACTCGATGTCGATGGGCTGAAACGGTCGCCTGGCTTCGGGCCAGTGGGTGGCCTGCAGCTCAATCATGGCCTGGCAGGTCGCGTTGTGGCTGTGCAAGCCCAGGTGCGCTTGCAGGCGGTCCAGATAGGCCACAGCGCCAATGCCGGTGGGCACGGAACTGGCCGGATCGATGATGTCGGGCCGAAACCAGGCCAGGTCGACCACGGCCATGAAGATCGGGAAATGGTTGGCCATGCGCAGTCGCGTGTTGATGGCCTCGACCGCGCCGATCACGTCGCCATCCGCGCCGCGGATCGCCTCGATGAGAAACGGGGTGATCTCCCCGAAGAGGGAGGTCGCGGTGTCGAATCGGTCCACGGTCTTGCCTTCCCATTGAACCGGTTCGACCGGGTAGGCGGTCATATTGCACCACGGCGGCTCCGACAGGTTCTGCAGGGCGCGGCGCAGACCCGGCGGGTCGGCCAACAGACCGGCGGAGATGGCGTCGAGGGTGGCCTGTCGGTTGCACCAGCGGGCGAAGAAGAGAGCCTGGATCAGCGCCGACAGGTTGTCGGTGACCGGCGTCACAAAGCGGAAGAGGGCCTGGCTGACCCGGTCATCCTCCCGAAAGACGTTGAGGAAGCGGCCCTGCACGAAGATGGGATCGGTCGACCAGGGCGCCGGGGCGCCGCTTTCGCGAAGTCGGCGGATGCGCTCCCGCTCGCGACAGAAGTCGAAGAAGGCGGCGACCGGGTCGGGCAGGTGCAGGCCGTCCAGGGCGTTGGCGTAGGGGTTCCGCGCGCTGTTCACTTGCTCTCCCGTATTCGCCACACGGCCCACAATATCACCACAGGCCCCCACTCCAACGGCACCACCCAGTCCGGCATCAGGCCGCCGACTGCGCCGTATTTCAGGTACGAAAACGGCAGCACCGCCACCAGCCACAGCCACTGCGGACGCGGATTCACCGCCAGCCAGGGCAGCAGCCAGAGGGCATACCAGGGATGTACGGCGGTGGGCAGGCAGAAGAGCCACAGCCCACTCAGCGCCAGCAAGTGCTCCACCAGCGGCACGGTGCGCCGGTGCAGCCAGACCATGCCGGCCAACAAGACCGCCCCACAGGCGGCAAAGGCCGTGATTCTTGGACGGGCCAACCCCAGCGCGCTGGCGGCCTGGTCGAAGAGCTGGCGCAGGCCGATGTTGTGGTCTTCTGCCGGGGAAACATACTCGGGTAGAAAACCCAGCACCTGGCCATCGGCCTGCCAGCCGTAGGCGATGTAGAGCCCGCCCACGACCAGGGAGGCAAACGCCAGCAGACGGACGCGACCGCGGCGCCACAAAGCCGGCACCAGAGCCAGCGGGTAGAACTTCATGGCCACTGCCTGGCCGAAGAGCAGGCCCGCCGTGGCCAGCCGACGTCGCGGTCGATGGCTGGACAGCAGCACAACCGCGCCCACCAGCGCGGGCAACATGGCCGCCTCGAGGTGGCCGCCATTGCCCACTTCCCAGATGGCCAGCGGGGCGAATCCGTAGAGCACCACGCGGGCCGGATCCCGTCCTCGCAACGCCAGCAGTCGGGCCAGCAGGAGCATGGTCAGCAGATCCAGGGCGATCATCAACCAACGGACCTGGTCGACGTCGAAGGGCAACACACGGAACAGCCACTGGGCCCCTGGTGGATAGACGGTGCGGGCACCGGGACGGTTGATCTGCGGGTGGATGATATCGTCGCGCAGGTGGGCCAACTCACTGGCTTTGGGTGGATGGGCCCAGGGCGAGACTCCCGCCCTTTGCACCCGACCGTCCCAGGGATACCGATAGACGTCGCTGGACAGGGCTGGCGGACCGCTGGCGGCCGCAAATCGGCAGGCCACGGCCAGGGCGATGATGGGCCAGACGCGCAGGCCGGGACGGCCCCAGACCCACCAGCAGCCGCCGCCCCACAGCGCGACCATGGGCAGGTTCAGCCAGGGCCAGACGTCGGTGAAGGGCTGCTCCGGCGCCGCAAGGGGCCCCCAAGCGCTCAACGCCAGCAGCGCCAGCCCGGCCGCCAGCAGCGGCAGGTGGGCGAGGTGTGACGGGCGTTCGCCCGGGCTATTTCTTGAGACCGACACGCGGCTGGAGCGAAACGGCGGTCATCTTGCCCGCTTCGACGGTGGCTTCGACGATGGAAAGCAGGTACAGCGGGCCATCCTTTTCGAGCCGACCGAACGCCTTGATCTCGTAGGTGCCCGGCGCGGCGTTGGGCATCACCCAACGACCCGTATCGCTGGCGTAGGTGCGATCGGTGACCAGGTCGAAGCCCTCGACGTAGTAGATGCCGTCGGTCTTGCCGTTGACCAGCACCACCGAGTACTGCACGCCAAAGCCGTCGCAGTCGTGCACGGCGCCGAGCAGGATGCCGTTGTCGTCGCTCTGGGTGATGCCCAGGGCCTCGCCGCGCTCCTTGACCTCATCGGGCGTGGTCAGCCAGGCCCAGCCGTCGTACTCGGTCGTGGTGAGGGGGCGACTGTTGCGCAGCCGCCAGTCCAGGAAGCCGGTATGCGTGACCACCGCGTAGCCGGTGAAGCCCTCGGATTTGACCGGCACGGGCAGGGTGACGCGGCCATCCTTGCCCTCCTGCACGTCGGCGAAGACGGGTTTGCTGAGTTGCTTGCCTTCGTTGGAATAGGCTGTGATCTGGGCCTTCGGCGGCGCCTTCTTGGCGTCTGGGTCAGACAGCGCGCGCACGTAGCCGACCAGCTCCAGGACAGCGCCCTTCATGGCCTTGGGCGCGTTGCTGCCGACGCAGGTCAGGCGGACGTCCGGGTCGGGCGCGGGTGGCGGCGGACCGGGCGGCTCCGGCTCCAGCTTCTCACCCTTTGGTTTGACGGGTGGATCGCCATTGTCGTCGCTGGGGCAACCCGCCAGGGCAATAACGAGCAGCAAGGTCGTGGGCAGGGCGATGGGATGGCGGCGTGGGCTCATCTTGTCCTCTCAATAGTTTCAAGCACTTATGCAAAAGGGATCTAGTGCCCTTTTGCACCGCTCCGGCTACGGCTTCTTGCCGGTCTGACCCTTCTTCGGCGGCGTCTTGGGGCGCTGCGGCACGACCTTGTTGATCAGCACGCGATTGATGGTCTCCAGGTCAAGGGGACCGGGGCGGATGCCCGGGGCCTTTGGTTTGCGTCGCATGTGGGTGGTGCCGACCACCGCCTTGACGGCCGCGAGCTTGGCCGGCAGTCCCTTCTTGGTCGGGTCATCCCAGGTGCCGTCGCCTTCCCAGTCGCCCAGCACCATGCGGTCGAGCCAGTGCTTCTTGCCCTGGCCGTCCTTGAAGATGAACTTGCCCGTGCCCAGACCCACCGCCCGCAGCAGGGCGTTGACGTCATGTTTGTCGTTGGCCGCGGGATGGCAGCCGTCGCAGTCCCGCGGCTGCTGGCGGATGGTGTGGTGATGCACGGGGTTGTGCACATTGCCCTCGCCGATGAGCCCGTCGGTGGTGGTCAGGGGCGCGGCGTCGATGACCTTCTTGCCGTTTTCGTCGATGTGCGTGAAGAATATGGCCGTACCCACCATGGGCGTGATCTTGCCCTTGACGTTGAAGCCCATGGCCAGGGCGTCGGCGACCGTGCTCAGGCCCATGTTCCTCATGCGCCCTTTCTTCTCCTTGCCCGTGATGCGGCTGGTATAGGTCTTGCGGTCGTCGCGCTCGACGTGACAGCCGTAGCAGTTGACGGTCCATGCGTTGTGGCAGGAGAAGCACTCCACGCGGCCGGCAAACTCGGTCTCGGGCGTCTCGGTGAAGGTGAAGCCGGCCGGCAGTCCGGGGAACTCGGTGGCCACCGCAGCGGCGTCCTTGGCGGCCAGGGCGTTGACGGCTTTCTTGAGTGCCTTTCTGACCTTGGCGGTGCCGGCGTGTAGCTCGCAGCCCATGCGGGTGCGGGCGTTGTACTTGTCGGCGCCGGGCACGGTCCGCCGGGTGATCTGGGTCACGGGATGGTTCTTGTTGCTCAGCTTGCCCTTCTGCGTGATGGAGCCGTCGGCATTCTCGGTGAACACGGCCGTGTTGTCGCCGCGGAAACCCGCCGCGGTGCCCGACTTGGTAAACGCCAGGCCGCGATCGGACTCGCGCGTGGCCAGCTTGCCGGGCTGGCCGTGGCAGCTCTCGCAGCGCACGTCCAGCTCGTGATCCATGCGCGTGTCGGCGTGTCGATCGCCGTGCATTTCGAAGATGTTGTGACAGTCGATGCAGGCCATGCCCTTTTCGGTGTGCACGTCAGGCGGGGTCTCGTCGATGTCGTTGGTGCCGTCTTCGTCTTCGATGTAGAATGGCCACGGCTTGCCGAAGATCACACGATCGCCCTCGAACTTGACGTAGTTCTGCTTGCCCCACGGCACGTGGTGCTCGGGATCCTCCAGGGCGTGGTTGACGCCGTCGCCCTCTTCGGATTTCTCGCGCACACCCAGGGCCAGCAGCGAGCGGGCCAGGTGGGAGTGGTGGCAGCGGGCGCACTGGCTATCGGGGATCTCGTTGGTGAAGCGGTGGGTCTGCACGTGACCCAGCTCCTGGATGTCCTGGGTGATGTCGCCGGTCTCGGCCCGTGAACTGTCCGAGGTGACCATGTGGCAGGCGTTGCAGCCCGACGAATAGTACTTGCCCGGCGAGTGACCGCCGTCCTGGTTGACGTGGCAGGACACGCACATCTGCTCGAACATGGGGAAGATGGCCTTGGCGATCGGGTCGGTGACGCTGGCCGGTGGATCGGAGGGCAGGGCCTTCAGGCTGGCCACGACGCCGTCGGGCAGGGTCTCGGGCACGAAGGGGTCGACCACGCCCACGACGCCGAACTCGGGGTGCTTGTCCTGGATGCCGGAGATGTAGCCGCCGCCGCCAAAGGTGCCGGCCAGGGTGGCGCGGTTGAGCAGCATGGAGTTGACGGTGATGGTGGCGTGGCAGCCGACCCCGTTCAGGATGTCGGCGCCGCAGCTGCGTCGGGCGACCCGGTAATCCGACGGGTTGAGGAATTGCAGCACGTCCTTGTCCATGGCGTCGAGCTGCTCCAGCGTCGGATCGGGCATGTACTCGGTGCCGGGCGTCGACGGATTGAAGGACACGTCGACGGTGATGTGGGCGCCCTCTTTGGTGTGATCGTTGGGGTCGCCGCCGTGGCAATCGACGCACTTCAAGGTCGGTCCGCCGTAGTGGATCTGCTCGACGCCGCCGTGGCAGTCGTTGTCGATGCAGCTCTCGGCGAGGCTGGATGGCGGCGTGATCTCCTCGGGCTGGCAACTTGTCCCAACAAGACAGGAGGCTGCGATCAACGCCGCGGTGGCCCAAGTTGCACGCATCCCGACACGGCCGTACCATTCTCTGGCGCGATCGGCCCTCGGGCTCCCGATCCTCTGGTCTTTTACTCGGTCGCTCATCGATGTCGCTTCGCGTTCCCCCTGCCCCGACGCCCATGATAGCCGCCACGGCGCCGGTGCGAAATGGTCTGCGACAAGGATGTCGGATTCCCGTCGCCGCGACGCTGCTGCTGGCCGTCCTGCTGAGCGGTTGTCCCGAGGTGGACAACCCCTACCTGCCCTATCCGGAGCCCGACTTCGACGACTTTGTGGTCGAGATCCAGCCCATCGTGCGCAAGCGTTGCGCCAACAACGGCTGCCACGGCTCGGTTGATCGTCCCCTGACGCTCTATGGCGTCGGCTACCTGCGCGCCCAGCCGGACTTTCCCGGCACACCCATGCCCGAGTTCGAGCTGACCCCGGCGGAGCTGGCCTGGAACTACGACGCCATGCGCATCCGAATGCTGGGCGCCGGCAGCGCAGATGAAGCCACGCTGCTGCTCAAATGCCTCGATCCCGCCGTCGGCGGTATCGCACATGACGTCGACCTGGTGGTCTTCGAGAGCCGCGACGAGGCCGACTACATCCGGCTGCGGGACTGGATCGAGGGGGGGCTGTGATGCGTCGCGCCACCCTTGGCCTGTTGCCCGGCCTGCTGGTCCTGCTGTTCAGCGTTGCAGATGTCCGCGCGCAGGCCGCCCCGGAGGGGGTGCACGGCTTCACCAGCGAGACGGGCGCGGCGGTCTATCGCAACAACGACGGCTTGCGGGTGATCAGCCCGTGGGCCAGCGTTCGCCAGCGGGTGGTGGAGCCGGTGGTCGTGGGCGCCGGCTGGAAGGCCGACGTGATCTCCTCGGCCAGCGTGGATGTGATCACAGCGGCGACCAGACGTTTTGACGAGACCCGCCACGAGGCCGATCTGGACGTGCTCTGGCGGTGGCGCGACTACCGCTTCTCGGCTGCCTGGGCGGGCAGCACCGAGAACGATACGGACACCCACTTTCTCAGCGCGGGCGGTGAGGTGGACCTGCTGCAGCGCAACCTGACGGTGAAGCTGCGCTACGGTCTGGGCCTGGATCGGCTGGGTTCGGTCTACGAGCCGGCGGAGTTGTGGCGTGATCGCACCACCCACCAGGTGGACGTGACGGCCTCTCAGCTGCTGAGTCCGTCCACGGTCATGGCCGTGGCGTACGGCCTGCAGATGCAGCGGGGTTTCCTGGCCAGCCGATATCGCCAGGTGCCCCTCTTCCCCAGCAACGAGTCGCTCTGGAGTCGCGCCCACGCCCAGTGGGTGCCCGAGCGGCATCCGGACTCTCGCGATCGACACGGTGTCTCGGTTCGCGTGCACCACGCCTTCGGTCCGCGGCTGTTCGGCTTTGCGGCCTGGCGTGGCTACCTGGATACCTGGTCCATGCGCTCCCATACCGGCGAGCTGGGCCTGGGGTTGGACCTGGGCCATGGGCTGCTGTTGGAGCTGGCCAATCGCGGCTATCGGCAGTCGTCGGTGAGCTTCTACAGGGCCGTGTACACGGTCAACCGGCAGTACCTGACCCGGGATCGCCGCCTGGGCAAGATGTACTCGGACATCACCCGCCTGGACCTGCGCTGGGTCGGCACCCGCGTGGAAGCCCTGGTGCGAGGCGAGCTTCATTGGAGTCGCTACGCGGATTTCCGCAGGCTGGTGGATACGGGCCTGGACGCCATGCCCGACACCTATGCCATGGTCTTTCAGGCGGCGCTGGCGTTGCGGCTGTGAGCGGGCACCGGACCGCGTCAGGAGGCGGAACATCGATGCGGCGCCTGGCTGGCCGGACGCGGGAGTCTCGGATCGATGGGGATCAGTTGCAGCCGCAGCCGCCGCCTGTTGCGCCTTCTGCACCCACCGAGCCCTCGCGAATGGCCAGCACGTGCGGCCGCGTGGCGTCGCCGGGCCGGCCATCCATGCGCATGGCGGGGTGGCCCAGGCGGCCTCGTTGCCATGGTTTGACGATGGCGCAGCCGGCCAGGGTGCCGATCACCAGCAGCAGGAGCACGAGGGCGAGGCCGAATAGCGAACGCTTGACCTGGCTCGACTTGCCTGAGATTGGGCGGCGCTTGTTCACGGTCCCATTGTCGCCATCGGGCCGGGCGGGTCAAGCTGCCCTTCAACTGGCGGCCATCGCCTGCATGGCGTTGCTTGGCTGCGTCGAGAGCGGCGAAGGCGTGCCAATACCTTCTGGCGGTGAGCCCAAGACCTTCGAGGACCTGCAGACCATGCTCTTCGACCCCAGCTGCGCCGCGTCCTGCCATCGCGGCGGCGCGGCGCCGAAAGGGCTGTCCTTGCAAGCGGGCTTCTCCTACAAACTCCTCGTCGGTGTGCAATCGTCCGAGGTGCCCTCCATGATGCGGGTGGCGCCCGGCTTGCCTTCCCAGAGCTACCTTGTCACCAAGGTCGTCTCGTTCGATTCTCGCCGCAAGGGCAAGCGCATGCCCTACAACGGGCCGCCCTGGGTGAGCCGGCCGCATGTGCGCGCCCTGCGCCGCTGGATCAAGGCCGGCGCGACGCTGGATTGGGAGGATAAGGGCGACGTGGAGGACGTGTTGCAGGTGCCCTTCGATGGCGGGATGATCGACGACGGTGCTCCTGCCGATGGCGGCGCGTTTGCAGATGGCAGCGTGCTCGATGCGGCTTTGGCCGTGACCCCGGATGCTGCGGCGCTCGACGGGACGGCCACTGACGACTCGGCGCTCGATGGGCAGGGCAGCGACATCATGGCCACGGACGTCCATGGCGATGGCTGGTCCGATGACGGCGAGGTGACTCCATGACCGGAACCGGTCCCCGACCGATGGCGCGACGGAGCCGGGCAGGCCCGATCGCCTGCGCGCTCGGCATCGCGCTCCTGCTGGCTACCGGACATGCCATCGCCGAGCCGCGATTCGCCGTGCGCGAGGGCGTGGCCTGCAGCCACTGTCACGTCAATCGCACCGGTGGCGGCATGCGCACCGCCTATGGCAGCGCCTTCGCCCAGACCGGCCTGGGCACCTGGGATCCCTTCGGCGTGGTCGACGCGCGCGCCGGCGAGAGCGCCTCTTTGGGTGCCAACATCCGCCTGTCCAATCGCACCCGACGGGCCGCCAAGACGTCGCTGGCTGGCAAGGACTTCGAGCGCGCCGGCAGCAACAGCTTCGAGATGCCAGAGGGCAACCTCTATGTGCGCATCGAGGCGATCCCCGAGCGCTTCGAGGTCTACGTCGACGAGACCATCGGCCCCGAGGCGGCCAGCAATCGCGAGGCATTTGCACTGTTGCGCGGTCTGCCCGGCGACGGCTACATCAAGGCGGGGCGCTTTCTGCTGCCCTTCGGCCTGCGGTTGTTGGACGACCAGGCCTTCATCCGCCAGGAGACCGGCTTCAACTACACCAACCAGGACCTGGGCGTGGAACTGGGCTTTGCTCCGCACCCCTTCCACTTCGCCCTGGCGGTGACCAACGGCAGCCTGGGCGGCGCCGATACCAACGCCGCCAAGCAGGTCAGCCTGCACGCCACGGCGGTCGGCTCGTGGCTGCGCGGCGGCCTGTCGGCGGCCTGGAACGACACCTCCACGCCCGACCTGGCCTTCACCACAATCACCGCCGGGGCTCACGTGGGCGCCCGCCTTGGCCGGCTGCTACTTCTGGGCGAGTTCGACTGGATCCACGGCAGCAACGACACCGACGACTACGACCAGTGGGCCCTCTATACCGGCGCCGACTTCGAGGCCATCAAGGGCCTGTATCTGCGCTTCACCTTCGAGGGCTTCGACCCGCTGACGTCCCTGAAGAACAACGCTCGCGACCGATTCGTCTTCGGCATGAGCTGGTTCCCCCTGCCCATGTGCGAGATCAGGGCCGAGTATCGCCTCAACCGGGACATTCCCCAACGCATCGAGGGCAACGCCGATGAGATCGTCATCGAATTGCACGGCTTCCTTTAGGAAGTGGTTGCCGATCGCTTTGGTCGCGGCCCTGGCCTGCGGCGCGCCCGAGGTGCAGCCGAACGAGAGCGCAGCCGAGGATGACTTCGGCGGGCCGGCCGAGATCGACTGGGATGACGCCAGCGTGGAAGACGGTCGCCGCTTCTTCGCCGCGGTCTGCTCCGGCTGTCACGGCCGCCGCGGCGACGGTGACAGCCGGGTTGCCAAGGCCATGTTCCCGGCCCCGCGCGACCTGACCCGGGGCGAGTATCGCTTTCGATCCACAGCCAGCGGCACCCTGCCGCGACGTGAGGACGTGCTGCGGACCCTGGAACTGGGCCTGCCCGGCACCGCCATGCCGGCCTGGAAGGCGCGCTTCTCACCACGTCAGATGCGTTCCCTGGTCCGTTACCTTGAGACCTTGTCGACGCGATTCCGGCATGAAGAGCGGCGCGAGCAGGACGTGGTCGCCGACGTCTCGGTCTTGATGCCTGCAGAAGTGACGCCCGGCACGCTGGCGCAGGGTCGTGTCGTCTACGAGCGTATGAAGTGCGGCCAATGCCACGGCGCCGACGGTCGCGGCGATGGCGGCGCCGCCGATACCCATCGCAATAGCGACGGCACGCTCAGTCATGTCTTTGACTTCACCTGGGGCGTCTACAAGGGCGGCGCCTCGGCCGCGGATGTCTATCGCACTTTCATGACCGGGCTCGACGGTACGCCCATGCCTTCCTACATCCAGAGCCTGCCGACCGAGGCCGATCGCTGGGCCCTGGTGCACTATGTGCGCTCGCTCAGCAGAGAGCGCGGGTTGTGGTTCTACCTCAGTGAGCGGGCTGACTGGCGCGACCCGGTTGCAACCCAGCCGTAGGGGCAAAGACGGTACCCGTTTACGGGGACAAAGACGGGACCCGTTTGCAAGAACTGACTTACTGCTCTCCAGTGGCGAGTGCTCGTGCTGCGGACGATTCGGTGTCCGGTTCCGCTCTGCACAGCATTTCTCAGGCGCTGGGGGCCTGTTCGAGTTCGACGGCTGCCCGTATGGACAGGCGCGACAGCTGCGCAGCGAGTCGTGACGTTTGCATGGCGTACCGCGACGCCCTCGCTTCCGGCGAGCACATCTTGGTCGAAGTGTCAGTCGTCGGCAGCGGCAAGCGCCATGCTGCGTGAAACGCCTGGGAAACCCGGGCTTGCAACGCCTCTCAGAGAGGTGTTGCCAGCGCCCCATCCGGCGGGCCGCAGACCATGGGCAGCCCAGGCGGGAAGCACCAGGGAGGGAACTCGGCACTCAAATCGCCGCCCCGCCAGGCGGCCGAAGCAGCTCGGTACTCCACCACAAATGCGCGGTACATCGTCCGCATGCGCTTACCCACCTCTTCCGACAGCCACAGGAAGCGCGGGCTTCGCTGCCGTTTGGCGGTCGCTGGCGCTGACTGTGGGTCGGTGGCCATCACGGCAGCGGCGCCGAGAGGTTGCCGGTTCGCCTCGGCGTTGTCGTCGTCGGTCTTGACTTCGATGTCTGTGATAAGCGTCTCGATGCGATCGCGCTGTTGCTGCGCGTTCAGGTGCGTCCACTCTGGCAGCGGCGTCAGCGGCACTTCGACGACGCGCTCGTAGTGGGACTCCGCGTGAGCGCCGAGTTTCCTGCAACTGGCATGGTACATGCGGGTTCGATCGACCCAGATCCCCAGTTGTTGCTCGCCGCGCAACACGGCACCCAGAGGCGAGGCCCCTGGCCACTCACGCGGCGAGGCAACCAGGCCCTCTTTGCAACCCTGGCCAAGGAGGTAGGCCAGGCGCCGCTCGGCAAGTCCGGGCTCGTCGCTCAGTTCGAGTGGCTCATAGGGCCCATCCCAGAAGGTGCCTCGTCGACCCTGCAGCCGATTCGCCTCGCGGGCGACGTTGCTATTGATGAAGTTGAGGAATCGGACCAACTGCCACGGGTGCGCCGAGGACAACGCCATGTGGTAGTGGTTCGACATGAACACATACCAGTGCACTTGCACGTCGTAGCGTTCCAGCGCCACGCCGATTACCCCATGGATGAGTTTGTTCAGCCGTGGCGTCGGCTTCAGCAAGAACTGGGCTTGAAAGGTGCGAAGGCTCACCTCATAGATACGACTGGGATTGAATCTTCGGGGTCCTTTGGCCATGCGCCTGCATCAAGCAAGATTCGCGCCAACCCGGGGGATCGGGCCTGACGCGCAAACTGCCTGCAACCAAATCGTTTTTCATGACGATTCAATCCTGCGCAGACTGCGCCAAGTTGGTTCCGGAACAGTGCCACTGTGCCAAAGTAGGTGCCACTCGCCTGATGGTGGCCGTGCAACTTTGCCTGTGCGGCTCAGCCACTGCCGCCGTGCTCGCGCACGGTTGGCAGCGCATGAGCGGTACGGCGCTGAGTGGCGGAGAGTCGAGCAGTACGCCGGTTTACGTAATCGGTTGCCGTCTTAGTCAATCTTAGCAGCACGCCGGTTTTGGCAATCGGGTGCTTTGTTTCTTTGTTTCCCAAGACCCGCTCAATGGGCCCGCGGCGCCCGAGGCGTGGCCGACGCCCCCGCCTGGACCACTTTGGGCCGATGGCGGGCCACGAAGGCGGCATAACGCTTGCCGATGCGCCTGGACTGCCGGCGGAGCCCGGCCAGCGTGCCCACCGGCACCCACTTGGACGTGTAGCGCACCACCCAGTCGGGCACCATGCCGCCCGGATGGGCGTCGATCTGGTAGGTGACCTTGGTGCGGAACGGACTCAGGGCGATCATGGTGTAGCTGCCGTGCAATCGAGCAAAGCGCACCGTGCCCGACGGCACCTTCAACTTCGGCCAGGGAATGGCGTCGAAGGTCGCCAGGACCTTTCTGCCATGCTTGAGGATTCGCGCCCTGGCCCGGAAGATTGCGTCCCGATCGCTCACCGGCCACGGCCCATCGACGCGGCTGTAGAACATCAGGTTCAGGTCGTCGGTGCGCCGCATGACGCGCGATTCGAGGCAGCGCGCGTTCCAGTCGCAGGCGCGGTTGACGTCGGTCAGGATGGCCAGCAACTCCAGGATCGGGGCGCTGATGACGGTCTCGCCGCGAAAAAGTGGTACATCGCGCTTGTCGTCGGGCAGCACCGAGACACGCACGCCGTCTTCGGTCGCCACATGGCGCCAGCGCGCTTTGGCCTGCAGTTCTTCGGCCACCAGCGTGATGGCCGTTGCCGCCACCAGAGCGCATGCAACCGTCGCCACGCCGGCGATTCGCCTCGTCCTGCGCTCGGTTGACCCTGCCGACATGCCGCTCCTCGGATTCGGGCATCGCCCGCATAAAGGCCCGGCCCGCCCTTCACCGATAACAACGTCGCCCCGGCACCGCCAGCGTGACAGCGCAACGATCCGATCGCAAACGGAAGCGGACGCGAGCGGCTGGACAGGTGTTGGATCAGGCCCGTCGCGCAACAGCGACAAGGGCGTCCAGCGCGATGGGGGCGCCGCCGGCCAGAATGGCGTCGGCCTCGCGGATGAAGGTCTCGCGCAGACGGCGCACGTCGTCGGGCTCCATGCCGGCCAGCACGTCGCCGGTGCCGGGCGCCTTGTCAAACAGGAAGGTCGCCCACTCCGAGCCGGTGGTCACCGGCAGCACCATGGGCTGGTACCACGCCCGGACGGCCTCGAAGCCGTGCGATGCCAGCAGCCGCCGGAAGGGCTCGCGCTCGCCCAGGTGGAAGTTGCTGCGCGGCGGGGTGGGCAAGGGCACGCCGCAGCGGGCCGCGCAATCGGGCAGCAGGGTGGCCATCGGGCTGAACTCACGCCGACCCCAGACGGATACCGCCAACAGGCCGCCCGGCGTCAGCACCCTTGCGGCCTCAGCCAGGGCGCCCTCGGTGTCCGGGATGATCATCAGGCCCAGGTTGCAGACCCAGCGATCGAAGGCGCCATCGGCGAAGGGCAGGGCGACGGCGTCGGCCACCTGAACGTTGACCGCCACGGGCAACGCGGCGCGCGCCAGGCGGACCATCTCGGGCGACAGGTCGGTGGTCGTCAGGGTGCAACCCGGCGGCAGGCGTCTCAGCATGGCCCGGGCAGCACCACCGGCGCCTCCGCCGACTTCGAGAATGGACGTGGCATCGTGCAGTTGCAGCGCGGCATGCAGCGTGGCCGCCAGGGCCGAAGTGGCCGGTTCAGCGAACGCCTGGAAGGTCTCGGCGTAGCGATCCCAGTAGGCGCGGACTTGTTCGGTGGGGTTGGTCATGCACGACTCCATCTGGGTTCCGGCCGCCGAGGTTGGTTCACCGCGCGTCCGGCGTCAATCATCGATGCCTGGCGCGCGGCGGGACCGACTTCAATCGATTGGTTGTTGAAAGGCGACTCAGTGCCGGATGTCTTTGTAGTATGATTCCAAACAACTGTGCCGTGCCTTCTAGCTGAGATCAGGCGCCTGGGCTAGCTTCGAATCCGTTGATCACCCCCCCAAGATGACCGGGTTCACGTCTTGCACGAGGGCGTCTGGGTATTGTGTCGGGCCGGTCTTACGGCAGCAGAGAGTCGTTGGGAGCTGATTCGATGGGCGTTTCCGAAATCGAATTGCAGCGTGGCGCAGCGCCCGCGGCGGCGGGCCGAGCTCGCCCGGACCTGATCGGGGCCCTGTTGGAGTTCGTGTACGCCGCGTTCCGGCGCGCCATCCCTTACGACATGATGGGACTGGCGGTCGTCGAACAAGCCGGGCTGGTCGTGCGCAATGTCTGGCAGGCGTGTGAAGAAGACTTGCGGGTGCTGCCACATTCCTACTCGGCCCCCCTGGCGGGCAGCAGCCTGGCCCAGATTCTCGATTCGGGACGGCCCAGGATTCTCAATGACCTGCAATCCTATCTGGCGGCCAATCCCAACTCGAAGTCGACTCGACTGCTGATCTCCTGCGGCATCCGCTCCAGCCTCACGTGCCCGGTCTTCCTGCGCGGCGAGCCAGCGGGCTTCCTGTTCTTCTCCAGCCGGGCGACCAGCACCTATGCCCACGAACCCGTAGACATCTACATGCGCATCGCCGACCTCGTGTCGGATGTACTCGCGCCGGCGCTTGTCAACGAGCGAAATTGGACGACCCGGTCGGGCAGTCAGCAGTTGGATGCTGCGACCTTGGGAACGCTGCTGGCCCAGCTCGCCGAGGTGCTCGACCGAGTCAATCGTGAGTCCCATGTGCTGGCATCGATTACCGACCGGGTGGCCCGCGGCTTCAAGCTGGACGAGGTGCTGGACCATCTCTACGCCACGTTTGATGCCGTGATTCCCTACGATCGCATCGGGGTGGCGCTGCTCGAAGGGGAGCCGGTCCAGGTACGCGCTCGCTGGTCGCGCACCCGCGCACAATCGATTCGGCTGCTCGACGGTTTTGCGCAACCGCTGCATCGCACCAGTCTGGGTACTGTGCTCAACATGGCGGCGCCACGAATTCTCAACGACCTGCCCGAGTACTCCCGTCAGCACCCGCAGTCCAACTCGACGCATCTGATCGTGGCGGAGGGCATGAAGTCGAGTCTGACCTGCCCGCTGATCGACGATGGTCAGGCGCTGGGCTTCCTGTTTTTCTCTTCCATGGAGTTGAACGCGTACCACGCCGGCCATGTGGCGACCTTCCGGCGCCTGGCTGATCGCGTCTCGTTGTCGGTACGCAAGGCGCAGTTGCTCGACGACCTCGAGCAGGAGCGTCGGCGGAGCGACGAGCTGCTGAGCGCGCTCCTGCCGGACGCTGTGGCCAGTCGGCTGCGTCGCAATCGTGGCCTGTTGGCCGACCGCCATGAAGCCGTCACGGTGCTCTTCGCCGACCTGGTCGGATTCTCCCGCTGGTCGGAAGAGTACAGCCCCATGGACCTTGTCCGGATGCTCAGCGACCTGTTCGCCACCTTCGACGACCTGGCGCGGGAGCGCGGTGTGCAGCCGATACACACCATGGGAGATGGCTACCTCGCCGTCGCCGGCGTGCCGGTCTCGCGGCGGGATCACGCAAGCGCCGCCGCCGACCTGGCGCTGGATATCATCGGCGCCGCTGCCAGGGTGCAGACCCCCGCCGGTATGCCATTGAAGGTCCGTGTCGGACTGCACAGCGGCCCGGTGGTGGCCGGCGTGCTGGACAAGCGGGTGGTGCAATACGACGTCTGGGGAACGACCGTGAACCTGGCCGCGCGCCTGGAGACCAGCGGCGTGCCCGGGCTCGTTCACTGTGCTGGGGCGACGGCCGACCAGCTGCCGGCGCGGTTTGCGCTCACCCCTCGAGGGCACGTGGACCTGAAGGGCTACGGCCGGCACGCGACGTTCCTGCTTGGCGGAGCGGATGGTGCGGAGTCTGATTGAACTGGCGCGTCGTTGGGCGCCCCGACATCAACGACGACCCGCATGATTCGCGCGGGACTGCGTATGGTAGCTTGCAATCGCATTGCCATCGCAGGTCTGGCGGTGAGCGTAGCCGGAGACGCAACGCAGCCATGTGCCATCGTCTGCTCACCCTGACCGCCCTTCTGCTCGCCTCGCCCGCGTTGGCCGTCCCTGGCCCCGACTCCGTCGCCATCGTCGCCAACAGCTCCGTCGACGCCAGCATCGACCTGATGCACACCTACGCCAAAGCCCGCCACATCCCCGCCGGCCAGCGCTGCACCGTCGACCTGCCGCCCTACGACGACCTGCCCATCACCGACTTCGAACCCAAGCTGCTGACCCCTCTGCTGACCTGCCTGACCACCTCCGGCGCCCTGCCGCGGATCGAGGCCATCGTGCTCATGCGCGGCATGCCCCGGCGGCTCTTCGTCAAGGGCCAGCTCGGCAACCTGCGGGTCTCCCTGGCGGCGGCGCTTGCGGTGGCGCGTTCGGTGCGGACGACTGACGACGTGCCCGTGGTGGGCCTGCCGCCTGGCGTGAAGGTCGGGGGCAAGAACGCGTTTGCGGCGACCTGGTCCAACCCCTACGACAGCGGGCCTTTCAGAGCGGGATTTGAGGCCAAGAGCGGGCCTTTCGTACACAGGATGTGGCTGGTGACGGCCCTGGATGGCTACAGCTTCGCCGATGCGGGCAAGCTGATCGACTCGGCGTTGCAGTCCGAGCCGCCCGACCTGGCCGCGGGCTGGCTGTTGATGAAGGGCGCCGACAAGGCCCGTGGTGTGCTCGACGGTCAGTTTCCGGCGGTCAAAGCGCAGCTGGCCGGATTGCTGCCCAATCCAGTGACCATCGAGCCGTTCACGACCGGCCTGAAGGGCCGCCACCTGGGCGCGTTCGTGGTCGGTACGGCGAGTCTGGGCGGCACCATCGAGGACAACACCTGGGCGCCTGGCGCGTTGGTGGACAACGTGACCAGCCTGGGTGCGCGGCCGGAGAATTTCGTCGCGCCGGAAGACGGCGGCAAGCAGCTGCAGGTCGCCATCTCGCGCTGGGTGCGGCTGGGCGTGGCCGGGGTCCACGGCACGGTGGCGGAACCGCTCAACAACTGCTTTCCCTCGCGCATGTTCCTGGTCGACTACGCCGGTGGCGCCACCCTGGCCGAGGCGTTCTGGCGCAACCTGCCCTACGTCTACTGGATGAACCTGGTCCTGGGCGACCCCATGACCGCGCCCTTTGCGCGGCGACCGAAACTGGCCATCGCAGCATCGCCGCCGGCGACCCAGGTGGGCGACCAGCTGCAGGTGCCCGAAGGTCAATCCGCAGTGGTGAGCGTCACCGCTGACGCCCAGGGACAGGCGGTCGGTCGGCTGCGAATCTTCATTGATGATCAGCTCGTCGAAGACGTGGCCGGAGACAGCGCCGAGGTGACCCTGAACGAGGGTGCGCACGACGTCCTGGCCGTGGCCCAGGTGGCGAAGTCCTCGTCTGGCGCCGGGGTCTGGCAGAGCAAGGGTTGGCGGCACTGGCGGCTGGTCGTGGTCCCTCCCGACCAGCGCAACGGTGCTGACGGCGGCAGCGCGGCAGATGTGGCGCCTGCTGCGAGCCCTGGGGGCGATTCAGGGACCTGCCGGGCATCGACCAGGAGGGCTGCAGGCGAGCCGTGGTCGTCGATCTTCGCCCTCCTGCTGGCGTGCCTGGCCTTTGGGTGCCGGCGAGTCGCCGCGAATCGCCGATAGATCCTCCGACGAGCTCGTGCGTCTGTGCCTGGACCGGCCCCCGCCGAGATCTGTCCGGAGCGCCCCATGCATCACGCCGCCGCCGCTACTTTCGTGGCCCTCGCCCTGATCCTGTCGGGCCTGCCCGCCACGACCGATGCCGCCTCACCGGCCGATCGCGGCCGGATGCACAAGCGAAAGAAGGTCGACCGCAAGCCTTCGTTGATCGATGCGCGGTGGATGCGAGCGCCGGCCAAAACCGCGCCGGCGAGCCAGCCAGCGGGACTGCGCAAAGGGACCATCGATTGGCATGGCGCACAGCCAGACGGCCTCAACGCGCGGACATTGCGATTGCTGGAGCGCAAGGCGACCATCCGCCGGGCCATGATCCTGCAGCTGGAGAAGCTGGCCGCCTCGCGCATTCTGCCGAACGAGAAGAAGGCCGATGTGCTCTTTCGACTGGCCGAGGTCTGGCGCGAGGAGTCGCGCTACAAGTACCTGATGGAGCGTCGGGCCTATGACCGCTGGCTGCAGGCCGACGAAGCTCGCCGCGCCCGCGCTGCCGCCAGAGTCATCAAGCCCGTCACCCCCGCCAAGCGCCCCTGAAGGCGCCGGACAACCCTGAACGCCAAGCCTTGGTGACAGCGACCGGTGGGCTCGGAGCGCAGGATGGAGCGCTTCAGTCGGCCAGCGGCTTACGGGCCACGAAGCGGGCGCTCCACACCTTGCCGACGAGCTGTTCGGCGGCCATGCGAAGGGTGTCTTCGTCCAACCCAAACGCGGCGACGTCCACTTCGGACTGCACGAACGCGGCCACGGTGTCGGCGTCGTAGACCAGACGGTCCGTGACCTCCACATCCACCAGGCCCGCCGCCTTCAGTCCCGCGACGTAGTCCACCTCGGAGATGGCGCCGGCGACGCAGCTGCTGCGCATGGCGGCCGAATTCAAGGCCCAATCGGGCAGGCCCTCGACCACGATGTCGGACACTGAGATCCGCCCGCCGGGCTTGAGCACGCGGGTGATCTCCTTGAAGACGCGCTCCTTTTCCGGCGACAGGTTGATCACGCAGTTCGAGATCACGTGGTCGGCCACGTCGTCCTCGACCGGCAACTCCTCGATGATGCCCTTGCGAACCTCGACGTGAGGCATCTGTGCGTCGGCGACGTTCTGGCGGGCGCGAGCGATCATCTCGTCGGTCATGTCGACGCCGATGACGTGGCCCTTGGGGCCGACCAGGCGTCCGGCGAGCAGGATGTCGATGCCGGCGCCCGAGCCCAGGTCGACGACAACCTCTCCGGAGCCGACCCCTGCGAACGCGACAGGGTTGCCGCAGCCGAAGGAGTTGGCGACGGCGTCGGCCGGCAGCTCGTTGAGCTCGCTGTCTCCGTAGCCCGCGATCTTGGCGGCCACGCCCTTCTGGGCGGTGGGTTCGACCTCAGAGGTTGGGCCGCAGCAGGTCGGGGTGCAGCAGCCGGCCTCGGGCTCGCTGACGGCGCGGGTATAGGCCTTGCGCACGTCGTCGCGTAGATCTTCGGCGGTGGGCGCCTGGGGCGCGCTGGTGGGAGTGGTGGGACTCATGATGTCTCCTTGATGGTCTCCGCGTCCGCGGAGGGGGGGCAGCACGTCGACGCCGGGGACACACAGCAGTCCTCAATGGCGTCGGCGAGCACGCGAAGGGTGCGCACGACCTCTTCGTAGCGCACCGAGTAATGGACCTTGCGACCGCGCTTTTCGGCGACCACGATGCCGGCCTCGCGCAGGGTCGCCAGGTGACGAGAGACCACCGACATGTCGATGGTGCAGCAGTCGGCCACGTCGCCCACGGTCTGCGGACCGCAGGCTGCGGCCAGGCGACTGAGGATGGACACCCGGTTGGGCTCGGCCAGCGCCTTGAAGAAGCGCGACGCGGAGCCCTGCCAGTCGGTGATATCGCAGCAGGTGGGCGCTGTTTCGGTCTTGGATGTGGCTTCTGGATTGTTCATGTTTGCATCCTTGCGTCTACATGCAAATATAACTGCGGCTGGTTCCTTGTCAAGGGGCGGGCCGCCACATCTGGCCCGCTGCCCCATAATCTGCGATGCTTACCCCCAGGTAGCGGTGCGGCGCTGCCGCCAACGGTCCCCTGACCCGGAGCCGGGCGCCGTCGACGATGCAGAAATACGAGCTCAGCCGGATCTATGGAGAGTTGCGCCAGGCGGTGGCCGATGGCCGTCATGGCGATGCCAATGCGTTGCTGGCGGCCGTGACCGGTCTGGATCTGGACCCCGCCCAGGGCTTCGCTGACGCCGATCTGCTCGACGCTTCCATGGCCAGCGACCTGAGCTTTCGTGGCTTCAAGGCGGCCGAGTTGGCCATGTTGGCGGCCAACCTCAAGCCGGTGGTCAAGTTCGAGGACATCCCGATCGAGCAGGCCATGCGCTTCACCCGCCGATATGGCGGTCACTACAACCTGGTGGTCGGCCCGCAGTACCAGAAGGACTACCTCGCCCTGCGCAGCCAGCCCCTGGAGCGCGGCGCCAGCGATCGCATGGCCAAGGCGTTGGTCTGCATCTACGCCTCGCGCGACGACAGCGCGCGTCGCCTGCTGGAGATCGAAGAGCGCGACCCGGCCAACATCCACGACACCGGCGCGCTGCTCGGCTTCCCGCAGTGTTGTATTGACGCCTTTGCGGCCGACTTCGAGCGCTGTCGGGACGACCAGGACGACATCAATGACGAAGCCTGTCGCCGGCTGGCGGCCACGGCGTCGGTGGACAACCCCGGCCACCCGGCGCTCAACCCGCTGAGCAACCACGAGCTGCTGGGTTTCTACCCCTGTGACATGCACTGCGAAGCCGCCATCGCCTATGCCACGCGCACGGCCACGGCCCTGGCGCGCGTTCGACCGCAACACCTCGGCGAGGTGCGGCGCCAGCTGGAGCGACCGTGTCTGTTCTGGCGGCTGCCCTTCTTCGTGCACTTCGAGGGTCGCTTCGATGGCGATCGGCTGCGCTATCAGCGGGCGACCGTCAACGTCTTCCCCGATGCCGAAGTGGCCGACATCCAGCGCCTCTTCGCCAGCCACCTGCTGCCCTGGCTGGACCGTGGCGATGCCCTGGAGGTGGTAGACGGCGCGCTGGTCGTGGCGTCTGGCGACACCGTGCTGCGTTCATGGCGGCTGTCCGGGGGCGTGCCGCCGGTGCTGACGGCGCTGCAGCCCTGGGGCAATGACTGGGCTGACCTGCTGTCGCAGTCCTCCGAACAGCCAGTGGCGGACCCGGGCTGAGGCCCCTGGCCCCGGGAGGCCCATGCGCTGGATCGAGATCGCGCCCGGATTCGCCTGCAACTGCCGCTGCCCGGGCTGCTTCAGCTGCGATGCCGACCCCGCCATGCAGATGGACTGGGTCGAGCTGCTGCGCTGGCTGAAGTTCGGCCGCAGCCGCGGCGCCACCGCGTTGTGGCTGGGCGGTGGTGAGCCGACCCTTCGGCGGGACTTCCTCAAGACCCTTCGCGTGGCCCATCGCCTGGGCTATCGACGACTCAAGGTGCAGACCAACGGCCTGCTGATGTCCTATCCGCAGATGGTCGACAAGGCGGTCGCCGCGGGGATGAATGAGGTCGGATTGCTGCTCAAGAGCCTGGACGCCGAGCTGCACGACGAGCTCAACGGCCTGGCCGGCTCCCACGCCCTGTTGCACAAGGCCGTCGGCCTGCTCGCCAGGCAGCCAATTCGCCTGGAGGGCGACGTGCTCATGACGTCGCGCAACTACCGCGAGCTGCCGGAGATCGTCGCTTCGTACGCCGATCGCGGGCTGGTGCACTTCAACATCTGGCTGTTCTCACTGGCCGACAGCGACGCGGCGGAGCTCGCCGAGCTGGTGCCGCCGCTGGTCGATGCGATGCCCTATGTGGCCAGGGCGCGCGACGAGGCCCTGGCTCGAAACGCGACCCTCTGCTCGCTGCATACGCCCCATTGCCTGGTGCCGGCCGAGCATTGGCCCATGCACTTCGACGTGATCGGTACCGCCATGTTCGTCGCCAACCCCGGCGATCGTGGCTTCATGCTGCAGGACTCGCCCATGGAAGAGGCGGCCTGGATCGCCGCCTGCCAGGAGTGCGCGCTGAAGGGTCCCTGCCGTGGTGTGCGCAGCGAAATCGCGCGCCTGCATGGCACAGAGGGGATCGCTGCCATCACCGCCGAGGAGGCGGCTGGCTACGACCACAAGGGAATGATTCTGTAGCCCCGACGACGCGACGGCTACTTGGCCAGGATGGCGTCGATCTCTTTGCCGATGGCGCTGGCGTCACCGGGATTGCTGACCCGCTTGCCGTTGAGGAACATGGTCGGCGTACCCTGCACGGCGACCGACTTGCCCACGGCCAGGTCGGCGTCGACCGCGGCCTTGTAGGTGCCGTCGTCGAGCGCCTTCTTGAACTTGGCCATGTTCAGGCCGAGCTGCTTGGCGTACTTCTCCAGGTCGGGCCGCTTGAGCGCCTTCTGATTGGCGAAGAGCAGGTCGTGGTACTCCCAGAACTTGCCCTCAGCCTTCGCCGCCAGCGAAGCCTGGCCGGCCAGGTGGGCCTCCTTGTGGAAGCTGAGCGGGAACTGGCGGAAGATGATGCGCACCTTGTCGCCGTACTTCTTCTTGAGCTCGTTCGAAGCGTTGGCCGCACGCGAGCAGTAGGGGCACTGGAAGTCAGAGAACTCCACCAGGGTGGCCTTGGCGTCCTGGGGACCATGCTCGCCAGCGCCAGGCTTGCTGATGGCGGCGATCTTGTCGGCCGTCAGCGGCTTGTTGGCCGCTTCCATCTGCTTGAGCTGAGCGAGGACCTTGCCGTAGTCCTTCATCATCTGCTCGCAGCGATCGGGCGGGAACTGCTTGGTCTTCTCGGTGACCATCTTGCAGGTCTCGGTCTCGGTGCCCAGGTCACCACAGAGCTTCTTGACCAGCTCGTCGCAGACCTTGCCCTTGGCGGCGATCAGGGGGCGGCTGTGCTCGATGTTGGCCAGGCCGGTCTTGCAGGCGGCCGGCGGCAGGAGCGCCAGCACATCCTTGATGTTTGTGCAGGTACCCGACTTCTCGCCGGCCATGCCACAGAGGGACTTGGCGTAGGCGTCGCAGTCGGCCTTGGTGGCGCCGGCCGTGTCGACCGCGGCAGCAGCGGCGGCAGCAGGCGCCTTGGCGGCGGCGGGGTCGGCGGCCTTGCCGTCGGTCTTGTCGCAGGAGGCGAGCAGCGCCACGGTGGCGATGAGTACGAAGGTGGTGCGCCACATGAGGGTCATGCTGGCGTTGGCATTGAAAGTCATGGCGAAGCTCCTTGGTCGTCAGTTCCGGGGCGCCTGTTTATTCCGCTTTGGCGCGCAAATCAACCAACTTGTCGGGATGCGTATTCCAAACCCTATGGGCAGCCTGCCGCCGGGGAGGGTTGGTGGGCGCATTTGCCTGTGCTGGCGTCGCAGGAATCCAACGTGCACTTCTTGCCGTCATCGCATACGGACCAACTGGAGCCGGCACACCCTGCGTGGCAGGTGGCGTTGCCCCATCGGTCGGTCACGGCCCGCCAGCCGCGTTGCTTGCCGGGCACGTACGCGCCGCCGGGCAGCGCCAGTCTGCCGTCGCCCAGTGGCACGACGTTGTGCAGAAACATGTCCAGGGGCTTGCCATCGGCCGGATTCTTCAGGCTGTGCTGGTGCAGCCCCAACAACGCGCCTTTGGCATCCATGCGCAACAACAGCCCCAGTTGAGGTTTGCCCGAAGCGGGTCGCGACGTGGCGCTGCCAAGAAGTTCACCGGTGCTCAGGCGTCGCAGTCCGCTGGCGTTGCCGGATACGCCGCCCGGCAGGAATTGTTGCCACTGCACGGCGCCCTTGGCATCGCTGGCCAACAGCCAGAGATCAACACCCTTATTTGTGGGGCGCGTGCCCCAGGCGATGGCTCCGGTGGGGGTGGCTACGACACGCTTGAATGTGTCGCTCAATACGCCGCCGTGGTGCTTCTGCCAGAGCATTTTTCCGGTCGCGTCGGTGGCGAAGAGCCAGCCATCGTTGCCGCCGTTGCCAGCGCTGGCGGATTGGCCGACCACGTACATCTGGCCGTCGTTGCCGATCGCGACGTCGGAAGCCAGATCGTACTTGGTCCCGTCGTGTTCCACCGACCACTTGACGTTGCCGTTGAGATCCACGGCGACCATCGGCGCCGTGCTCTTGCCATTGCTGTTGATGCCGCCCACAGCAATCAACATGCCATCTGGTCGAACTGCGAGTCCACGCAGGGAGTTGCTGCCTTCGTTGGGATGCTTGGTGCCCTGCCAGATGACGGTCCCGTCCGCGGCGTACAGGCCCATCCATAGCCGGTATTTGCCGGTGGTGAGCACGTTGCCCTGTTCGCTGCTGCCGGCGATGGCGATGCGGTTGCCAGGCAACAAAATCGAGCGGTTGAAGTAGTTGTTGACGCCGTAGTTGTAGCCCTTGGTGAACTTCTCTTTGCCCGAGCCATCGCTGCGCATCAGCCAGCCGTCGGTCTTGCTGTTGAAGTCGAAGTATCGATTGCCGGTCCACGCGATGTCGCCATCAGACAGAGGATGGGCGTCGAGCAACTCCATGACATAGCCATCCGGGCCGGCGAACACCCCCGACGCCGGTGAGCCGCCCTGGCAGCCGCCGCTCTTGCAGGTCGTGGCGATGGTGCAGGGCTGGCCGTCATCGCAGCTTGCGCCGTCGGGCTGAGTGCCGGTGCTCGTACAGCCGGTCTTGGCGTCGCAGAGGTCGTAGTTGCAGGGTTTGCCGTCGTCGCAATTGGACGGCTTTGGGGTAGCGCAGACGCCAGCGCTCTTACACGAGGGATGGCCCCACCTGTCGGCGCGCACCATGATATGCGACCACTTATTCTCCGAGCCCACCTCCATGGTCGTCACCAGGCCGCCGTCCGGCAGCATGGAGAGCGGGCCGAACTGGCCGTGGCTGCCGCCGGAATAGAGCTGACTCCAGAGGGGGGCGCCTTTGCCGTCCAGGCGCCACAGCCATCCCTGGTAGGGGCTGTTGAGATCCTTGGCGCGCATACCGCTGGCCAGCCAGCCGCCGCCGGGCACCGCGGTCAGGGCCAGGAATGCGTCCTTGTTGTCGGTCTTGGACAGCTTCTCCCAGAGCACCGGCCCCTTGTTGGCGTCCTTGATGGCCCACAGCCACGTCTTGCCGTAGTGCTTGCCCGCCGGTGAACCCTTGCGACCGGCCACCAGGAAGCCGCCCGGCATCGCCACCACAGCGCCGCACATATCGTCCAGACCGTTGCCGGTGCCCGAGCCGTAGCGCTGCTCCCAGACCTTGTTGCCGGCGTCGTCATGACGGGTCATGAAGCCGTCGTATCGGCCGCTGCTGCCAAAGAAGGACTGTGCGCAGGTGATGAAGCCGCCGTCGCTGGCTGCGGCGGCGTCGCGGCTGTAGTCGTAGCTGCCCGCCGAGTCCATGTGAACGGCGAACTTCGACTTGCCGTTGGCGTCGGTGCCCACGGCGAACATGTCCGTTGAGTCGCCCTTGGCGGGGTTGTTCTGGCGGCCGCCGAAGAAGAGCAGATCGCCATCGCTCAATCGCCGGACGCGGTTGCACCAGGTGCTCTTGCCGTCGCTGAAGGTATGTTGCCAGACGACCTTACCCGCGGCGTCGACCCGCATTCGCCAGACGCCGCTGAACTTCTTGTCCTGCTGGTCGGGCGCGATGCCGCAGTAGATGGCGCCGCCATCGGTCAGCGGCAGGGCCGATCGCAGGGAGTGATCGCCGCCGTCGCCGTAGAGCTGTTCGCCTGTCGGCTGGCCGGAGAAGTCGGTGCTGGCCACCAGGCCGCGGTTGCCCTTGACCTTGTCCACCGTGTGACCGAACCAGCGCAGGCTGCCGTCGGCCGCCGCCCAGCCGCCCAGCACCGAGCGCGTCTTATCCGCCTTCAGCGGGCCGCTGAAGAGCCGCCCCTTGCCGCCGGCGCAGATGCCGTTGGCGCAGGCCTCGCCCAGCGTGCACGCGTTGCCATCGTCACAGTCAGCCGTGTTCTGCGGGTTCTTGCAGGTCCCTGTGGCAACCACGCAGACGTCGTCGGTGCAGACGTCACCGTCACTGCAGTCCTTGGCCGAGGCGCACTTGGGCAGCTCGCATGAGCCGGCGTAGCAGAGCTTGCCGCCGCCGTAAGGCAATCCGCCGCCCAGGGGCTTGTGGCTGCAGCCGGTCTTGCCGTGGCAGAGGTCGCCGGTGCACGGCTTGTTGTCGTCGCACTTCTTCAGGGCGGGATCGAGGCACTTGCCCACCTCTGCGCAGTCGTCGTGGCCCCAGGCGTCGGTCCGCTGGAGTACGCCGTGGATCTTGCCGGAGGTCGTCCGTTGGCCGGCGACCAGCAGACCACCGTTGGCCAGTGGCAGCACTGTCGCTGCGCGGTCGCCGACGCCGCCCATCCAGGTCTGGTGCCAGAGCAGGCCACCGGTGGCGGTGGTCCGGGCGAGCCAGCTGGCGCTCGGTATGTGGCCGGCCAGGGCCAGGCTGCCATCGTTGTGCACGGCGATCGACAGCGCGCCGCCGTTGATCAGCTTGTCCAGGTGCTGCTGCCAGGTCAGCTCGCCCTTGCCGTCGACCGCGAGCAGCCAGGGTCGGTCGCTGACCTTGACGCCGCTGGTGCCGGCCATGACCAGGCCGCCCTGGTCGGTCGCCGCCACCGAGGACAGGCCGCCGACGCCCTTGCCGGGCCACGACTTCTGCCACATGGACTTGCCATCTTTGTCCACTCGAAGCGCCCAGCCCTGCGCGACCCCCTTGACCTGCGTGGTGCCGACCGCCGCCGCGCCGCCAGCGATGGCGACCACGCCGTTGAAGCCATCGCCGTCCTTGTCGCCCCACGTCGACTGCCAGGTCGTCTTGAGATCGCTATTTGTGCGCACCAGCCAGCCGTCGATGCCCGTATTCGGCATGGTCTGGTCGGTGGCCTGGCCGACGAAGAACGCCCCGCCGGCGCCATCGCTCGCCATGGCGGCCAGGGTCGGCTTGATGTAGCCGGACATGAAGAGCCCGTATTGCGTGTTGTTCTTGCCCTTGCTGTCGACCCGGATCAGCGCCGCGGATGGCACTGGCGACTCAACGGTGGCGGCGATCACGATGTCGCCGCCCTTCAACTGCAGCACGCCGACGCCTCGGGCCTTGTCGCCATCGGCAGGGGCGATGGTCCACTGCGCCTTGCCGCTGTCGTCGAAGGCGACCAGGATCGCCTCCTGCTTCTGTCCGCCGGCCTTGTCGCGATCGCCCACGGCCAGCCAGCCGCCGCCCTGCCGTGCCACGACGGAGCGCAATTGGCTCACGGGTGGCAGGGCGCTCGCGAAGACCTGCCCGGGCCCCGCCTTGCAGCTTCCGGAGGCGCAGCCATCGCCGACCGTGCATGCCGAGCCGTCGTCGCACTTGACGCCATCCTTGCTCGCCTTGTGCACGCAGCCCTTGGCCTTGTCGCAGCTGTCGGTGGTGCAGGTGTTGCCGTCGGTACAGACCAGCGCCTTGCCCGGTGCGCAAATACCAGCCTTGCAGCCGTCCTTGGCGGTGCAGAGGTCGCCGTCGTCGCAGGGCTGTCCGTCTTTGGCCGCGACGTGGGTGCAGCCCTTGGCCTTGTCGCAGCCATCGACCGTGCAGGGCTTGCCGTCATCGCAATTCGGCGCCTTGCCGCCCTGGCATGAGCCCGCCTTGCAGGTGTCGACGGTGGTGCAGGCGTTGCCATCGTCGCAGGCATCGCCGTCCTTGAGCGCGCCGCAGGGGCCCGCATCTACGCCGCCACCGTCTGCCTGGCTGCCGTCATCGGACGCGGCATCTTCCTGCGCACCATCCGCGGGTCCGGCGTCGGTCATGCCGCCGTCCGCTGCACCGCTGTCCGCGGGGCCGCCGTCTGCAGCTGCTGCGTCGGCGCTCCCATCGGCGCTGGCGTCGACCGGGGCGGCATCGGAGGTGGTGTCGGTCTTGTCGGCAACATCGATTGCACCGCCATCACCTGCGGCAGCGTCGGTCGTCGAGCCATCGCCCCCCGCTGCGTCCGAGGCGGCGTCGGTCATGGCTGCATCAGTGGACGCGTCTCCGGCTGCGTCACCCGCGCCGTCGGCGGGGCCGCCGTCCACACTTGCTACGTCTACGCTGGCGCCGTCGAGCTGCCCCGCATCGACCCATGTGCCGTCCGCGGCTCCGTCGAGCGCGCCGGCCCCGTCGTCCGGGTTGGCAGCGTCCAATGTGGCGGCATCTGCGCTGCTGTCGGTGGCGCCCGCATCCCCGGTGGCGTCGGCAACCGTGTCCTGGCCACTGTCCACTGGCGTCGCGGCATCGACTTTCGCGTCCGCCTGGGCAGCGTCGGTCTGCGCCGTGGCATCCGGGGTCGTCTGCTCGTCGGCGACCTTCAGATCTGCTTCCATGTCGGCGGTTTCGGCAATGTCAGCCGCCGCCTCGAGTTGCTCCGCGGTCGCGTATTTGAACGACTCTTCGCCAGCGCGGTCCCCAGCGCAGCCGGCGCCCAGCAGCAACAGCATCCCCAGCAGCCGGCTTGGAACCGCCGGCCTCTGTCCTGAATCGCGCATCGTGTGCGACCCTCCCCTGGCCGTCCGCACCCATGATGTCCGAACTACTCAGCGCGATCCAGTCGGACCCCTGCGACGTGGGAGCGGTCTTCGCCAGACCATTGCGAGACTGCGCTCTGGCGTGGGCATCTTTGGCGGCGGTCAAGCGCTGAAGGGGTCCGGCAGTCCGGCTTCAACCAGCGCCCCGCGCAGTCGCTCCGCGCTCGTCGCCACTACCGCGATGCCCATCAATTGGCGCGCGTTTTGTGGGTCGGTCGTCGGTAGGACACCCTGTCGCAAGGCGCCACCGGGGCTGGCGTCGCGCCGGTCGGGCAGCAAGGCGGACAATCGGTTGACCAGCTCCTCGAATGTGGCCGCTCGAGCGCGCATCAGGGCGTGCCTGCCGGCCAGCCACCACAGGCCGCGGGTTGCGCGGGCCACGCGGCGATCCAGCTCATGGCCGATGTGGGCCAGTGTCCCGTGCGGATTGACGCTGCGCAGCGGGTCCAGGTGCAGCGAATTCGCTCTTGGATCGCGGAAGACGATCGCGTTCAGCGCCGCCGGGCCGCGCACGCTCGCCGCGGCCAGGCGCGTGGCCACGCCGCCGGCCAGTCTCCTCAGCCGTCGTTCGACGCCCCGTCCGCCGCGCCCGGGACCGTGCAGAAAGCGGAGCAGGTCGGCGTCCAGGCCGGTGTCCTGGCGGCCCAGCACCGAGCCAAGGTGGCGGCCGTCGTCCCGCACCAGCTGTCGCCTGAGGCCGAGCCAGGTCCACTCCGTGGCGCTGTCGACGCGCAACAGCACCGACAGGTACAGCGCAGGCCGCGCGTCGTTGGAGATCCGTTCCAGCTCCGGGCAGAGGTCGAGCTTCAATCGGCGAACGATCTCGGCAGCCTTGTCGTGCTCGACCGGCCAGGCGTGTTGCCCCTGGCTCACATCCATCACCTCGGCCAGGCGACGCGTGCGCGGCGTCCACCGCCATGGCGCGGCGCGGCCGAGTCTGCGCGGTTCCAGGGCGTCGAAGGTGCCGACCTCCGCGAGGCGATCGTGTCCAACCCGCACGTCACCGTCGCCCCCATGCCCCGAGTCCGCCTCCTTCTGACCGGGCGGTGCCACGATCAGCTCCGGCGCCAGGAAGCCGGCCTCCTGCAGGTTGGCCAGCCAGTCCAGCCGTGGCGCACGGCGCACGATGAGCACATCTCCCTGCCGGCACATGGGCAACGGCAGCAGGTCGAGGTCGGCTCGCAGGTCGTCTACGGCCACCGGGTCATCGGCCGCCGTCATGCGCTCCAGGTCGCCCTCGTCGGCGTCGAACCAGTGCACGGTCGGTGGCCGCGCGCGGCTGCGGTTGAAGACCTGCAATCGGCGGATGAACTCATCGTCCAGTCCGGCATCTCTGCGCGGCTGGACCACGAATACCCGCCCCTTGGCGTGCGCGGGCGTCAGGCCCGGGGGCAAGGCGGCCTGCCAGGCTTGCCAGGTGTCCTGCTCCGGTTGCTTGAGGCGGTTGAGCCAGTTGAGTCCGCGCCGCACGTGGTGGATTTCGTCGTCCAGGACCTGCTGCAGCACCGACGCAGTCTCCCGGTCGCCCACCTGGTCGAAGAGCCTCCGATAGGCCGCCGCAAAATCCAGGTTGGCCTGCTCCAGGGTCAAGCCGACCACCGCCGCGTACGTCAGGGGATCGGCCATGGTGGCGCCAATGCGCCAGAAGTGGTCGTTGGCCGGGATGTCGCCCATGGCAACGCCACAGCTGGCCATGCGCTCGATATACATGCGTGCATGGCGCTGCTCGTCGGCCATGGTCGCGACCACGGACCGTCGCCAGGCGCGCGGTGCGTCGACAAAACGCAGCAGGGCCAGGGCCATCAACTCCAGCGCCATCAGCTCGTGATTGGCGAAGAAATGCAGCGCCTCGCCGCGTGCGCGGTCGGTTTCCAACTCGGCGGGACCGGGGAAGCGTGGCTGAGCGCCCGAGTCCGGCGTGCGAAGGCGGCACGCAGGGTCGCGGGCGGGTTCATTCGGGACGGTTACAGGGCGGCCGGGGACGTCGTCGGTCAGGCCTTCCACCTGGGTCAGTTTCACGGCCAGGGAAGGCTCGAAGAGGATGCGCTCGGCGTATTCCCTGATCTCCATGCGCGGTCCCGGGGGCTCTGACAGTCGTTGATTTCCCGTGCCATGTTGCCATGGCGTGGGACAACCTGTCAGTCGCAGGCCGGATTCATGGACGGCGACGGGACCATGTACGCAGCCGATATCGCTGGCGTGCCATCTACGCCCTTGGCGGGCATGAATTTGGCCACCCCGCCGTCAGTTGGCCACTGCACGGCGCCCACATTCCACATATCCCGCCACTTCAGGGCGCCGCCTTTGCCCTGCCATGCCAGGCCGTCGTCGACCCAGACGGACACGGTCGGGATCACGTCCGCGATGGATTTATTGGCGTTGTAGGCAAATACGCCGACGCGATACGCCTCGCCAGCCGTGGGTTTCGGGATGCCGATGGACTCGCCCGGGTCCCCCTTCTTGAGCTTGGTCCACTGGGGATCGTCGGCCAGATCGGCCGGCTTGCCCCACTTCGGGTTCGGGTTCAGAAAGAAGGCGTCGTGACAGATCGCATACCAGGGGTCCGGCTGCCCATCCTTGTCCAGATCGGTCTGGCCGGGCGCCTTGGCAGCCTGTGCGTTGGCCAGGTGCAGGTTCAGGCTGTACTCCGAAGCGACGTCCGCGGGCACACCGGGCGCCGACCAGTGCACGGTCACGTAGAGTTCATCATCCGGCACCACAACGATGGTATGTGAGGCCGGGGCCCCATCGCAGCCCTCGTGGTCGCTGGGCACGTCGGCGCTGTTGGTGACGACCAGCTGCAGCTTGTGTTCACCCAGCATCTTGGGCGTCCAGGACGGCGTTGGCGCGCTCGCGCTGGGGGCCAACGTCGCCTTGTTGCCGTCGGGGCGCCAGACATGCCACTGCCAGGTGGTGATGGCCGATCCGTTGCCGGATGTGGAACAGCCGCCCGATAGCTTCAGGGCCTTGCCGAGCTTGACGGTGGACTTCGGCGGCAGGTCGATGCAGGCGTGCGGGCAGGGGGGCTCCATGCCTTCACACGTCAGCGGTATCTCCAACGGACCTGGCGCGTTGGAGTCGACCCGCACCACTCCCTTGATCTGACCGGCCGCGGTCGGCGCACAGATCGCTCGCAACAGCAGCTTTGGCGGAATCTTCGCCGGTGTATTGGCGCTGGGTGCAACGTCGTTCTCGAACCAGCCCGTGGCGAAGTCCAGTGTAAGCCCCTCGTCGCTCCCCTTGGCCAGATAGATGGCGGAGACGGTGACCGCGGGCTTGCCACAGCTCTCCACAGTCAGGTCGCGGGCGAGCGGATAACCGATTGCGACCTGACCGAAATCCACCGCCGCCGGCAGCGGAGAGAGGCACGGAGTGTTGCGGTTTACACCCATGCCGATATCGAACTTGCCGCCCCGGTCCGCCATGTTGGTCCACAGGCGCAGGGTGGCGGTGAACTCCTCCGTGGCAGGCATCTTGTGGATGTGGGCCTCGATAGTCGTCGATTCGCCCGGCGCCAGCTCCAGAACCGTGCCGCCCGTCACCTCTACCAACAGGCGCATACGGCCGAACATGCCGCCGTCAACGCGGTCGTAGCGCACTTCGAACGACGTCGACTCTGCCGCGCCATCGCCGCCACATTCGGGTTCGAGACCGTCACAACCTGACGGCGGTCTCGTCGCAGCGGCATCATCCCAACCCGTTTCACCAGCAACGTGCGCCCCGCTGCCGATGTCAACGCAGGCCGGTGCCATGGAAAGGCTTCAGCCGGGCCTGGGTCTGTGGGGGGCTGCAGAATAGCACGAGCGCTGGTTTTTCGCGCTCCATTCCGTGACCATCGCGACCATGAGCAAGACGCCCCCGAGCCAGAAGCCCGTCGCCATCGCCCAAGCGAGCGGCGTCGGTGCCACCGAATCCATCGAGCGCGCCTGCGACCCGGCGCAGCTGGTGGCCTTCGTCAAAGCGGGCGATATGCGTGCCCTGGATCGCCTGACGCGATGCCACGGCCAGCGGTTGCTCGCCGTTGGAAGACGCTACTGCCGCAGTGAAGCCGAGGCCCAGGACGCGGTTCAAGACGCCTTGCTGGCGGCCGGTCGCAACCTGGGGGGGTACCGCGGTGACGGTCCTGTGGAGGGCTGGGTGGTGCGCATGGTCGCCAACGCCTGTCATCACATGCGGCGGGGGCGCAAGAACGACCCGCACCTGCACGACGTGGAAGCGGTGCTGATGACGGACTCGGCGTCGCCGGAGGAAGCGGCCATGACCGGCCAGCTGGCCGAGGCGCTGGGCGACGCCTTGCAGGCCCTGGACCCGACAAATCGCACCATCGTGCTGCTGGCCGAGGGCGAAGGCTGGACCGGGCCCGAGATCGCCGCAGAGCTGGGCCTGAGCGCAGGTGCGGTACGCGTGCGACTGACCCGCTCACGGGCGCGGCTGCGCAAGCTCATGGCCGAACGCCTGGGCACCCTCGCGTAGTACATCGACGCGTAACACTTCATCGCTCTGCCGTCTCCAGGCTGTACAGGGGCACCAACGGCCCCAAGGAGACGAACCATGAGCAAGCACACCACCTCGGTCACCGAAGCCACCTTCAAAGACGAAGTCGTCGACGCCAACCTGCCCGTCATCGTCGACTTCTGGGCCCCCTGGTGCGGACCCTGCCGCTACCTCGGGCCGATGCTCGACCGCTCGGCCGCCGAATTTGATGGTCGCGTCAAGGTCGTCAAGGTCAACGTCGACGAGGAGCCCGCGCTGGCCAGCCAGCACGGCGTCAGTGGCATCCCGACCCTGTACTTCTACGACCAGGGCCAGCCCGTGGGCCACCACGTCGGCGCGCCTTCGCCCGCGGCCCTGAACGATGTTATGAAGCAGCTCAGCGACCAGCGAGCAGCCTGATTCCCCCCGACCTCAAGGAGACGGCCATGATCGAACTCTACCAACGCGAAGGATGCCCCCACTGCGCCCTGGTGCGCCGACACATGACCGACCACGGCATCGACTTCAAGACCATCAATGTGGCCAAGATCGGCGCTCTGCGTACCGACGTGCTGGCCCTGGACGGCGTCGAGTCGGCTGAAGTGCCGGTGCTGGTGGACGGCGATACCGTCATCCAGGGCAGCGAGGCCATCATCGGCTGGTTGCGCGAGACCCACGCCGACTTCTACGGCGATCCGGCGCTCGGCCTGACCCGCACGCTGCCGGGCGTGGCCTACGCCGACGCCATCAAACGGGTCACCGCGTCCCTGGCCGAGCAGGGCTTCGGCGTGCTGACCGAGATCGACGTCAAGGCGACGCTCAAGAAGAAGATCGACGCCGACTTCCGGCCCTACATCATCCTCGGCGCCTGCAACCCGCCCATCGCCCACCAGGCGCTCAGCGCGGTGCCGGCCGTCGGCCTGCTGCTGCCCTGCAATGTGGTGGTGACCGAGAACGACGCTGGCGATGCGGTGGTGTCGGCCATCGACCCGGTTCAGCTGTTCAAGCTGATCCGGCAACCGGCGGTGGAGCCGCTGGCGAAGCAGGTGCGGGGGATGTTGGTCGCGGCGTTGGCGGCGATGTAGGCGCCGGCGCGGCGAAATCCGTTCCGAGACCGGCCAACAAGGGCGCGCGTCCTGGGCAGGGCCACCGCGTCGGGGTACTTTCGCGCCGACCACGGAGGCACCCATGCTCACCCTGCTCTCACCCGCCAAGAAGCTCGACCTGTCCGGCCATCGCGCTGCCGAGCTGCCCTGGTCCACGCCGGCCCTGGACCGCGAAGCCGCGCGCATGATGACCAAGGCGAAGAACCTCAGCCGCCGCAAGCTGCGCAACCTGATGTCCATCTCCAAGGATCTGGGCGAGCACGTCTGGCAGATGCATCAGCAATTCGATCTGCCCGTCACCCCCGAAAACGGCCACCGCGCCGCGCTCTGCTTCGCCGGCGACGTGTACTGGGGGCTGGATGCGCGCACACTGACGGGCGACGATCTGGCTTGGGCACAGGATCGTCTGGCTATCCTCAGCGGCATGTTCGGCATCTTGCGGCCCCTGGATTTGATTCAACCCTATCGCCTGGAGATGGGCACCCGCATTCCCAGCCGCAGGGGCAAGAACCTGTACGACTACTGGGGCGCCAGCGTCACCGCGCGCATCAACCAGGTCACCGAAGGGCACGAGGATCGCACCGTGGTCAACCTGGCCAGCAAGGAGTACGGCTCGGTGGTGATCCCGAAGAAGCTGCGCGGTGGCATGGTCACGGTGGCCTTCAAGGAGATCAAGCCGGCGGGGCCGCAGATGATCGGCATCATCGCCAAGCGCAGCCGCGGCAAGATGGCCCACTGGCTGGTCAGCCAGCGCGTCGACCGGCTCGAGGGCATCAAGGACTTCGACGTGGATGGCTACCGCTTCGATCCAGAGTTGTCCGAGGGCGATACGTGGTGCTTCTCGCGCGAGCACGCCGAGGGGCGCATGGTGGCTGAGTTCCAGGCCCGCAAGCAGCGCGATGCGCACCTGTTCAGCACGGCGACCTGAGACGGCCGACCATCCCCTCGTGCTGGCGCCCTCGCCATCACGCGTCCGCTGGCTGTAGGCTGGGGCGGCCTTCGCCCCCGCCGCGTCCGAGAGACCATGTCCAGACGTCACGTCCGCCAGCACGCTGCAATCGTCGTCGTGGTGCTCGGCCTGCTGCTCTGGATTCGCGCCGATGAGGGCGGATTCACGGCCCGGTTGGAACACGTGATCTACGATTCGCTGGTCCGGTCGGTGCCCACCACCTCCGATGCGGTGGACCGGGTGACGGTGATCGTTGTCGATGATGACAGCCTGTTGCGTCTCGGCTCTCGATGGCCGCTACCGCGTACCACCTGGGCCCAGCTCTTCGACGTCCTGGCCCGGCACCCGCCGGCGGTGGTCGGCGTCGACGCCTGGTTCGAGGTGGCCGAGTCGCGAGCTGCCGCCGAGTTGGCCCTGGACGTGGTCGATCGGCTGAGTTTCGACGGCCTGACCGCGTTGCCGGCGGGGGCGACCTTGGCCGACGACATGGAGGCCCGTTCGATACAGCTCGACGGCGATGGCCGGATGGTGCGGAGCGTGGCCGCGCTGGGACGGGTGATCCTCGGCATGACCTGTCAGCACGCCACCGATCGGGTGGTCGCTGTGGACCGGGTGGCCGACATCGTGCCGCTCGAGCACCCGGCGCTGCCCGAGCAGCTGCCCATGCGCTGCCAGCGGCTGGCGACCAGCATCGCGCCCCTGGTGTCGGTCGCCCTCGGCCAGGCAGGGGTGCAGACCGTGCCCATCATCGACGGCGTGGCCCGTCGCTACGCGTTTGCCCTGGGCGCCGGGCTGCATGCCTACCCCTCCCTCGCCCTGGCCATGGTGCGCCACGCCGAGCCCGAACGATCCGAGGCGCTCACCCAGCGCGCCCTGGAGCGGGATGACGCAACGCCCCTGCTGCGCCACCTGCCGCGCGAGTCGTTCCGCACGCTGCGCTTCAGCGACCTGCTGGAGGCGACACCCGACCTGAACGCGCTGGATGCCGCCTTGCGCGATCGCCTGGTGCTCATCGGCGTCAGCGCCGCCGGTACAGAGGACTTCCTGCACACCCCCATCGAGCGCAATCTGCCCGGCGTATACGTGCACGGCTCGGCCATCGCGGGTCTGCTGGACGGCACGCTGATCAGCCACTCGGGCTGGCCGCCCACAGTCGCCGTGCTGATCGGCCTGCTGTGGCTCCTGGTCCTGTTCGGCCTCGGACCGCGGCTCAACCGCGTGTCGGTGGTGCTCGCGCTGGGCGTGGGCTCGTGCCTGGCCTGGATGGCCGTCGCGGCGTTGCTGTTGCGCGCCTGGTACTGGCCGACCACGACACCCCTGCTGGCCGGCTACCTGCTCTGGACCGTCGGCCATGTGTTGCGCGAGCGGCAGGCGGTGTTGGAGCTTTTTGGCCGCTACGTCACTCGCCAGGTGGCCGACGAGCTCCTGTCCCAACGCAGCGAACAGGACCTGGCCGGCAAACTCCAGCAGGTCACCATCCTGATGAGCGATCTGCGCGGTTTCACCCGGCTGTCCCGTCGCCTCGGACCCGAGCGCACCGTCGCAGTGTTGAACCGCTACCTCGGCCGCATGACCGAGGTGATCGATGGCTGCGATGGGACCATCAACGAGTTCATCGGCGACGCCATCCTGGTGCTCTTCGGCGCGCCCGTTCAGGGCACCGATGACGCCGCCCGCGCGGTGACCTGCGCCGTCGCCATGCAGCGCGCCCTGGCGGAGCTCAATGACGACTCGGCCGAGCTTGGCATCGAGCGGCTGGAAATGGGCATCGGGCTGGACACCGGTGAGGTGGTCGCCGGCAGCATCGGCAGCGCCCAGCGCGCCAAGTACTGCGTGGTCGGCGACACCGTCAACATGGCCGCGCGCATCGAGTCGTTGACCGTCGCCAGCCAGGTCTTGATCAGCGCCTCTACGGCGGAGCTGATCGGCGGCCGGGCGCAGCTGGAAGGGCCGCTCCGGACCATCGTCAAGGGCCGTCCCGAGCCGCTGGAGGTCTACGAGGTCCGCGCCATGGACGGCCTGGCCATGCCCGTCAGCGCCCGCGACGAGCTCAGTGAGGTTCAGGTGACCGCCACCTGTCGGCCTTTCCTGGGCAAGAAGGTGGCCAGCGAGTCCTTCGAGGCCACGGTGGTTGGGCTCGGTGAGGGCGGCGCGCTGCTCGACTCAGCGCAACCCCTGCAGGCTTTCGATGACCTGTTGCTGGTCCTGCACGACGATGAAGGGCCGTTCACCGGCGACATCTATGCCAAGATTCGCCAGGCCAGCGAGGCCGGGTCGGGGCGTTGGCGGCTGCAACTGGCCTTTACCGCTGTTGGTCCTTCAGATCTGAGCGCACTTCGCCAGCGCGTCGCCGCCGCCAGCTGAGGCGGCCGCTTGCCGTCGCTCCATCATCGATCCTGGTGCTCGACCGCGAAGACCTGAGCGTGCAGGTTGGCGATCCACTGCTTGCCATCTTGCGTCAGGGCCAGGTAGCGCAGGGCCTCTTCGAGGTAGACGTGCACCACATTCCAGAAGAAGCCAGCGTATCCCCGCCGCAGGTCGTCGGGGCAGGCGTAGCCCAGCCTCGCGTTGGTGCCGACCTCCTCGAACTCGTAGAACAGGCCAGGAAGTTTGCGCAGGTAGTCCGGGTCGCCGAGCTGGCCGATGAAGTCTGCCGCCCGGGTCAACTGCGCCAGGTCCGTGGGATGTTTATGAGCGGTACCCTCCGGCACGGGAAATCGGGTCGCTTCGATGCATTCGGCGACGAGCTCGGCGTCGATGAAGGGATGGTTGCCAAAGCGCTCGCGCACAAAGAGCTGGCCACGATCGACGTGGTAGGCGGTCAGCGCCGCATCGGTGCCGCCGGACGCGATCTCGACCATGCCGTCACCGACGCCAGTGGCGTAGACGCCATCGCGATCCGCTGCGCAGATTCCCTTGCGATAGCCGATGTCATGGCAGGCGACCGCAATCATGAAGTGCATCCAGTCTTCCGGCGTCACGCCGCCGTCGGCGATCTGGCGGCCCTTGAGGATCGACTGCCCCGCGAGGCAGACCATGATCGTGTGCTCGATGTCGTGGTACAGGTTGTCGGTATTGGCGATGCACTCCAGCGCCAGGCGGCCCACCCAGGCGGTCACGTTGCCCAGTTCGGGTTTGTACAAGCCGTAGGTCTCGGTGTAGGCCCGCTTGAGCTCGTCGGCGAAACTGTCGATCACGATCTGTCGAAGATTCAACATCCCCCGCTCCGATCTCCTCGCTCGCCGGATGCGAGCATCAACTTGTCGGGTGTGGCTCGAACTTCGCAGCGTACAGCGTGATCGAGAAGTTGCACAACGTCGCCGGCTTGCGCTGGAGAGCAGGGCGTCTGCATTGACCGTCATGTCATGCTCTGGCTAGCTTCGAGATGAACCCGCGACCGCTCGTCATGGAGACCAGTTGCACGGCGCAGACCCATGCAGACGCATCCGACTCCGGCCCCTGTTGTGGCTTGTCATCGTCTTGCTGCTGCCCTGCACCGCGCCCGCGGCGGATGCGACCATTTCGGCGCTCGGCACGGTACGCGTCCTGGACGCCGACAATCAGTTGGGGCGCATCTACACGGACGGCACACAACGGTTTGGCGATGCCTGGGGTGTCGGCATTCGCGCCGGCTTGCGGCCATGGCCCTGGTTGCTGGCCGAGGTCGAGGCCATCGCCGCCAACGCATCCGGTGTCGACGGTCATCCGCCGGGGCCGATCACCTCCTTGCGTGGCCAGCTTGGCTGGTGGTTGTCGCGCGGCGTCATCGCTGGCGCCGTCTACGTTGGCGCGGGCGTGGATGTCTTGGACATCGAAGACGGGCCCAAGTTCCGGAGTGATACGGATGGCGTCGCCCATGGCGGGCTGGCGCTGGCCTGGCAATTCCTGCCCCGCTGGGCGCTGCGCGTCGACGGGCGCGCTGTCGCCGTGCCGGGCGTGAGCAAGGAGCCGGTCTTCGAGGGCGAAGGCACGGTCGCGGTGGCGTTCACCCTGTGGACTGGCGTGCAGCGGCGGGCGCCGGACGCGGATGGCGACGGCGTGCCTGATCGCGTCGATCGCTGCCCCTATGAGGCCGAGACCATCGATGGCTTGTGGGATGAAGACGGCTGCCCGGAGTCGGCGCTGTCCAGGGTGGCGCCCGCCGATGCTCCGCCGGCGCCGACCGTCCGGGCGGCCTCCGCAAAGCCGACGAAACCAGCCAGGAGCGTGGAGCCCGCGGCGCCGGTGAAGGGCATTCGGCCCGCCGCCGGCCTGGCCCCTGCCGCGACGACGACGGGCTTGCCCCCCTTGCAGGTCGACAAGGATAGCGATGGCGATGGTCTGCTGGATCTCGACGATCGATGTGCCGACGCCGCAGAGGATCGGGACGGATTCGAGGATGCAGATGGCTGTCCGGAGCCCGACAACGATGGCGATGGCGTGCTCGACGCCGCCGACCGCTGCCCGATGTCCGCCGAGACGCGCAATGGCTACCTCGATGGCGACGGTTGCCCGGATGTGGTGCCGGCGAGCCTGCGCAGATTCGCTGGCACCGTGGCCGGCATCACCTTCGAGCGCGACTCGGCTCGGATCCGTCCCTCTTCAACGGCCATCCTGAAGGCTGCGCGCAAGACCCTGCGCGAATGGCCCGCGTTGCACGTCGAGATCCAGGGCCATACGGACCGGTCCGGCGACGCCGCGCACAACCTGGCCCTGTCTCAAGCACGCGCCGACGCGGTGCGCCAGTGGCTGGTTCGCCAGGGTATCGCCGCCAACCGCCTGCGGGCGCGTGGTTTTGGCTCGACCCTGCCGGTGGCCGCCGGCGACGACCCGGCCAGTCACGCCCGCAACCGGCGCGTGGAGTTCAAGCTCAGCAACGACCCGAGCAAGGAAGGCAAATGAACCGATTCGTCCGCGGCGTGGCCGCAGCGATTGCAGCCGCCCTGTGCCTGGCGGCGCTGCAAGCGAGCGCCTCGACGCCCGCCTGTGGTGGGATCACCGTTGACGGTGGGTTGGTGCGCACCGTGGCGGCGCTCGCTGTACAGGCGCCCCTGCGGCCGCCAGCGCTGGCGTGCGCGCGGGCCATCGGCGCGCGCCTGGCCGGGATGCGCCAGGTCGCCACGGTGACGGTCGCCGTGCGCAGCGCCGATGCGGATCGGGCGAGTGGCCGGGGCCTCAACGCTGCCACCGCCTGGGCCGCTGGAATCGCCGCCGGCGGCGTGGCTGCCGCACGCATCTCGGCGGTCGCGCCGGCCAACGCCAGGGGCGCCAGCGAGGTGCGGATCACCTATACCGTGCGCCGCACACGGCCACCGGTGGCGCGCATCTTGACCCTGTCCGGCAAGGTCCGCGCCGGTCCGATTCGCGGCCCGCTACGACCGGCGCGCCAGGATCAACGTCTGCCGCCCGCCAGCCAGATCGAGACCGGCCCTGGGAGCAGGGCGGCGCTGGCCCTGGCAGATCGCAGCGAGATTCACATCAGCGGCGGCAGCCTGCTGAACATCGGCCGCATCCACCTCAACTCGAAGCTGGTACGGGAGGTGCGCCTGCGCCTGATCCGCGGCCGGATCGAGAGCCGCGTCGCAGCGTCGGGCAAGGGCTCGGTCTTCGAGATCCGCACACAAGCCGCCGTAGCCGGCGTGCGAGGGACCCGCTTCCGGCTCGCCGTGGACCGGCCCGAGACGACCCGGCTGGAGACCATCGAGGGGCAGGTCAGCCTGGCCGCCGGTGGCACTTCGGTCATGGTGCACGCTGGGCAAGGCGCCTCGGTGACCAAAGGAAGCCAGCCAAGCCAGCCTGCCCGGCTGCTTCCCGAGGCGAAGATCGTCGCACCTCTGCGCGGCGCGCTGCCCGCCGATCGTCGCTTGAGCTGGCGGGCGCCCGACGGCGCCGCTCGCTGTCGCCTGACCCTGGCCCGCGACGCCTATTTTCGAGATGACGTGCGCGAGTTCGAGACAGCCTGCGGCGCCTGGAGCGTACCCAAGAGCTGGCCGACCGGCCGGTGGTTCTGGCGGATCATCGCGATCGACGCGAGCGGTTTCGCCGGCGCGCCTTCGCGGATCCACGCGTTTCGATGACCGCTCCCGTCTCGCCAGGTGAACGCGCTACACGGCCGATTCGTCGCGTCGGTCGCTTTGCAACACCCGCCGCCCGCAGAGCGTCGCCAAAGCCATGATGGACGTCTGCGGATTGACGCCGGTATTGCTCGGGAAGACGCTCGAATCTGCCACGTAGAGTCGGTCGATCCCGTGATGCCGGAAGTCGGGGCGGACCACCCCGCGCGCTGGATCGCTGCTCATACGGCAGGTGCCGAAGAGGTGGGTCGCGGCCATGGCATACGCCCGCGCATCCAGCGATCCTTCGGCTTCGAAGCAGGCCATCTGGGCGCGATCGTGGACCCGCTGATGCCAGCCATGAACGCCCGGCGCCACCCACTGAGCGCCAGCGGCGAGCATCATCTCACCCAGCACGCGCACACCGCGGCGTACGGCTTTCATGTCCTGCTGGTTCAAGCTGAAGCGCACGCTTGCCCGCTGGCGACCGGCCCGGACCCGACCCTGCGCGCTGGCCTTGATGGCCGCGCCCCATTGCGCCTGGCCGGCCAGCTCGTCGATGCCCTCTGCCAGGGCCCGACCGACGCCCTTGATGCGGCTGGCGGCGATGCCCATGCCGTAGCCCAGGGCCTCGAACTTCAGCCCCTGGGCGCGCATGCCGATGACCTCGTGGCCCTGGGTGGCGCCGGTCCACAGGCGAACGTCCTGGTCGAATAGCCCGGCCATGGACACGCCGGGATGACACTGGAAGTGGCGTCCCACCGGGCCCTGGCGGATGCCGCTCTGTAGAAGCAGAGCGGGCGTCTGCACGGCGCTCGCGGCCAGCACCACCGCGCGGTCGGCGCGCACCACCAGCCGGCCGCCACCGACGGTGGCGCCGCGCACGCCGATGGCCCGGTCGCCTTGATGTTCGACGCGATGCACTCGAACGCCGCTCAGGACGCGGGCTCCCAAGGCCGCGGCCTGGACCAGGTGCACGCGGTCGACGCTGCGCTTGTGGCCAGCCGGGCAGCCCTGCAGGCAGCGACCCAGGCCGACGCAGTCGCTGGTATAGCGGCTGATGGGCCGGTGTTCGATGCCCATGACTTCGGCGCCGCGGGCCAGCAGGCTGTTGTTCAGACCGGCAATCTCGGTTGCAGTCGGCTGCACGTGCAGGTCGCGCTCGACGGCGTCGGTGGCCGCCTCGATGGCCGCCCAATCCAGTCCGTCTGCGAGACCAGGATCGGTTGTCAGCCAGTCATCGAAGACGTCGCGCGGCAACCGCCACGAGATGGCGCCGTTGATGACCGACCCGCCGCCCACGGCGCGGCCCTGCACGATGGGCATGGGCGAGCGCGCGCTGGTCATGGACGCGCCCATGTCGCGATACATGGACGCCATGGCGGCGAAACTGTCGGCGGGAAAGTCGGCCGGCCGATGCTGTCGGCCCTCTTCGAGCACGATCACCGTGGCGCCACCGGCGGCGATCTCCCGGGCGGCCGTGGCCCCCGCTGGCCCGCTGCCTACAACCACCACGTCGCATTCCAGGCTGCGGGTGGTGCGGATGGTGGCGCCGTCGATGACGTTCATGAGGCCGCCGTTTCGTTGGCGGGATTACTTGAGGCGGCGTCGGACGGCGGGTCGGCCAGGTCGGCGTCTTTCACGCTTTCTGCGAGCCTGGCATCGAGGCCGATGCGCACGGCCGGGCCATGAAAACCGGCCAGGCAGGCCACCAGCTTGACCGCCAGGACCACCTGGCGCAGCAGGAAGAAGCGGCTGCCGGCTACCGCGACTAGAAAGCGATCCCGCCGCTCGTCGTTCAGCCCGCCAAAGGTGCGCCAGCAGCCCGGCCAGATCAGCGGCAGCCAGGTCAGCAGCCAGACCGACGCGCGCAGTCCATGGCGAAGCAGGGGCGGGGCCGCGGCCTGAAAACGTGGCCAGAATGGGGCCATGTCGACCGCTGCGATGCCCGGTTGGCGCTCACCGGATGGGATCATCGCCTCGAGCAGCGCCTGGCACCATCGTCGTTCGAAGGCCAGCCAGTTCTGCATCGCGGCGTCTCGGGCTCAGGAGTTCGGGCGTTGAGACCGGTTCACTAGAAGCAAGGGGGCTTCCGGAAGCCCCCTCGGCCCGAAAAACGTCGTTTT
>CAYTLW010000022.1:41332-81235 GCA_964438735.1 uncultured Enterobacteriaceae bacterium | reverse complement strand
CCACTTCCCGAGTCCAGGAAACTGGGGAAGTACCTACGGTCCGTCGAACTAGCGCCCCTTGCAACGCCGTTTGCCGGGCGACTTGCCGACCACCTGCCAGAGCACCGTGCCAGCGCTGTAGCAGCGGGTTCGTTCGAGCCCGCCGTCGATGTTCAACCATCGCCACAGGCCAGCGCGCGCTCCTTTGCTGTGGCGCCCTTCGCTCTCCAGGCTGGCGTTGGGATGCCAGGTTCTCGCCCCGCCATCGGGCCGTCCATCGATGTGGTGGACCTCGCTGCGCTTGATGCCGTCGTCATACCAGCGGACGACGAATCCCTTGCCCTTCTTCATGCGATAGCTGCCCAGCGGGAAGCCCGCCTTGCTGTAACGCATCCACTTGCCGTGCGGCACGCCGCCGACCATGCGACCGTGCACTGCGACCTTGCCGTTGAGGTGGAACTCCTTCCAATCCCCCTCCGGGCGGCCTTGTCGGTAGTTGATTTTGCGAGCGAACTTGCCGTTGGGCCACCACGTGCTCCACAGCCCGTCGCGGCGGCCTGCGGACATGGCGCCCCGCTCCTGCAGCTCGCCATTTCGATGCCAGCTCAGTGAAGGCCCGTTCAGGGTGCCATCGGCCGCTTCGCACCACATCAGCGGGCGGTCCCGCACGAGCTGCTCCTTGAGCCGGGTCAGCGGCGGGCAGCGGGTCTCGTGACGCACCTGGTCCAGGGTCAGGCACTGGCCGCCGTGCTGCCAGGTGTCGCCTTTGCAACGTGCCGCCTTGCGCCAGGCCAGGCGCTCGGCCTGCAACGCATCGGGCACCAGCTTGCGCACCCGATCCGCCAGGGTGGCCAGGTCGAAATACGCCGTCCGCGCATGCATGTCCTCGCCTTCGCCCTGGACCGCCTTCAGAGCCGGCAGGTAGACGATGATCCGGTCGCCGACACGCGCCTTTCGGGCCTGCCAGGTGGCGATGTAGACGTCCTTGCGCTTGACCCAGGTGCCGGGCGGCGGCTCGCCGGGGGCGACCAGCCATAATTGTGGCAGGGCCCGCCGCAGGGTCTCCCGATCCCCGCCGCCGCGAATGGGCCGTTCGGGCCGGACCTGCAGCCGGTAGTTGACGATGTAGCGCTGTCGTTTGCCACGCACGCGGACCACCTTGCGTACGTGGGCCACGCGGCTGACGCGGGCCATGAAGATGAGGCCCGAGCGGCCGACGACCTGGGCGGTGGTCAGGTAGTTGACCACCTCGACGCCGCCCCTGTCGGCATGCGCCGGCGCCGACCAGACCAACGACGACAGCAGGGTCGCGGCGCAGAGGGCGGCAGGCATGTGGCGTGGGGCGCTCATCGGGACTCCAATCGCCATAGGGATCTGTCAGGGCGGGACATGCATGTCAATCGGTGGGGCGAGTGTCGACGCGATGATGAGGGCGATTTCGCCGATTTCTTCCCAATTCAGGCCCCGGTGCGGTATGCAACGTTGCCACCGCACACGCGATGGATGGAGGACGTGAGCCCATGGCCGGCCGCTTGTGGAAACTGCGTAAAGCCGCCGCGCCGCGACTGCTCCCCGCCATCTTGCTGGTCCTGCTCGCGTGTCCACCAGCAACGGCTGGCGAGCGTCCGGCGGTTGACGCCAGGCCCGCCGCCCCAACGGACGACAAGAAGGGCGCCGACACCGCCTCGACGTGGCAGGTGGATGCGCCGCCCGGTCCGCGTCGCAAGATCAGCATCGACACCCGCCGCGGCACCTGGATGAGCGTCGATGTGCATCCGAGCGGCAAGACGCTGCTCTTTGACCTGCTGGGCGACATCTACGAGCTGCGCTTCGACGGCAAGGGAGCGAGCCCGGCGGCGAAGGCGCTCACCTCCGGCATGGCCTGGGATATGCAGCCTCGTTACAGCCCCGACGGCCGCCACATCGCCTTCACCAGCGATCGCGGCGGCGGCGACAACATCTGGCTCATGCATCGCGACGGCAGCGACCCGCGCGCCGTGACGACCGAGCGCTTTCGCCTGCTGACCCAGCCGGTGTGGACGCCGGACGGCCGCTTCATCGCCGCGCGCAAACACTTCACGTCCAGGCGCAGCATCGGCGCCGGCGAGATCTGGCTCTATCACCGCAACGGCGGCGCTGGCGTGCAGCTCACCAAGCGGGCCAATGACCAGAAGGACCTGGGCGAGCCGGCGTTTTCCCCCGACGGCCGCTACCTCTACTTCAGCCGCGACGGCACGCCCGGCAAGGTGTTCAAGTACAACAAGGATCCCAACGGCCAGATCTACGTGATCGACCGCCTGGACCGGCAAACGGGACGCATCGAGAAAGTGGTCGGCGGAGCCGGCGGAGCCATCCGCCCGACGCCGTCGCCAGATGGCCGCTCGCTGGCCTACATCCGCCGCATTCGCGGCCGCAGCGTGCTGATGCTGCGCGACCTGCGATCGGGCGGCGAGCGACGCCTGTATGACCGCCTCGATCGAGACCTGCAGGAGACGTGGGCGATCCACGGTGTCTACCCGTCCATGTCCTGGCTGCCGCCCGGCGGCGAGCTGGTATTCCACGCCGGCGGGACCCTGCATCGGCTGGACGTGGACGGCCCGAAGCTGCGAGCGATCCCCTGGCACGTCAAGGATCACCGCGAGGTGATCGACGCGCTGCGCGTGCCCGTCAAGGCCGCGCCGAAACGCTTCCCCCTGCTCGCTCTGCGCCAGGTGCGCGTGTCGCCCAATGGCAAGCGCGTGGTCTTCCAGGCCCTGGGCCACCTGTGGCTCAAAGACCTGCCGGCGGGCAAGGCGCGACGACTGACGAAGCAGACCGACCACTTCGAGTTCCACCCCGCCTGGTCGCCCGACAGCAAGCGCATCGCCTGCACCACCTGGAGCGACACGGCATTCGGCAGCGTGCAGGTCGTCGATGTGCGCAACGGCCGCGCGCGCACGGTGTCGACGGAGCCCGGCCACTATGTCGAGCCGGCGTTCTCGCCCGATGGCCGCAGCCTGGTCTGGCGTAAAGTGGCCGGCGGGCACCTGTTCAGCCGCCGCTGGTCGCGTCAGCCCGGCATCTGGCTGCTGGCGGCGCGCGCCAAGAAGCCGATTCGCATCTCGCGCACCGGTCGACTGCCCCACTTTGGTGCCCTGGGCAAACGCATCTTCCTGACCCGAGGTGATGGCTGGAAGGCCAAGAAGCGCGAGCTCATCAGCATCAACCTGGCCGACCGGAAGAAAGTCGTGCGCCTGTCCAGCAAGTTCGCGCTGGCGTTCGCCGTGTCGCCCGATGGCCGCTGGCTGGCCTTTCAGGAGGGCTTCGAGGTCTGGTTGATGCCCCTGCCGGCCACCGGCCGCCCCTTCGAGGTCGGGCCCAAAGCCAAAGGCCTGCCCATGCACCGCGTGTCCAGCGAAGGCGGCGACCACCTGCACTGGTCGGGCGACAGCAAACGGCTGCACTGGTCGCTCGGGCCCGATCTCTGGTCGCTCGACGTGGCCGGAGCGTTCAAGAAGACACCCAAGTCAGACAAGACCAGCGCCGCCGCGGCGAGCAAGGCAAAGAAGACCGCCATCGGCATGGACTGGCCAGCGGACAACCACACAGCGACTGTCGCCCTGGTGGGTGCCCGACTGATCACCATGCGCGGCGACGAGGTGATCAAGGACGGTACGGTGGTCTGGAAGGGCCAGCGAATCGTCGCCGTGGGTCCGCGGGACAAGGTGACCGTACCCAAGGGTGCGCGGGTGCTGGACGGCAAGGGACTGACCGCCATGCCCGGCCTGGTCGACGTGCATCATCACGGCGGCCAGGGTCGACACGGACTCACGCCGCAGCAGAACTGGGCCAACCTGTCGCTGCTCTCCTTCGGCGTGACCACGGTGCACGACCCCTCCAACCACACAGCGACGGTCTTCGCCGCCGCCGAGCTGCAGCGCGCGGGTCAAATCCTGGCGCCGCGCATCTTCTCCACCGGCACCATCCTGTACGGCGCAAAGGCCACCATCACCGCGGACGTGAACGGTCTGGAGGACGCCCGCCGACACATTCGTCGCCTCAAGGCGTGGGGTGCGTTCACGGTCAAGAGCTACAACCAGCCCCGTCGCGACCAGCGCCAACAGGTGCTGACGGCGGCGCGCGAGCTGGGTGTGATGGTGGTGCCCGAAGGCGGCGCCTTGTTCATGCACAACATGACCCAGGTGGTCGACGGGCACACCGGCATCGAGCACGCCATCCCCCTGGCCACGGCATACAGCGACGTGTTGCAGCTCTGGGGGCACACCCGGGTGGGCTACACGCCGACGCTGAATGTGGCCTATGGTGGCCTGGCCGGTGAGAACTACTGGTACGCCCACAGCGAGGTGGGCGAACACCCACGGCTGTCTCGATTCGTGCCGCCGCAGGCCATCGATCCGCGCGACCGACGGCCCAAATGCGCGCCGCTGGCCGAGTACAACCACATCGCCGCGGCCCGCTTCGCGACCAAGTTGCTGCGTGCCGGCGGGCGGGTGCAGGTGGGCGCGCACGGCCAGCGCGAGGGTCTGGGCGTGCACTGGGAGCTGTGGAGCCTGGCCCAGGGCGGCATGAAGCCGCTGGAGGCCCTGCGCGCGGCGACCCTGCATGGCGCGGGCTACATCGGTCTGGACGGCGACATCGGCTCCCTTGCGCCCGGCAAGCTGGCCGACATGGCCATCGTCAAGGGGCAGCCGGACGTGAACATCCGCCACAGCGAGAACGTGCGCTGGACCGTACTGGGTGGTCGGGTCTACGACGCCGAGACCATGAACCAGGTCCTGCCAGCCAAGGTCGAGCAGCCTCCGGTCTGGTGGCGACGGGCCAACGAGGGCGCAGCGTCGGGCGGCGTGTCCATGCCGACGTGCCCATGCGGATTGGGTAGCGGTTGAGGCTCAGAACTCCGCCTGCCGCGGTGCCCGAGGATAGGGGATCGCGTCGCGGATATTGTCCACGCCGGTGGCGTATTGCACCGTGCGCTCAAAACCCAGGCCGAAGCCAGCGTGGGGCACGGTGCCGTAGCGCCGCAAGTCGCGATACCACCAGTAGTCTTCCACCGGCAGCTCCAGCTCGGCCAGGCGGGCATCGAGCACATCCAGGCGCTCCTCGCGCTGGCTGCCGCCGATGATCTCGCCGATGCCGGGGGCCAGCACATCCATGGCCGCGACGGTCTCGTAGTCGTCGTTCATGCGCATGTAGAAGGCCTTGATGGTCTTGGGATAGTTCATCACCACCACCGGCCGGCCGACCACCTTTTCGGTCAGCCAGCGCTCATGCTCGCTCTGCAGGTCGACGCCCCACTTCACCGGGAACTCAAAGCGGGCCTTCTTGGCCTTCTGCAGGGTCTTGATGGCGTCGCCGTACTCCATGCGCTCGAAGCTCGCGTCGACGAACTGCTCCAGTCGGGCGATGCAGCCCTTGTGGATGAAGCGGTTGAAGAAGTTCATGTCGTCGGCGCGCTCGTCGAGCACGGCGCGGAAGACGTACTTGAGGAAGTCCTCGGCCAGGTCGGCGTTGTCGGACAGGTCGGCGAAGGCGATCTCCGGCTCGATCATCCAGAACTCGGCCAGGTGCCGGCGGGTATTGCTGTTTTCCGCCCGGAAGGTGGGACCGAAGGTGTAGACCTTGCTCATGGCCAGACAGAAGGCCTCGACGTTGAGCTGGCCGGAGACGGTCAGGTGGGTCTCGCGGCCAAAGAAGTCCTGGCCGAAGTCCACCGCGCCGGCATCCGTGCGCGGCGGATTGGCCATGTCCAGGGTCGACACGCGGAACATATCGCCCGCGCCTTCGCAGTCGTTGGCGGTGATGATGGGCGTGTGGATCCAGTAGAAGCCGTTATCGTGAAAGTAGCGATGCATGGCCTGGGCGACGCAATGCCGCACCCGGGTGACCGCGCCGATGAGGTTGGTCCGCGGACGCAGGTGCGCGTGAGCCCGCAGATGCTCCATGGTGTGGCGCTTGGCCTGCATGGGATAGGTCTCGGGATCGTCCACCTGGCCGACCACCTCGATGGACTCCGGCGCCACCTCGACATTCTGGCCCTTGCCCTGTGAGGCCACCAACGTGCCGCTGACCGAGACCGCGCAACCCGTGGTCAGGTGCAGGATCTCGCTGTCGTAGTTGGCCAGGTTGCCGTCGGCGACCACCTGGATCGGGGCGAAGCAGGAGCCATCCGACAGGTGGATGAAGGACATGCCCGCCTTGGAGTCGCGGCGCGTGCGCACCCAACCCTGGACGAGGACTTTCGAGCCGACGGCGACGACGCCGCCGAGCAGATCGGCGATGCGATGGGAGGTCATGGCGTGGCTCGCTGGCGGAGGGAGAGGGGGTCCGCGGGGTCGAGGGCGCTGCGTGCCGCTACAGGCAGCAGGCGTAGGCGTACTTGCTGGTGTTCTTGTGGTCGTCGCCGACGTTGCCGACCGCGATGGCGGCGTTGTTGCTGTCGTTGTCGCTGTACGACGCGGTCCAGTTGGCGCTGGCGGTCAGCTTCTTCTTGTTGCGCAGCACGGCGGTCTGGGACATGGAGCAGACCTGGGCCTTGCGTTTGGCGCAGTCGGTGGCGACCTGGTCCCAGGTGTACTTGTTCTCGTTGGCGATGTGGATGGCGCAGACGCCCCCGATACGCGGCACCGGGCAGGAGCTCTTGTCGACCCGCCCCGTGGCGCAGCAGGCGAAGCCATAGTGGCTGTTGATGGAGGGGTTGTCGCTGACGCTGCCGATGCCCTTCTTGTAGCTCGCCGAGTCGTTGTCGCTGTGGTCGGAGGCCCAGACGTTGACGGTGATGACCTTCTTCTTGCGCAGCACCCAGTACTCGGACTTGCTGCACAGGTCGGCGTTCATGGCCGTGCAATAGCGCGCCGCCTGGCGCCAGTACACGTTCTGCTTGTTGTGTACATAGACCACCCGCACGCCGTCGACGACCTTGTCGGCCGGCCGGGAGGGCGTGATGTTGTAGCAGCAGGGCACCTGGTAGCCGTCCGTCCAGGCATGGTTGTCGCCGGTGCCGCCGTTGACCTCGCTCCACTGGCTGGAGTCGTTGTCGGCGAAGGAGTTGGTCCAGTTCTTGGTCGAGTCGAGCATGTGCGACCGGCGCAGGACCCAGCTCTGGCTGTCGGTGCAGATGTCCGCATGCAGGCTGGCGCAGCGCAGGGAGCCGTCGCGGAAGTTGGCGTTGCCGGCGAAGACATCGGCCAGGCAGACGCCGTCGATGATGACGCCGGGGGCCGGGCAGTGGTTGCGTCGCCAGGCGACCCACTTGCCGCTTTCGCAGAGCTCCAGGCCGGCGCCCTTGTTCTTGCGCAGCAGGCCCTCGTTGTCGGCGTTGCAGGCCTCGCTGCTGCCGCCGATGACCACGCCGCCACCGGTGATCAGCTTGCCTTTGACCTGCAGCTTGCTGTTGGAGACGGTGTGCAGGTTGACGGTCCACTTGTGAATCGCGCCGTCGAACTGGTTGTTCTTGAAGGCGTGGTCGATGACGTGCAGACGCCACTTACCCTTGGGGTTCTTGCCGATCCAGGTGCTCAGATCGCCCTTCACCAGCTTGTTGGGGAAGGGGTAGGTGGCCTTGAGCGAGTTGCCGCTGCCGTTCTTGTTGTAGAGCTCGTACTTGACGTTGGCCGGGTCGAAGAGGATGACCTCCAGCTGCTCGAGCGCGCTGTTGCTCAGGTGCAGATCGATCGTGAGCTTCTCGACCGTGCCCAGGTCGGGCACGTCGATCTCGTCGGATACGCCGATGGGATTGTTATCCGGGATCTTGATCTCGGCGGTGCCGCTGAAGGAATCGACGAACTGGTTGGACAGGGCGCCGTTGGAGACCTTGGCCAGGGCGCCGCCCTCGACGCTGCTCTTCAACTGGTCGCATTTGATGCTGCCGTCGCCGTTGATGCCGACCATGACCTGACCCGCCGGGCAGAGGCCCTGGGCCATCTTGATGCCGCTGAGCTTGCTGCCGTCGCCCAGGAAGACGCCTGCGGAGATGCTCGCCGCGTTGACGCTCTTGGCCGAGATGGCGTCCACTTTCAAACCGTGACCGGACAGGTCCAGGGAGCCGATCCACTTGATGGCCGTCGACGACACACAACCGGTGCAGTTGATGCCTTCGGCCACGTCGGCAACCTTGGCCCGCAGCGCGAATGCGTGCGCATGGACCTGTTGTCGATTGAGCTCGGGATCAGCGGCCACCTTCACGCCCAGCCAGACCTGCGGTGCGGATCCCAACGCCGCGGTCGAGATGGGCGACTTGGTGCCCAACGCGTAGGTGAAATGCCCGCCTGCGACGGTCACTGAGACGTTCGCTTCCGTCCAGAAGGCGCTGTTGGCCGTCTGGGAGCCATACATGGCGAAGGACAGGCTGTACTTGCCATCCGCCACCGGGCCACCGGCCTGGTTCTTCAGCGCGCCCTCGAAGAGCAGGGTGCCGGGCACCTTGGCGAAGGCGCTGCTGCCAAGCATTATCGCCAGAGTCAGCGTTGCGATGACCGTCCACCACGCCCGAGGGGCCGCGACATTGCGGGGACTCCAACTCATGGTCCACTCCAACGCCGTGCTGCTCCCACCGGGAGCGACGGCTTGCCGAACTATTTCGCCAGCCAGCTGTAGAAGCCGCTGAGCAGGTGTGTGCCGCCCTGGGCGGACTTGGTGCGACCGGCGACCGTCGAGCCGCCGACCATCAAGCGCAGGCTGGTGGCGCTGCCGGTGCCGGCCACGACGACCGAGGCCAGTCGGCCATCAACCGCATACTTGACGGCTGCGCAGCCTTCATCTGTCTTGCCGTTGCAATCGTCGTCCAGACCGTTGCAGCTCTCTTTGGCCGCCGGCAGGACCTCGCCCGTGCAGGCGCCCATGCTGCCGTCGGCCTGACACTTCTTGACGCCGGCCTTGCACAGGCCAACGCCCTTGGTAGCCGGATTGCCGCTGTAGCAGGAGACCTCGATGGAGGTGTTCGCCTTCGAGGTGCAGCCGAGCTGGGCATCGCAGGTGTCGGTGGTGCACGGATTCTTGTCGTCGCAATCCTTCTTCTGTCCGCCGGTGCACACCGGCTTGCCATCGGACCCGGGTCCGCAGGCCGAATCCGTAGTGCAGACGTCGCCATCATCGCAGGGGCCCAGGCCGACCTCGTTCAGGCAGGCGCCGGTGGTCGCGTCACAGCTGTCGTTGGTGCAGACGACCCCGTCATCGCAGGTCTTGATGGTGCCACCGGCGCACTTGCCCTCGGCGCACGCTTCGCCGGTGGTGCACTTGTCGCCATCGTCGCAGGCACCGGTGGCGGGCGTGTGGGTGCAGCCGGTGCCGGGCGCGCAGGCGTCGGTGGTGCAGGCGTCGCCATCGTCACAGTCGGCGGCCGACCCGCCAGCGCACTTGCCGTTGGTGCATTGCTCACCCTGGGTGCACTTGTCGCCGTCGTCACAGGCACCGGTGGCCGGCTCGGCGCTGCACTGACCGTCCTTGCAGGCGTCGGTCGTGCAGGGGTCGCCATCGTCGCAACCGGCTTCATCGGTCTGCCCGTCGCAGTCGTCATCGCCGCCGTTGCACAGCTCTTCTGAGGCCGGCTTGGCGTCGCAGACATCGAGCCCACCGGCCTCGCATTTGCGCTGGCCCATGCACTTGCCGATCACCTTGCCGTCGGCATCTTTGGCCTCGGTCCAACAGGTCGTCGTCAGACCCTTGGCGATGGCCGCCTCCGAGCAGGTGCAGGCGCCCGGCGTATCGCCGGTTCCCGTCGGCAGGCAGAGCTTGGCGTTGGCGCCTTCCACGGTTGGACCGTCGACGCAGGTGAAGCCATCGGCGCACGCGTCATCGGCACCGCAAGGGTCGGCGCAGAAGGCGCCGGCGGCGCCATGATCGGCGCATTTTGCGTCCGGTTGCATGTTGCTGACGCAGGCGCTGCTGGCGGTGCAGGGGTCGCAGGTGGTGGCGACGTCGCCGACGGTCGCGTCGGCCTTGGAGCCGCCATCGGAAGGGGTCGTACCGCCATCGGACGGGCCCGAGTCGGCAGCGGTGCCAGCATCGACGCCCGTGCCGCCCACGTCTGTTGCCGCAACGGTGTCACCGAGCTTGGGCGTGGTGTCACCGCCAGCGGTATCGGCCGGTTTTGAGGTGCTGCCGCCCCCTTCCTCCTCGCCACTGCATCCGACCATGGCCAAAGAGAGGAGGGTGGCCGCGACGATCAGGCGACCGACGATGAAGCGGAGGCTGCGATGCATCGAATCCTCGCGACAGCGGGCGGTTGACGGACGGCATCGAAGCCAGTTCGAGATTCCGTCGACCCGAGGAGGATAGTGGACCGGTCTACGGGGGTGCAAGTCGCGCGGGCGTGACCTCAAGCCGGCTGAGCAGTGTATTGAGGCGATTTGCCTGGGGGCAGGCGCGCCGCTATCGTCTCACTCCGGGGAGGAGAACATGGCAAGGGGGGGAGGAAGCATCGACTGGCAGGGCAAGACCCTGGGCGGTCGATTCGAGGTCGGCAAACAGCTTGGGCGCGGTGGTATGGCCATCATCTATCACGCCCTCGACACCCTTCTCGAGCGCGATGTGGCCATCAAGATCCTGCGCAGCGATCGCGACGGCGGCGAAGAGCATCGCGATCGCCTCTACCGCGAGGCGCGCGCCATCGCCCGCCTGAACCATCCGCACATCGTCACGGTGCACGACGTGGGCATGGTCGGCGACATCATCTACATCGTCATGGAGCTGCTCGAAGGCGCCGACGTGGCGGAGCTGCTCGAGATCGAGGGCCGGCTGTCGTTGCCCCTGGCCTTGGAGATCGGCCGGCAGGTGGCATCTGCGCTGGCCGCCGCACACGCCAAGGACATCGTGCATCGTGACATCAAGCCGGAGAATCTCTTCGTCGTCGGCAGTATCTCCGGCGCCATCGCCAAGCTGCTGGACTTCTCGGTGGCCAAAATTCCCCACGCAAAGGGACGCAAGAAGCTCACGCAGAGCGGCAGCGTCTTCGGCACCCCCCACTACATGGCACCGGAGCAGATCCGGGCCGACCCGGTCGGACAGCAGGCCGACATCTACGCCCTCGGCACGGTGCTCTTCGAGATCGTGACCGGGGAGCCGCCCTACGACGCGCCGACGCCGCTTCAGCTCTTCGAGATGCACGTGACGGCGCCGGTGCCCGATCTCGACGATCGCATTCCGGACGCCCCGGACGGCCTGGCCGAGCTGGTCAGCGCCATGTTGGCCAAGTCGCCCGAGGATCGGCCGCAAGGAGCGCTCGTGGTCGGCCAGCGACTGTCGGCCCTGTTGGATGACGTGCTCGCCCGTGGGCATGCTGACGAGACCCAAACCGAGCGTCTGCCTGCGATCCAACCGCCGGCAAAAGCGGCGCCGGCCAAGGCGCGACCGGGCGGCCTGCAGGCCGATCGCACAGCCGAGATGACGCCACAGCAGATCGCCCGCGCGACCGCCGAGCTGACGCGCTTGGAGTTGCCTGAGGCCACGACCATGCGCCCGGGCGCGCGCGTCGAGGCGCCGGGTGCCGTCAAAGAGCATCCAACCTTCGCCCCGAGCCTCACGCCCGGGAACGACGAATCGTGAACCGTCGCGGATGCCAGCAACGGAGCGGGAACCGAAGGGTGGGTCGTTGGCTCGCTCTGGGGCTGCTGCTGGTCGCGGCCTGTGGCGGTCAAGAGAGCGGCAGCGACGAGCCCGAGGACAGCACGAGCGGCGGCGATGCGGGTGTGCCCTTCAATCCTGATGACTGCCGCCTCGACGGCAACGTGACGATCTCCAGTGGCGAGGACCAGGGGCTGGAGAAGTACTGTGAGATCGCCGGCAACGTGGAGATCGTGCGCGCCGAAGGCGGTCCAAAGATTGTCGACGAGCACATCGAACAGCTGCGCAATGTCCGCCTGATCCAGGGCGTGCTCTACATCAGCTACACCCACCTGGAGTCCCTGGAGGGCCTGCGCAGCCTGGAACATGTGCTCGGCGACGTGGTGATCGACTCCAACGCCGAGCTGCCCAATCTGTACGGTTTGCAGAAGCTGAAGAAGATCGGCGGCGCGTTGGCGATCCTGCAGCACCCCTCGCTGACCGACCTGGATGACATGGAGTCCATCGAGGAGGTGGGCACCGGCATCAAGATCGAGGACAACCTCAACCTGCAGCGCATCAACAGCCTGCAATTCATCACCGCCGTCTCCCACTCGGTCGCCATCCGTCGCAACCCCAAGCTCAAGGACCTGCTCGGGTTGACCACCCTGACCGACGCGGGCAGCGAGGGGTTGTTCATCGAAAACAACAACATGTTGCGCTACGACAAGGGCCTGGAGAGCCTGGAAAAAGCCGGCAAGCACCTGCTGTTCAAGGGCAACGCCAACCTGCAGCTGATCACCAAATTGCAGAACCTGTCGAGCGCTGCCCGCATCGAGATCGTCGACAACGACGCCCTGGAGCGAATCGACGGCTTCAACAAGCTGGCCATGACCGACGACATCATCTTGCGGGACAACAAGAAGTTGGAGCAGGTCAAGGGCTTCGCCAACCTGCCGGGTATGCGCAACCTGGAGGTGGAGTTGAACAAATCCCTGCAGAGCATGACGGGATTTTCCAACATGCAGGTGGCCCAGAAGCTCTGGTTCGAGAGCAACACCACCCTGACCCAGCTGCGCTTCGACCACCTGGCCACGGTGCATACGCTGGCGCTGGTGGATAACGTCGGCTTCCCCGACTTTGCCGGCTTCCTGCCGCTGAAGAACATCACCATCCTCAAGGTGTGCAAAAACCCGCAGCTGACGCCCAAAGAGGTCGAGGACTTCGTCAAGTCGCGCCACGATCCCAAACCCACCGTGGAGTTCTGCGACTGAGGCGCGCGCTGGGAATTGTTACGAAGTCAGGCGTTTGAATCTGCCCCTTTGCCGCATTGTTCCCCTGGCGGAACAGTCATTTGACGACTCCCCGTCTTGTGCGCCCCCTGCCGCTACCTACAATGGCGGGGCGGCACCGGGCGATGAAGCCCGCAGTGCGCAGAAACGACCCAGAAATCTGAAGGAGTTCACCATGTCACGCATTCACACCCAGCTGCTTCTCGGCAGCATCACCGTCGCACTACTTTTCAGCGGTTGCGCCAAGGATCCCAGCAAGGACGTGCCCAAGGCCCAGGTCGCCGAGCCGGCCAAGGAAGCGGCCAAGGCCGCCGAGCCTGCGAAGGCGCCCGCCAAGGCCGAACCAGCCAAGCCGGCCGCCGCCGAGGGTGCCGTCGCTCCCGCCGCCGCAGCCGATCCGGCCAAAGCCGGCGGCTACACCGCCCTGGCCACGCCCGAGGGCGGCAGCGCGCTCAGCGGCGACATCATCTTCACCGGCAGCAAGGTCACCGGCTCCCATACCAACAAGTTCAGCAACTGGAGCGGCCACGTGGTGCTCGAAGACGGCAAGGCGGTCGGCGGCTCGCTGGCCTTCCGGGTCGACATGAGCGCGATCGTGGCCGACTTCGAGAAGCCCAACGACTGGAGCAAGAAGCTCGAGAAGCACCTGCGTGATGGCGACTTCTTCGCCATCGACAAGTTCCCCACCTCCGAGTTCACCTCGACCGACATCAAGGCCGGCGGCGAGGGCGGCACCCACACCGTCAGCGGCAAGCTGACCATGCGCGGCGTCACCAAGGACGTGAACTTCCCGGCCACCATCGCCATCGATGCGGCCGCCAAGACGGTCACCGGCAAGGCGGAGTTCTCGATCAACCGCAAGGACTTCGGCATCGAGTACCCGGGCAAGCCGGACGACCTGATCCGCGATGGCGTGGTGCTGAAGATCGACGTCAAGGGCACGCTCTAGGCACAAAAGCCAGGCACACAAGCCGGGCATAGAAATCACGTATACGACTCCCGCATCCAAGGCGGAGGAGCGCGCAATGGGTTTGCTCGTTGACGGCGTCTGGCAGGACCAGTGGTACGATACGAAGGCCAGCGGCGGCCGCTTCGTGCGCAGCCGGACGAGCTTTCGCGACACCATCACGGCCGATGGCAGCAGCGGCTGGCCGGCGGAGGCCGGGCGTTATCACCTGTACGTCTCCATGGCCTGCCCCTGGGCCCATCGCGCGCTCATCTTCCGCAAGCTCAAGGGCCTCGAGCGAATCATCAGCACCTCGACCGTCGACGCCTTGATGCTGGACGAGGGCTGGACGTTCTCGGCCGACAATCCCGACCCGCTCCATGACCGAACGCGCATGCACCAGGTCTACTCGGCCGCAGAGGGCACCTACAGCGGTCGGGTGACCGTGCCGGTGCTCTGGGATAAGCGGCGGAGCACCATCGTCAACAACGAGTCCAGCGAGCTGATCCGGATGTTCAACTCGGCCTTCGCAGCGGTGGCCGAGGGAGACGACGGCATCGACTACTACCCGCAGGCCTTGCGAGCCGAGATCGACGCCGTCAACGAACCGATCTACGAGCACCTGAACAACGGGGTATACAAGTGCGGCTTCGCCACCAGCCAGGCCGCCTATGACGAGGCCGTCAGCGCCTTGTTCGAGACCCTGTTCTGGCTGGAAGAGCGGCTCGCGAACCGGCAGTGGCTTGTGGGCGAGGTGCCCACGGAGGCCGACTGGCGGCTCTTCCCCACCCTGCTCCGCTTCGACGCCATCTATCACGGCCACTTCAAGTGCAGCATCAAGCGGCTCAGCGATCTGCCGAACCTGTGGCGCTACGCCCGTCGGCTGCGCGCCTGGCCGGGCATCGAGTCGACCATCGACCTGGCCCACGCCCGAAGCCACTACTATGGCAGCCATCGCTCCATCAATCCGCACGGCATCGTGCCGCCCCCGCCGGCGATCGACTGGACGCCAGACGATTGAATCCGCGCGCCACAGCCGGTAGAACCGCCTCGCAGGTGCGACATGTACAACGCGTGCCGCGGAGGCGACCGTGAGCGATGAGGCGACAGGCCAGGGTGTGGCCGACGAGACCGTGGATTACCTGGTCGTCGGCGCGGGGGTGACCGGCCTGGCCTTTGCCAACTTCCTGCCCGAAGGCGCCGACTGGCAGGTGATCGAACAGCTGGACGAGCCGGGCGGCTACTGCCGGACCATCGTGCAGGATGGCTTCGTCTGGGACTTTTCGGGTCACTTCTTCCACTTCCGCAATGCCGATGTGGAGCGCTACCTGCGCGACCGGATGCCGGCCGACGAGGTGAGCACCATCACCAAGTCCAGCGGCGTGCTCTACGGCGACCGGCGCATCGACTTCCCCTTCCAGAAGAACATCCACCAGCTGCCGATGGATGACTTCCTGGACTGCCTGCACGACCTCTACTTCAGAGTGGGCGACCCCGACAGCGCCGAGACCTTCGAGGAGATGCTCAACGCCAAGCTGGGCCGCGGCATCGTCGAGCGCTTCCTGCGGCCTTACAACGAGAAGCTCTACGCCTGCCCGCTGTCGCACCTGGACAAGGACGCCATGGGCCGCTTCTTCCCCCATGCGGACATCGGCGACATCATCACCCACATGCGCCACCCGCAGCCGGCGGGCTACAACGCCACCTTCACCTACGCCCGTGGCGGCGCCATCGAGTACGTCCGGGCGCTGCTGCACGACCTGGATCCGGCCCGCATCCACTACGAAGAGCGTCTGCAAGCGGTCGACCTGGCCGGCAAGGTGGCGACCACGAACCGCCGCCGCATTCGCTTTCAACACCTGGTCACGGCGGCGCCCTTCCCGCGATTGCTGGAAATGTGCGACCTGGACTGGGATCGCTCCATCTACACCTGGAACAAGGTGCTGGTCTTCAACCTGGGCTTCGACGCCAAGGGCCAGGAGCGCGACCACTGGCTGTACATCCCCGATCCGGAGCTCTGCTTCTACCGGGTGGGTTTCTACGACAACATCTTCGCCAGCGCGCGCATGAGCCTGTACATCGAGATCGGCCTGACAGCGGAAGCCGAGGTCGACCCCGACGCCTGGTTGCCCAGGGTGCTGGACGACCTGAAGCGTTGCGGCATCGTCACCGACCAGAACCTGGTCAGCCACCATCGCATCGTGCTGGACCCGGCCTATGTGCACCTGAACAAGGCCAGTCGGGCCGATTTCGCCCAACGCAGCGGCGAGCTGGCCGCCGCGGGCGTGCACAGCATCGGGCGCTACGGCGGTTGGACCTACTGTTCCATCGAAGACAACATCCTGCAGGCGCGCGACCTGGCGACAAGGATCGGCTGATGCGCGCCTACCTCGACCTGCTCCAGGACGTGCTCGACAACGGGCTGCGCAAGGACGATCGCACGGGCACGGGCACATTGAGCGTATTCGGTCGGCAGTTGCGCTTCGACCTGGCCGAGGGCTTCCCCCTGGTGACCACCAAGAAGGTGCACCTGAAGTCCATCATCATCGAGCTGCTCTGGTTTCTGCGCGGCGACAGCAACGTGCGCTGGCTGCAGGAGCGGGGCGTGTCCATCTGGGATGAGTGGGCCGATGAGAACGGCGATCTGGGGCCGGTATACGGCAGCCAGTGGCGCTCCTGGGCAGGCGCCGATGGCCGGACCTTCGACCAGGTCGCGGCGGTGGTCGACTCCATCCGCCAGCGCCCCGACTCGCGGCGCCACATCGTCAGCGCCTGGAACGTGGCCGACATCGACACCATGGCCCTGCCGCCCTGCCACGCCCTGTTCCAGTTCTGGGTCGGCGACGGCAGGCTCTCCTGCCAGCTCTACCAGCGCAGCGCGGACCTCTTCCTGGGCGTGCCCTTCAACATCGCCTCCTACGCCCTGCTGACCATGATCATCGCCCGCATGGTCGACCTGGAGCCGGGCGAGTTCGTGCACACCTTCGGCGACGCGCACCTGTACAGCAACCACCTGGACCAGACCCGGCTGCAGCTTGGCCGGGAGCCGCGGGCGCTGCCGACCATGACCATCGACGGTCCCGTAGGCGACCTGCGGGCGCTGGACTACGAGCAGTTCAAGCTGAGCGGCTACCAGCCCTGGCCGCGCATTCGAGCGCCCATCGCGGTGTAGAGACGGCCGGAGGGGAGGCAGCGATGTACGAGGATATGCCCGTCGCCGCCATCGCGGCGGTGGCCGACAACGGCATCATCGGCCTGGACGGCAAGCTGCCCTGGCGGCTGCCCAAGGACCTGCGCCGCTTCAAGCGCAGCACGCGCGGCCACGCCGTGATCATGGGCCGGCGCACCTGGCAGGAGATCGGCAAGCCGCTGCCGCGTCGGTTCAACGTGGTGTTGTCCAGGGGTTGGAGCCCGGAGAAGGACCACGGGCCCGCCCTGGCCGTGGCCCGCAACCTGGACGAGGCGCTGGCCATGGCGGCGGCGTGGGAGAGGCTGCAGGTCGAAGCCGGCAACCTCGAAGCGGCGGAGATCTTCATCATCGGCGGCGCGGTGCTCTGGCAGGCCGCGTGGCCGCTGGTGGATCGCTTCTACCTGACCCGGGTGCACGCCGAAGTAGAGGGCGATACGCGCTGGCCCGACCTGGATGTGTCGGACTTTGTCGAGACGGCCAACGAGGCCATCGACGACCGGCTGCCTTGCAGCTTCGTGACGTTGCAGCGCCCTATGACCCGGCCCTGAAGGACCGGGCACCGCTGGCTACAAAGCCAGCCCTTCGGGCCGGCTGGACATCAACTCAAGCCGCTGGCTTCTCTGGCGTGATGAAGGCAATGGCCGCGCCCTGGGGATCCAGGGCCATGCCGAAGCGACCGACACCCGGCATGGTCATGACCTCGTTCATGGGCTTGCCGCCCGCATCCGCCAGGGCCGCGATGGTCGCGTCCACATCCTCCACGTCGACGTAGGGCAGCCACATGCTCGGGATCTCGGGCATGGGTTTGGTCATCACGCCAGCGCGCGAGTTCCCGTCGGCGCTGAGGATGTAGTAGTTCATCCCGCCCATATCCATGGCCTCGACCGTGTAGCCGAAGACGGCGGCGTAGAAGTCAGCCGCGGCCTTGCCGTCGTTGGCGTAGTACTCGTTCCAGTGAAAGATGCCCGGGTAGGTGTCGACATCGGGCTGGTCGCCCTGGGTGCTCTTCATGATGGCGAAAGGCGCGCCCTCGGCGTCGACGCAGAAGGCCATGCGCATCATCTCGGGCATGTCCATGGGGCCGGCGACCACCTGGCCGCCGTGCTCGGTGACGGCCGCCGCGGTGGCGTCCACGTCCTCGACCGAGACCCAGCCCAGCCAGTGCTCGGGCACGTCAGGCATGTCGTCGCCGATTCCCGCGATGCCGCCGATGGCGCGCTCGCCGGCGTGGAACATGGTGTAGGTGCCGCCCGGATAGGGCATCTCAGACGTCGTCCAGGGCAACAGGTTGGTGTAGAAGTCCTTGCCCTTGTCCGCGTGGCGGGTCTTGAGCTCGAACCATACGAATTTGCCGGGACTGTACTGGGTCATCAGGTCTCCTTGTTGTTCGGGGCGGGGCGCGGCGAAGTTATGCCGACCGCGTCACCGCTGAAAAGGTGGCGCTGCCCAAGAGCGCGGGATCGCGACGAAGGCTTAATCCAGCGCTGTGGACACCCGCCGCCTGCCGAGCAAGCCGAGCGCCAGCAGGAGCAGCCAGACTGCCGGACCACCGCTACCCGCCGGGGTGCCCTGGCAGCCACCACCGCTGGGCGCCAGGTTGGTCTGGACCGGCGCGGCGACGTCCGTCACGGGCTCGCCGCCGTCCAGGCCGGGCTCTGCGCCATCGGCCGATCCGGCCGCCCCATCGGCGGTGTTGGTGCCGCCGGTATCGACGACGCCGCTATCCACGCCAGCGACGTCGGCAGCACGGCCCGAACCGGCGTCTGCACCACCGCTCGAACCGGCGTCCACGCCGCCGCCAGCGCCGGTGTCCGCGGCTCCACCACCGCCAGCATCCGGCTGCGTGCCGCCGGCGTCGGGGGCGGGCGCGCAGGCGTCGCCGATGCCGTCCTTGTCGCTATCCTTCTGGTCCTTGTTGGCCTTGTCGGGGCAGTTGTCCTTGCTGTCGGGTACACCGTCGCCATCTTTGTCCGGCGGCGGCTGGCAGGCGTCGCCGATGCCGTCCTTGTTGCTGTCCTTCTGGTCCTTGTTGGCCTTGTTGGGGCAGTTGTCCTTGCTGTCCGGGATCCCGTCGCCATCCTTGTCCGGCGGTGGCGGCTCGCAGGCGTCGCCCTGGCCATCCTTGTCGCTATCCTTCTGGTCCTTGTTGGGCTTGTTCGGGCAGTTGTCCTTGCTGTCGGGCACGCCGTCGCCATCCTTGTCCGGTGCGCTGGCCGGGCTCAGGCCGATGCTGCCCCAGACGTCCTTGCCCGCCTCCACCGTGCGGGTCGACGAGTTGGGCTTCCAACCCGTCTTGGTCGCCGTGGCCGTGTACTTGCCCGGCTTCAATTCGAACTGCCAGAAGCCGGTGGCCGACGAGGTGGTCTTGGGCCCGGTGTTGAGCTTCACCGTGGCGCCGGCGATGCGATCGGCGACGTTGGGCGCCTTGAAGACGACCCCCTTGAGGAAGCCCTTGGTCACCGGCGGCGGTGTGCCGCCGCCGCTGCCGCACTTCTTGCCGAAGAAGGCGCAGGTGCCCGAGGCGATGGCGGTGGCGATCTTGCCCTGGCCGGACTTGGTCTTGAGGTAGGCCGACTCCGAGGGCGGGTGGCCCTTGTAGCCGCTGGACTTGCTGCAGTCGTGAAAGAGCACCTCGGTCAGCGACGCGGTCATGGCCGTGGCGTTGAGCACGTGCAGGTCCTTGCGCAGCTTCAGCCCCCGGTCCTGGTAGGGCAGGTTGGCCAGCAGCGCGGCCTGGATGTAGCCGGAGAGCTTCTTGCCCGAGGTGGACTTGTAGAGCGTCTCGATGCCGTGGCCGCCGCCCGCGTTGCTGTGGATGCTGACGAAGGCGTTGGCGCCCCAGGAGTTGGCGTTCTTGGGCGAGTTGTAGAAGTCCTGGTCCACCTTCACGGTGATGCCGACCGCGGCGATCTTGGGTTTGGCCAGGTTGGCGTTGATCAGGGCGTACTGCGCCTCGTTGCCGCCATTGGCGACGGCGTTGCCGGTCTGGTTGCTGGGGTTGAGCACGACCTTGGTGGCGGCCCCCGCCGGGGCGACCGGCAGCAGCAGCGGCGGGGCGGCCAGCAACAGCGCGATTGCAGATATGAGCGCAGGGCGATGGCACATGCTCACCTCCCCTGCCGCGGCCACGCGGCGACGCAGAGGTCCCCGTTGCGGGCGTCGGCGTAGGCGAGCCAGTGACCATCATCGGAGACGGTCGGCTCCACCTCGGCGATATCGGCGGTGGCGGTCAAGGGTCGCTCGGCGCTGGTGGCGAGGTTCAGATGCCACAGCTCGGCGGCGCGGATGCGCTGAGAGCGGCCCTCGACCCGCGAAAAGACGAGCGAGTCGCTGCCCGGCATCCAGGTCGGACCGTAGCCCTGGCCTACATCCCGCTTGCGACCGTCCAGCTCGACGACCCACATCCTGCCGCCCTCGGCGTGGCTCTGGCTGACCAGCACCCGGCGACCGTTCGGCGACAGGCGCGGTTCGAAGAAGCCGCCGCCGCTGAGCAGCGTGCGCCCCACGTGGGAGGCCTCCCCCATCCGACGCAGGATGATGCGGTCGTCACCGGTGCGCGCCACCAGCAGGCCCCGGGCCGTCTGCAGGTCCACGTCCAGGCTGTCGATGCCGTCCAGCAGCCGGTGTAGCTGACGTTGCGCCGTCAAACGCACCACCATGCCGCTCACGGGCAGGAACCAGGCCGACGAGGTGCGATCCCAGGTGGCCGTGCCCATGCGCAGGCCGACCACCGGCGGCGGGCTCGGCGGCCGACGCCACAGCCCGGTGTCGGCGAAGAGGGGGTCGGGCAAGCGATTGTAGGCGCTTGGCAGACGATAGGGGCGGTCGACGCGGGGGATGGGCACGATGCCGCCGCGCAGCTGCAGCCAGCTGACAGCCGGGGAGGGGAACGCCGAGTCGGCGGCCACGGCGGATGTGGGCGCCAGGGCGACCAGCGCGGGCACCGCCAACAGCAGCGCGGCGAGCAAGGGTACGAGCGGTCGAGGTGGGGGCATGGCGGCTCCTCTTGCGGGAGACGCAGTGTAGCGAGGGGCCTGGGGTGGGGACAAGCGGTTGCGGATGTCGTCGGTTTCGTCACCCGAGCATGTCATGGAGATCCCGATCAAGAAGCCGCCCCTGAACGAGATTGACCTCAGAATACCGCCTGCATTCAGGCCTTCCTGGTCTCTTTGCCAAAGATGCAAATACCTGTATTATCGTTCACGATGAGAACGAATCAACAGCGGTATCGTTGGCTTCATCCCAGACTCACCACCGGTGCTCCCCGTCGGGTGGTCGTCATGACGGGGGCGCGACAGACGGGCAAGACCACGTTGTCCAGGAGCACCTGGGATTCGTTCGCCTACCTGAATCTGGACGCCGTGGAGGATCGGCTGGCCCTTCGGGAGCTGCCCACGCGCGCCTGGTCTGCAACGGTGGGGCCTGCGGTTATCGACGAGGCGCAGAAGGAGCCAGGCGTCTTCGACAAGGTGAAGTTCGCTTTCGACGCCGGCGAGTTGGACTTCACCGCCCTGTTGGGCAGCTCGAGATTCCTGCTCATGGCCCGGGTCCGCGAGAGCCTGGCGGGCCGCGCGATCCTGTACGAATTGTGGCCACTGATGGCGTCGGAGTTGGCCACCGGGCTGGACATGGAGCCCGTGGCCCCGCTGCTCGACCAGCTTCTGCAGGGAGAGGGCCACATCGGCGCGCTGCTGGCGGCGCAGGCGCCACTGCTGCTCGGCGAGGCAGCCCATCGCGGTCAGCAGGCGGTGTCGCACTTGATGAACTGGGGCGGAATGCCCGCGCTGTTGCCGCTGGAGGACGCCCACCGACGCGAGTGGCTGCGCAGCTACCAGCAGACCTTTCTGGAGCGAGACCTCTCCGACCTGGTGCGTCTGTCCGATCTCGCTCCTTTTCGCAGCCTGCAGCGCCTGGCGATGCTGCGCAGCGGTGGCCTGCTCAACTATGCCGACCTGGCGCGCGACGCCGGCGTCTCCCCCGCCACCGCGCGCCGCTACCTGGAGTACCTCTCGTTGTCCTACCAGATCCTGCTGTTGCCCCCCGAACACCGCAATCTGACCAGCTCTGTGGTCAAGGCCCCACGGCTCTACTGGACGGACCTCGGTCTGCTGCGTCACGGCACCGTGCAGTGGGGAGCGCCGACCGGGCAGATGTTCGAGGCGGTGGTGGTCACCGAAGTGCACAAGTGGGTCTCAACCCTCGGCAGGGACGCCCGGCTGAGCTTCTACCGCACCCGCTCCGGCTTTGAGGTAGACCTGCTGATCACCACCGCGACCGGGGTGATCGGCCTGGAGATCAAACATCGACCCCGCTGTAGTCCCAAGGATATCGGCCCGCTGCGCAAACTCGCCGGTGCCCTGGGCGCCGACTGGCGCGGTGGCGTGGTCGTCACCACGGGCAACGAGGTGCGGGTGTTGGACGAGGACAGGGCCATCTGGCAGGTGGGGCTGGAACGGTTGCTGGTGTAGAGCGGGCTGGCCGGGCGCTCGGCGTGGCGGGGAACTCGCCCGCCTCGCGGCCTGCCTGCGGGGTGCCACCCGATTCACAACTCGCTGTCTTCAAAGGAACCGAGCAATGCCTCCGGTATCCGACGCACGATCTCAGGCAGGCCGTCGAAGTCCCGATCGTAAGAGCAGAGCGCGCTCGCCCCGCTCTCGATGCACACGGCGGCGTACACGGCATCCCGTGCGAGCAGGGTGCCTTTGCCATCGCCGTCCAAGTCGCATCCCGAAGGTCTCACGCGTCAACGCAGGACTTGAATGAGTCAAGCTCCCGCACGATGTCAGCGATGTAGATCCGGCTGCAGAACGACGGTCGACTGGATCAATGCGCATTCGCCTCGCCACCATACCATCTTCTTGCAGTCCTCCGAGACCAACCGGCGCGCCTCGCGGAACCCTTCTTTGGTCACCACGACGACGCAGTCGGTGGCGAGGAGCCCCAACGCTTTGGCGCGATAGACACCTGTGGCGTGCTCTGGCAGTTGCACCGCGCGGTAGACGCCGCTGTCGCACTTGAGCCGAACATCGGCGCCACGCAGCGACTGCAGGTGGGGAGCGGCGCTCTGGACGACAACCTCGCACCGCCAGCGCGGGTCGCAACCGGTCGCAGCCACCACCAGGAGCGCCATGAGCAGCATGTGGCAAAGGCAAGGGCGCATGAACACGTTGCCTCCGGGGACCAGCCGGCACTATAGCATGGCGACCATCGCGACATGCGCGGACATGGGGTCGGCCATGCGACGGCGCATCGCTGGAGCCGATCAGGGCGATGCCGGCGGTCATGACAACGGCTGGACGGAAGGCGGATGGCCTCGCGCCGGCCAGCAAAAGGTGTCAAGTGCCAATACCTGACCCTGCCCACGAGGAGATCGCACTACTGCGCTGCTGTCGATCTTTCTGCCGTGGCCATTGCTGATCGATGCTCTCGTCGAGTTATTCTGTCGGCCACATAAGATGCAGGAAATCCGCACGTCCGGTTCTGCGGGGGCCCGGAGGGGCAACCCTCCGGGCTACCCACCGGCAGAGCCCCCGGCGCTGGCCAAGTCACTTCATGAGTTGACAACCATCAGAGTGTCTCCGGAGCCCCTCTCTGACGGACTCGCACCTGTGGTGCTCGCTCGCCGTTTCGTCGCGCCCCGCCGAAGCCGTCGTCTCCAGGGCGAGGTCGCGTCTCGTGCGGAAGGCCGACACCACACTGGCCAGGACGGTTCGAAGCAATTGGATCCTGAGGCCAGCGTCACTCGTTGTCGGGGTCGAGATCAAGGGACTGCGAGGCCGGATGAGTTTCGGGAAGGAACAGCCAATACGACCCTCTCGCCGTCGTCAGCAGGCCACTCGTGCGGCCCCGAATCGCCTGTGACGGGTATTCGCGGACCACGATGGTCGCGGCGACACACGACATACTGGCCAACCAGCGGCGGCTCACCGAGCAGCCCGCGGTAGGCTGAGCAGGCCGAGGGCCGCCACCACCCGAGCCGCGAGCGGCGACGACAAATACCGGCCCGGTCATGGCCACCAACGGAGCCCGCACCGGCGGGCCGAAGCTGGTGATCTATGCCGCCGTCGGTCGAAACCGAGAGCGCCAGTGCAGGCGAAGGCGTGGAACCTCGCGCTCAGGCAACACCGATCAGTACTGCCCGTAGGGGCCGTCACCTTGTCACAATGCGTCGTCGGCGTGATACTTCCGCCAAATCGACGCGAGGGCGGGCCGGTTCAGGAATCCCTCGGTCGCGTGGGGCTGTCAGATGCGCGGAGTCTTCCGTACCAGGCGAGCGGCGAGCGCGTTCCTGTCGCTGGCCGTCGGGCTCCTGACGGCAGGTGTTGCGGAAGCGGCTCCTGGGCAGACCTTTGACCTGCGCGATTGGCTGCAGCGGCCAGGCGTGCGAGCTGTGGCCGTGGAGTTCTACGCCACCTGGTGTCGGCCCTGCATGAGGGCGGTGCCGCGCTGGAAAGCGTTGCACGAGAAGTACAGAAGGAGCGGTTTGCGGCTGATTGTGGTGAACACCCAGGATCCGGAAGGCCGCTGCGTGAACCCGGGCTGGAACCCGGACCAGATGATCTGCGATGAGGAGGGCGATCTGGCCAAGGCGTGGGGCGTCGGCCAGCGGTTGCCGGCGGCGTTCGTGTGGTCGTGGCAGGGCCGCCTCCTGGTGCGGAAGGGCCATGTGGACCAGGCTGCACGTGCGGTGCAGAGGTATTTGCGTCAAACCCCCCGCGTGGCTGTGACGGCCGCGGATCCCCGGGCCGCGGCTGCCCTGCCGCGGCTGCGAGAACGGCTGGCGGACACGGGCAAACTCATCGTCGTCGCCGGCAAGCAGGAGCGCCAAGCGCTGGCGAGGATTCGGAAGGAATCGAAGCGGCTCAGGTACGATCAGGCGCAGTCATGTGAGGCTGGCTCGGAGGTGCCCGCAAATGCGTTGCTCAAGTCGGCCGTCACCGGGCGGCGGAGCAGGCGTCTGGGCCTGACCTTGTACTCGGCAGAGAGCGCCTGCGCGCTGGCAGCCACCTCGGTACCGTGGGACTCGGCCCGACCGGGCACGTCGGTAGCTGAGGCGGTGGACAAGCTGCTCGCCAAGCTCCGCGGTGCGTTGGAGATACCGAATCGCCCGCGCGGTTCGCGGCGAGTGGCGGTCGAGACGGATTCGCGCGATACCAGCGCCGGGCAGTGGAATCCGGGCGTCGACGAGATGGCCATGGTCTCCTTTGCCTCCGACCCGTCGGGGGCGATGGTCATGGTCGACAACAAGCCCGTCTGTCGCACCCCGTGCAATCGGGCGCTGCCCGCGGGACATCATCGCCTGGCGATGCACAAGTTGGACTACCGGTCCCGGGACGAGTCGACCACGCTCCGCGATGGTCAGAAACTGCGGTGGAAACTCAAGCCTCAGTTCGCGCTCCTGACCGTCTCGACGAATCCGCCGGGAGTGGCGATCACGCTCGACGGCAAGACGGCAGCCGCCGACAAGCCACTGCGGGTGACGCCTGGCGTTCACAAGGTCGTCGCAGGCGATGGCTGCCACGGGGAGCACCGCAAGAAGATTACCCTCGCAGTCGGTGATACACGGAAACTGCTGCTGCGTCCGGTCCCCAGGGTGGCAGGCTTGCGAGTGCGGGCAAGGGACGAGCGTGGCAGTGACGTCCGTGGCGCGCAGGTCTGGATCAATGGCAGCCACATCGGACCGGCGTTCAAGGCCTTGAAGGTAAGCCTGTGCGCCAAAGAGGCTGAGGTACGCCATGAATCCCTGGGAACGACGAGGGCCACGCTGTCGCTGGTCGAACGGAAGGTCCTCGATTTGAAGGTCGTACTCGGTCGCGCCGCCGCGCCCGTCGAGGTGTCCGGCGGCGCCGAGTTGGTCGATCGAAACGGCATCCGGTTTTCGCTGATCCCGGCAGGTCGCTTCGCGATGGGTGCCGGTCCGAGCCAGTTGAACCCTGCCACTGACCAGAGGCCCCAACACCAGGTCGAAATCAGCAAGCCATTCTACATCGGCCGCACGGAGGTGACCCAGGCGCAGTGGGTGGCCGTCATGGGCTCGAATCCCAGCAAGTTCGTCAATCCACAACGCCCGGTCGAGCAGGTCTCTTGGGATGACGTCCAGACCTTCATCCGAAAGCTCAACAGCGCCGAGGGCAAGGTCGTGTACCGACTCCCGACGGAAGCCGAGTGGGAGCGAGCATGTCGCGCCGGTGGCAAAACGAGCTACCACTTCGGCAACGAGGCGGGCGTGCTGGGTAAGTACGCTTGGTATTTCCGCAACAGCGGAGGGTTGTTCTCCAGCCGCGCCACGCATCCGGTGGCAAGGCTGCGCCCCAACCAGTGGGTCTTGTACGACCTGCACGGCAACGTGTGGGAGTGGGTACAGGACTGGTACGGGGACAAGTACTACTCCAACAGTCCGACCAAGGATCCGTCCGGTCCGGCGGCGGGTTCGACTCGGGTGGTCCGCGGAGGCTCATGGCGCGACGTAGCGGCCAGCGCCCGCTGCTCTTATCGGCACAACTGGCTGCGCTACACTCGGCGGGCCAACATCGGCTTCCGACTCGTGCGAAACGCCCCGTGAGGCAAGGCGAGGCGAAGCGCCGATTCGACGTCCGACTTCCCCGCGCAGACCAGCTTCGCGCGAGTTAGGACTCCGGCGCCGGCTTCCGTGGCCGCCGTGCCGGCAGCGGCACCTCGAGGGCCGGTCGCCATTCGCGGCGTACTTTCTCGATGAACCGGACCTGCTCCAGCATCGTGTTCATTCTGGCGCCGTTGGCCGCCCCGTAGATGTTGGCGGCGTAGAAGACGGAGGTCACCGTGCCCGTCGCGATGGGCAGCAGCCACTGCCCGTCCTCCTCGCGCAGCTGACTCCGAAAGAGGCCGACGGACGTCAGGCCCAACAGGCCCACGATGACAAGCGACTGGGTGCCGTCCCAGTAGCGGCCTTGGTAGAACTGACCTAGCCCAGGGACGATCGCAGACAGCACCCCGGCCCCAAGCGGACTGTAGGTCGCCAGCGACGTCGCCTCACGTGCACGTTTGCGCAGCGCGGCGGCAGCCGATTTCACCTTGGAGGCATTGTGTCGGCGCTCGAAGCCTCGCAGCTGAGTGAGTACCTGATCATGTGATCGCTCCTCCATCCACGCCGCTGCGACCGCGAGCTCCAATCGATCGAGCCCCACGATGGCGACGGTCTGCGGGTCCTTACGACAGGTCGCGATCTGGGTGCGGGTAATCGGGCCAAGCCCGCTGTCCAACCAGGCCAGGGCCAGGCGCCAGCAACAGTGACCTGCCAGATCGGACGCCGCGGCGTCCTTCTTGAGGGCCATGAACACGCGCGCCGCGTCACCGTAGCGCCGCGCGCGCGCATAGGCATCGCCGATCAGGAGCCACAGACGAGCTCGGTCGCGGCGATTCTGGGCGGCGAATATCTCTCGACGATACTCGCCTATGGCGCGAAACCAGTCTCCCTCGGCGTACAATTCGTCCGCGAACGTCTGAGCGCCCGTCGAGCTCGTCAGCGTTCGCGCGTGTGGCAGCGGGACGGCAGCCTGCGCTGGTGCGGCTGTCAGTACCAGCATCGAGATGAGACACACTCGGTGCAAAGAACCCATGACGCTTGTTCCTACCAGGCCGGGGTCGCTCCCCGGACGACAAGAGGCCAGTCCGGTGAGCGAAACAGGTTGTTGTGGTGAGGCGGGTCGTATGGCACGTGCCGGCCATCCCGACGTGCCTTCACGTAGTTGGTGTACAGGCCGGCGTTCTCCCTGAAAAACAGGCGGTCGATGATCATGACAGAACCCTGCAGCCAGCCGTAGTCGACGACGGCCCGCAGGCCGAAGCGCGAACACGACGGATACATGGGACAATGCCCAGCACGCAAGGGCGACAACTGGCCCTGGTAGAATCGAATCAGGCCAATGGCGAGGATCGTTCCCGGTTCCGAGGTGTCCCACCAAAACGGGAAAGAGTGGGCTGCAAGATCAGCGTAGCCGTCCATGGCAACTGGCTTCGATGGCTCGTACCAGCCTTCGGGCCAGCCATCTGACGACCCGCCCCAGGCGCCGTACCCGGGGCTCGCCACGAGCGCGAAGGTCAAGACCGTAATCAAAGATAGAGAATCACGGACGTTTCCATACCGTATGACCACGCCACCTCCTTGCCCAGTCCAAAGCTGCTGCCAACGCCAACGAATCCCCGAAACGAGAACCAGAAGACATGGAGCCACCCGTCGACAAAGCCCTGTACGCCACGTGGCGTGCCCAGCAACAGCTCGGCACCTCCCCCGACACCCAGCGTCAGCCACCTCGAATCGAGGCCCGGCCCGGGCGGTCCCCAGTGGAGTGTCCTGTTTATGGCGGCCTGACCGCGTAAGCTCAACGCGTGCTGGTCGAGTCCCCCTTCCCCGCCGGAGCGGAGGTACGACATGGTGGCAATGGCGCGCAAATCGAAGGGCAACATGGCCATCAGTTGACCGCCGACGGAGAACGCGTCACCCAGATGCCAGCGGCCGCCCTCGCCGCCGCCGCCCATCGTGCCGAAGACGACACCGAGACCGCCGTACTTCCGCAAGGATCGGTAGTAATCATCCGCCGGAATTGGAGCCAGCTTCAATGCGATCTGCGCGTCTCGTCCGGGCTCGAGTAGCAGGAGTTTCGTGCTGGTGCGGAAACGGCTTCGACGAGCCGTCAACGTGATGTGCCCAGGGCAGAGACCGTTTACCAGCACCGGCGCACGCCCTCGATCGGACTGGCTGGGACCGTCGCCACGCTGTGTCGTCGAGATGCGTACTTGCGGTGGTTCGGATGTGACCCGAAGGCGGATGTTGCATCGCCACTTCGCATCGTCCGGAATGGCGCAGCCATCTGGCCCGGTCGCGGCGGCGACGGCCCTACGGAGTACGGGATCGAGCTCTGCTCGATTCAGCCATCTATGCAATTCTGCCGCTGTGTCGCAGTTCCCAAGACGGGAGTCGGTCACGATGAGATAGGCGAGTGCGCGCGGTGTGTGCAGGCGGTCGACCGAAGCGCTGAACTGCGCTCGGGCCGCTTCGATTTGCCCGGCGATATACAGATCGACGCCGCTGCGCAGGTGGCCGGCCGCGGAGTTGTCTGTCCGCGCAGCCGGGCCGGCCCCTGCGGCCGGGCACGACCACAGCCAACTGAGGTACAACGCGCCGCAGACGAGCCACCTTTGGGGCCTGCACAGCCGCGTCACCTTCGCTGTCCGCGCCGACCGACGAGGGATTCCAGGATTGCACGCACCTTGCGGACGACGTGTCGCTCGAACATGGAGCGCGTCACGGCCACTCCACGCCAGTCGGTGCAGGCGACCAGCTCCATGCCGACGGACGCGACTCCGCTCGGCTCCGCCACCAGCACAATGTCGATATCCAATTTGCGGACAAACCCTTGCTCGGCATGAAAGCGCGCAGTAGCGCTCAAGACTCCGCTCCTCTTCGGACCGTAGCGCACCCTTGCGAAGTACGCGACCGACTCGGATAGGGGAAAGCCGTACTCAAGCAACAATGTCAACCGGCGCGCCGCACGGCTCCCGCGCACCCCATGGACGTACACCAGATCGTTGGGCTGCTGCCGCACTTGAATCCGGCGCGACACGCCGTCGAGATCGTGCATCAGGCGGGCGGCAGCAACGAAGGGCAGGTTCACCGAGGTGGCGCCCAGATGACGGAAGCACGTACCCCCGATCGTGGTGGTCGTGCGCGCAAAGGGCCAAAGGCCAGCATCGACGAGTTCTCGATGGAGCCGTACTCCGCGGCGCGCCACCTGTTGCGGCGTCAACTGCTTAGCGATGTTGGTCGGAGAGTTGAGGTCGGTGGGTTCTGCCCCGACCGACGCACCGCTCAGCAGCAACCCCGTGAGCGTGCCGAGCGCGAAAACGCTTGGTGGCCAACTACGCAAGGTCGAACGCACGATATCGCCCCCGGTCCGGCTCCAGTCTCGGCAACCGGGCAATGCCCGTTGCTACATCTTCACGGCGAGGCCACGAATGGTCACAGAGGTCGTGCCGTACGCCGAAATGGTCGCCGAGTAGTCCAGATTGATGATGCCGTTGGCCCCGAGACTCTTGGCCTTCGCAATCACCTCTGACTTGAGCGATGCCTCGATACTCGAATACGCGGCCTCCAAGGTGCCGCCGCACGGCGTGCACATCATGTTCCGTGACTCCACCAGCGCGATCGGCTGGTAGTCCTTGGTTGCCAAATCACCCGTGGTCACGAAAAAATCGGCGCGGGGGGGCAGCGCGGCCTGACCGAAGTGGGCACAACCCCCGGCGAAGAGGGCGAACAACAAGACGATGAGCAGGGTCTTCTTCATGGGGTCTCCAACTGCGTGTCAAACGCGCTCATGGCGCAAGGGGTGTAGCGAGCTTCGGATGCTGAAGGGCACATGTCAACCCAGCGCCAGCGCGCAAGCGCGCAGCGCGCAGCGACTTGTGCCAGCTTCCCGCTCATCGCAGAGGTAGGTGGTCTGCACCGATCTTGGGGCCCGGGAAGCGCCAACTTCCCGGCCTGCCTGCGAAGCGCCACCCGATTCACAACTCGCTGTCTTCAAAGGAACCGAGCAATGCCTCCGGTATCCGACGCACGATCTCAGGCAGGCCGTCGAAGTCCCGATCGTAAGAGCAGAGCGCGCTCGCCCCGCTCTCGATGCACACGGCGGCGTACACGGCATCCCGTGCGAGCAGGGTGCCGTGTCGCTCCATGAGGAGCCGGGCCATGTCGAGCGTGCCGCCGGTGATCGGCAACACCGTCGGTACTGCCGTCAGCAGCAGGCGGTAGACCCGCAAGCCGTCAGGCCAACGATTGATCGACCGGTAGCGATGCAGGATCTCCTGCAGCACCTCCGCGTCCACCGCCGCTTCGAGTTCACCCCTGGCCACAGCCTCCAGCAACCGGATGCAGGGCGCCTTGTGCGGGTGGTCGCGGCCGGCGGCGTACATCGGGATGTTGGCGTCCAGCAGGATCATGGCGCCTCGCTGCCGCTGGTGAGCTTGTCATCGGCGACATACTCGGCCTTCATCTCGGCCACCTCCGCCACGGGCAGGTTCAGCTCGCCCAGCTCGCGGATGGCCGCAAGGCGTTCGCTGGCCGGTGGCTTCAGGTAGAGCTGCTCGCAGGCTTCGCGGATCAACTGACCGACGCTCTTGCCCCGACGCGCCGCCTCGGCCCGCATCTGGTCGTGCTGGGTCGGGGTCATCAGGATCGTGGTCTTGCGGGTCAGTTCCATATACACCTCCATATATGGATGTTACCGACCGGTGGTCGCCGGCGCAAGCCCCGTTGCCCGGAGCAACCCGTTGGGAGCAGGTGGCAGGCCAGGAGTGGCGGTAAGATCTCTTGCGCCCTACCTGACCCTCCCTACGATTCCAGGCCACCGGCGGCCATCAGCAGGGCCAGCGCCAGACGCTTGCAGCCTGGAACGAGTGAGTCGATCTCCAGGCACTCATCGGTGGTGTGCACGCCGTTGCCCCGCTGCACGCCGATGCAGATCGCCGGCACGTCGCGGGCCAGGGGGATCGTGGCGTCCGTGGAGGCGGCGCGCAGCTTCGCTGGCAGGTCGAAGAACGCGGCCGACTCCGTGGCGATGGTTCGCAAGGGGTGACCCGCCGCCAGAACCCCGCCGGGGCGGTCGTCGACCAGCTCGAACTCCACCTGGACTTCGCCGCTCTCGGCGGACTGCAGGATGGCCAGCAGTTGGCGATCGAGCCCGGCCAGCACGTCGCTGTCGAGCGAGCGCAGCTCCAGCTCGACCGTGCAGCTCTGGGCGATGGAGTTGACCGTACTGCCGCCGACGATGGTGCCGACGTTCAGGGTCGTCCGCGGTTTGCGCGGTGTCTCCAGGTCGGCCACGTCGGCGACGATCCGCGACATGGCATGCACCGCGCTGGCGGCGCCAAAGTCGCTCCACGCGTGCCCGCCCGCGGTGCGGATGGTGACCTCGTAGCGACGGATCGCGACCGCGCCGTCGACCACGGTGTCCAGGTCGCCGTCGACCGCGATCACCCTGGAGACCCGTCCGCCCAGCTCGTCGAGCACCTCCTTCATGCCGCGCAGCCCGCCCCGCCCCTCTTCGCCCACCGTGCCGGCGAAGGCGACGTTGCACGCCGGCCGGAGGCCGAGCGTGTGCATCAGGCCCAGGACGTGCAGCGTGGCGGCGACCCCTGAGGCGTTGTCGCCCGTGCCGGGTCCGCGCAGCAGGTCGCCATCGATTCGGGTGGTGAGATCCGTGTCGTCGGGAAAGACCGTGTCGATGTGGGAGGCGAGCAGCAGCGTGCCTGCGTCGGAGCGGCCGCGGCTGTAACCCACCACCGAGCCCAGGGGCAGCGCGTGCACATCGCGCAGGCCGACCCGGGGCAGGCGCTCGAGAAGCAGGCTGGTGCGCCGATGCTCCGCGAAGGTGGGCGCGGGCACCTCGCTGATGGTCCGAATGTCAGCGACCAGGCGGTCCTTGCTCGATTCGATGGCAGCGAAGAGTTCGTCGAGTCGGGGCTCGCCGCGGGCGAAGTTCGTTGCGTCCTGCATCCATCCCTCCCTGCGCCATGTGGCTGTCGCGGCAGACCCTACCACCGGTCGCCGGGCGTGTGACCGATTGGGTGCTTCAGCGTCTACACCGCTTCAGCGGTCTGGACCACTTGCGCCTTACCATCGTCAGCACCGGCGGCTACACCACCACCGCTCCATCTTGGAGGACCTGCTCCAGATCGGGCAGGTTGGACACCAGCACAGCGGCATGAGCGAGCGGGCTGCGCGCAGTGCGGCGGAGCAACACAAACGATGGGCGCCTGCTGCAGCGGAGCGCCAGCAACGTGCCAAAGTCGGTGTCCGCCGAGACGATGACACGTTGATCGGCTTGCGCCCGGTCGAGGATCACGTCGTCAGGTGCTTCTTGGAGCCCGATGTCGCGCACGTGAACAACATCGTGACCTGCCTGGCGCAAGCCCTCGGCGACCAGAGGGGAAAGGGCATTGTCGATGAGCAGCTTCACGAGACTTCGCGCAACTCAAAGGTCCGGTCGCCGACGACCGCAGCCGCATAGCGAAGGGCCGCGGTCACATCGGCGAGCTCGAGATCGGGGTATGCGGCCACGACCTGGGCGGCCTCCATCCCCTCTGCCACCATGCCCACCACCATGGACACGGGGATGCGAAGCCCTCGGATGCAGGGCACGCCGCCCATCTGTGCGGGGTCTACGGTGATCCTGTCGTGGTCCACGCACGCCTCCGGAGCGGCTGCCCGCATCGTGGGCAGCAGACCAAGGGTACGCAAACGGCGAGATGGCGGCAACGAGAACTCGCGAGCTTTGCGGTCTGGAGGGTGAGGCGGCTTCTCCCCACTGAATGCAGCGGGCGACACCGGGTTTTCCGCCGTGTTTGTGCCCCCCAAACGCAAGTTCTGTGCCCCCCCCCCGCCCCCCCAAACAACCCAGGCCCGGCCTCCCCAAGCCCTCGCTCAAGGGCTCAGTGCTCGTACACCACGTGTGTGGACTCCACTCACGCCGAATGGCAACGGGCGTTCCTGGGCGGTAGCCCGAAGCAGCGCGCGGGCACCTGCTCATGCTGGCCATCTGCGACTCGCGCGCGTCCGACTGGACGACGGGCGCATCGAGTTGGGTTTGGAGATGATGGGCTGGGACGGCAAATATGCGACTTGGACCGGCCGTCGCTTCTTGGCTATCGACCTTGAGTCGCAATTGATCTCGCCGCACCGATTCTTCCGGCTCGCCAAGGGTAGCAGCTACATCGCTGTTGGCGGCGGTCGGCTCGCAGTGTTCAACCCCGCGAGCGGGCGGACCTGGGTGGCCAAGTCCGCTGGCTTCGATGTGCCCATGCTGAAGGGCTTTCCATTCGGCGCCCGAATCGTCGATGTTGACCGGGGGCGGTCGTGGCGACTTCCGGCCGGCTACGGGCGGTGGCTGCCGAATTGGAGCTTCCCCCCGTACCTGACCTCATCGGGGTGCATTCTGACCCCCGCCCGGCCCCCGTCACCCCTGACCTCTCCAGGGCGCTGGGGCAGAGGTCCTTGGCAGGTTTCGTGTCCATCCGGCCGGGTGCCCGAACTGGCTGCCACTCCGACCGATTCTTCCGCCCGGCGCTGAGCCTGCGAATCCTCGACGGGCTCGGAAGTACCCACGCGCCAACAGGGTGGCGACGTCAACCGGCAAAAGAACTGTCGTTGGGCCAGCAGAAGTAACTGTCGCTGATCAAGCCTGTCTTTGCAGCGCGGAGGCATGGGCGCACGGCCCTCCCGGTGGCAATTGACAGGCAGCGGCGCTGGCATCTCTGACCTGACAGCGGCAAATCTGCCACTGATTCATCGCCTTGCTGAGAGTAGATTCGTCTGCTTGAACAGTTGCTCCACGCGCCGTTGTATGAAGCTTCGCGGCTGCAAGATGTCTGCGGCCGGCAGCGCCCGTAGGCACACCCACGCATACCGTTGCAGCGCATGGACCAAACGAAGTTCGCGGGCCGTATGACGGGCCAGGTCGGCGGACCGCCGCTGCTTTGCCTCGGCGCTTTCATGGCCATGTTCCGCCCGCATCGACAAGCAATCGCTGGACGGTATGTCCCACAGGCTCAGCGTCCGGACTTCGGGCACGCAATACCCGAAATCGGTCAGGCACCGGCCGCGCGAGGACGCCCTCGGAGCGGCCCTGTACGTCATCGTCATGCACCGATGCTTCGAGAGGTCGTCGTGTGCCGCATGCAATCGGCTGGACAACTTCTCGAGCGCGTCCCTCAACGTCGCGCCGGTGCATGGCCGCGAAACGAGAGACTTGATGATCTCGGCCTCCGTTGGTTTACGTGGCTTGGGTGGCGGAAAAGCTGTGAGCAGGAGTGCGCGTTCTTCGGCGGTTATGGTACTCGGCGGGTTGGCCAACGCGTTCGTTGGCATCAACAACATTGCCGCAGCCACGAGGAATATCGCGTAGAACCGGGCAGGTGTGGGTGTCTGGTCGCATTCCATTTGGTCACCCTGTGGGGAGGCAATCGTAGCAGGAAGGCCGTTCTCGGTCCAAGCCAAAGTCGAGCTCGGTGTCGGTGTCAGCTGCCACCTCACAAGGCCATCTGCACCGCCGCCCGACCCTGGCCGCGCAAGCGGTAGTGTCCCAACGACAGGCTGGCCGGTACCAAGAAGCCAACAACTTGTTTTCACGTAACTTTGAGTCAAATTCCTGAACCTGTTCAGGAATTTGAGAACAAAGTCTTTCTAATCAGGCAATTAGCTCTCCACAGCCGCTTCTGCCCAGGCGCGAAGCTGCCGCTCGCACGCCCTCGCCGCCAACACGGAGGCGATAGCCCCGGGCCGACCAGTCCGATCTACAAGGCAGGTGTGAAGGCGTTGAAGTCGAGCCCAACGAATCCCGCCGTGCGACCGGCGATGCTCCAGCAAGTTCAGGAGTCGGGCAGGGCTGTCATCCTCACCTGGCGGGGACGGTCTGCGGGAGTCGCGCTCGACATCCGGAGCTCTACCACTGGCAGGGAGCCCGAGGCCGGAATCAACCACCAAACAGCGTCGTACCACCAGCCTGCAAATCATCCACCGCCTGCTCGACCCGAGCGGCCATGTTGGCCTCGGCCTTCTTGAGATACGAGCGCGGGTCGTAGACCTTCTTGTTGCCCACCTCGCCGTCGATCTTGAGCGCGCCGGCGTAGCCAGACATGAGGTGATCGACGATGGGTCGCGTGAAGGCGTACTGGGTGTCGGTGTCCACGTTCATCTTGATGACGCCGTAGTTCAAGGTCTCGGCGATCTCGGCCGGGGTGGAGCCGGAGCCGCCGTGGAAGACCAGCCAGAAGCGGGCGTCGCCGCCGAAGGTCTCGGCCAGGGCGGCCTGACCGTCGCGCAGAATCGACGGTCGCAGGACCACGTTGCCGGGCTTGTAGACGCCATGCACGTTGCCGAACGTGGCGGCGAACATGTAGCGGCCGCTGGGCACGGCGCTGAGCCGACGGTACACCTCCACCATGTCCTCGGACGTGGTGTAGAGCTTCTCGGCGGGCGTGTTCTCGTTGTCGACGCCATCCTCTTCGCCGCCGACCACGCCGGCTTCCACCTCGAGGATGATGTCGGACGCGGCGCAGCGCTCGAGCAGTTTGACGGCGATGTCCATGTTGTCGTTCAGCGGCAGGGCCGAACCGTCGAACATGTGGCTCTGGAAGAGGTTGGGCAGTCCGGCGGCGCGGCGCTTTTCGGTCTCGGTGATCAGCGGGTCGAGGAAGCTGTCGACCTTGCTGGCCTGGCAGTGGTCGGTGTGCAGGGCCACGTAGACGTCGTAGTGCTCGGCGGCTCGATGCACGTACTCGGCCAGCGCGATGGCGCCCTGGGCGGCGTCCTTGACGCCGAGGCCCGCAGCGAACTGTCCGCCGCCGGTGGAGACCTGGATGATGCCGTCGGCCTTCTTGTCGGCGAAGGCCTTCAGGCAGGCGTTGGCGGTGATCATCGAGGTGATGTTGATGGCCGGGTAGGCAAAGCCTCTTTCGGCGGCGTTGTCGAGCATCTTGCAGTAGGTGTTGAAGTCGGCGACGGGCATGGTCTCCTCCGCGATGTCTGGTGCCCGACGATTGGTTCGGGCGGTGGAATCGGGCCTGGCGGGGGCGCGAGATTGGCATTGCGCGGCGGCCACGTCCAGCGGCGGATTGCCCTATGTCTGGTTGGCTTCCGGTATTGCGATCAGCGAGCGAAATAGCAAGGCAGGAAGATCGCTGAAGTCGTCCGTCCACGCTGGCGCGTCCGGCTCCGGCGGCGGCGACCAGCGCGGATGCCTGGCCAGGGTGCCCAGGAAGCTCTCCTGGCGGGCCATCACCACCCAGCGTGAGGGCTCCACACCGGCGATCTCGGCGCCGCCTCGCTTGTCGTCCCGTACCCGGCACGCCAGCCCCGCCGCCCGCGCCTGCGCGGCCAGCACACCGAAGAGATCGAGGTAGCGATTGGAGACATGGAAGGCCAGCAGACCGCCGGGCGCCAGTTTGGCCAGGTAGCGCTCGAAGGCCTGCGTGGTCAGCAGGTGCACCGGGATGGCGTCCGAGGCGAAGGCGTCCACCGCCAGCAGGTCATAGACGCCATCGGGCGCCGAACCCAGGCGCAGCCGGGCGTCGCCCAGGACCACGTCGACCCGGCCCTGGGCGCAGTCGGACAGGTAGGTGAAGAGGGCTGGATCGCGGGCGATGGCCGCCACCTCCGGGTCGATCTCGTAGAAGGTCCAGCCCTGGCGGGCCCCCACGTAGGTGGCCATGGCCCCGGCCCCGAGGCCGACGACGCCCGCCCGCATGAGCCGATCTTCGCTGGTCAGGGCCTGCACGATGTCGCCCACCGGGCCGCTGTGATGGTAGTAGGCCAGGGCCTGACAGCGGCGCCTGGCGTCGAGCCATTGACGACCGTGCAGGGTGTTGCCGTGCACGATGCGATGCATCTGGCCGTCGGGATCCTGGGTCACCTTGTGCACGGCGAAGAAGCTGCGCGCGGTGTGCACCGGCGCGCCGTGTACGCCGGCGTGCAGCTGCCCGGCCAGCAGGATCGCCGCCACCGCCAGGGCGAAGCGCTGCGGCCGGCGGACCATGGCGTAGGCGAGCACCGCCGGCAGGCCGAAGACGACCGCCGTGCGCGCCGGCCCCTCGGGCAACGGCAGGGCCAGCACCACGGCCGCGCAGAGGCCGCCGATGGCCGCCGCGACGGCCAGGTCGCGCCAATCCGGCCGCAGCGACCGGCCGGCCACCAGCGCCGGCATGGCCGCCACCGCCGCCAACATGCCCAGGGGATACTCGCTCAGGTCGTCGAAGAGCCACGGCGCCAGCAGGGTGTTGAACATGCCGCCGAGCACGCCGCCCAGCGAGAGGCAGAGGTAGAACGCCGTCAATCGCTCCGGCGGCGGCCGCAGGTCGGCCAGGCGCTGGTGGCACATCCAGGAGGCCACGAAGACCGCGCCCAGGTGCAACAGGACCAGGGCCCAGGCCGGCTCGGTCGCCTCGGAGAGCGTGGCCAGCAGCCAGGCGACCATGGCGATGGCAAAGACGCGCGCCACCGTGGTCGTCGCCAGCACCCGCCAGCGCGAAAAGGCCAGGATCCAGGTCACCAGGTAGAGCGCCAGGGGCACCACCCAGAGCAGGGGCACTGAGGCGATGTCCGTGGTCAGGTGGGTGGTCACACCCAGGAGGAGGGAGGAGGGCACCAGTGCCAGCGCCGTCCAGGCCAGGGGGCCGCGCCAGCCGGTCAGGGTGCTGGTCGTCAGGGAGTCCACAGGGGGCGCCGCGTCATCGCTCGATGAACCGGCGGTCGAACCTGGCGCCGGCTTCGTCGCCCCCCGGCCCCAACGCCAGGCCAGCGCCGAGCAACCGGCCACCAGCGGCAGCAACAGGGCCCCGTAGCCCCATCCCCAGGCCCGGCCCTGGTCGAGCAGACCCAAGCGCGGCTCCAGCCAGAGCGGGTAGGCCAGCAGGGCCACCACGCTGCCCACATTGCTGGCCGCGTACAGGAAGTAGGGGTCGCGGGCGCCGGCGTGGTCACCCAAGGCATACCAGCGCTGCAGCAGCGGCGCCGACGCGGACAGGGCGAAGAATGGCAGTCCGACCGTGGTCAGCAGGGTGACAAGCAGCCAGCCGGTCGGGTCGCCATCGGTGGGGATGCTCAGCGCAGCGTCGGGCGACAGGGCCAGGGGCAGCCAGAGCAGGCCGGCGAGCAGCAGTCCGATCTGGGCCGCAAACTGGCCGCGAGGGGGCAGACGCGTGGCCAGCAGGTGGGCCCAAAGGTAGCCGCCCAGCAGGGCCGCCTGGAAGAAGACCATGCAGGTATTCCAGACCGCCGGCGCGCCGCCCAGCAAGGGCAACAGCAGTCGGCCTACCAGGGGCTGGACAACAAAGAGCAGCCCGGCGCTGCCAAGCAAGGTCAGAGAGAACCAGATGGTGGCGAAGCGGGCGTTCCGAGGCGGTGTCGGGCCCATGATGACGCGCTCAGGGTGCCTTGGCGGCCGGCATGCGCACCACCTTGGCCTTGGCGTTCAACTCCTTGACGACCCGATCGCGAGTGGCCACCACGCGCGACTGCTTCATGTCGTCGAGGATGACCGCCTTGACGTTGTCGAAGGTCATCTTCGGGTCCTCCCGGCGGGCCACCAGCTTGAGGATCCAGTTGCGTCCCGATGCGTTGCTGATGACATCGCTCACGTCGCCCGGCTTCATGGCATAGACGACCTTGCGCCAGGATTCCGGCACCTGCTTGTACTTCAGGTAGCCCAGGTCCCAGGGCGTCTGCCCGGGCGGGATGGTGTCAAAATCACTCGCGGCCACCTTCTCGAAGGGTTCGCCCGCGGTGATGCGCTTGCGGAGTGCCGCCACCTTGGCGCGATCCCCGGACAGGATCTGGAAGATGCGCAACTCGGCCCGGATCATGGCCGCGTTGGCGTCGTAATACTTGCGCGCATCTGCCTCCGTTCCAGCGGCCGCAGCGACGATCTTCTTCTCATAGAACAGCCGCGCCAGGGCCTCGCGCTTGAAGGTGTTCAACATCGCTTGCTGGCGACGCAGACCGCGCTTGTACTCCTCGTCCTTGTCCAGACCTGCGGCCACCGCGGCCTGGGCCATGATCTCCTTGGGTATCAAGGAGTCCACCACCTTGACGACCTTCTCCGGGGCGGGGCTGTCCTCTGCCTTCTTCACCTTGAGCACATCGTGCACATCGGCCAGCGTCAAGGGGTTGCCGTTGACCGTCGCCAGGACGTCCACGGCCGGTCTGGCGGCGACGGCTGGCGCCTGGCGAGCCGGGATCGGCGATTCGGCCGCGGTGGCGGCCTCGGCGGCGGGGGCCTCGACGGGGTTCTTCGGCTCACAACCGCACATCACGATGCAGACGATGGCGGCGATGGCCACAAACAGGGCCTGGACTCCACGCATGGCAGATCCCCCAGAAAGCGGAACCCCCCGGGGGGGGGGGGGCCCGCCCCCCCCCCCCCCCCCCCCCGGGCGCC
>CAYTLW010000022.1:0-41322 GCA_964438735.1 uncultured Enterobacteriaceae bacterium | reverse complement strand
GGGGTGGAGCGGCGCTCCACCCCGCGGGGCCCTCGTTGTAGCCTCAGACTAGTTGACGTGGCAAGCCTTGCAGGACTCGACCTCATCGCCATTCCAAGGACTGGCCGGGGTCGGATCCCAGGTCATGACCTTGTAGTGGGCCTGGGCCTCGAGCGAGTCGTGGCAGCCCCAACAGGCCAGGCGATTGGGATTCGTCGCCCAGGTGCCGCTGGTCTTGCTGTCGTGGCAGACCTCGCAGTTGCGCACGTCCTGGGGCAGCGTGATGTCCCAGTTGCGGCCCTTGACCGGATCTCCGCCGCCGTACCAGACGGTCTTGAGCGGGAAGTTGAGGTTCGCGCCGAAGTGGATGCCGTGCAGCCGGCGATTCATGGTCTTGGCGCCGTCGAAGTCACCCTCGGGCTTGCGCGACTGGTAGTCGTGGCAGGCGCCGCATTGATCCATGGCCGTGTCGTCGTACATTTTGTAGTGACGCGAGAAGCTGGTCACCAACCCCTTGCCGTCCGCCGACTGGTGGCAGGTATCGCAGTTGCGTGCGATGGGTAGCTCCTCGTCGGCCTGCTTCACGTTGAAGGTGACCTTGGCCACCGAGGGCGTGAAGTAGTCGGTCGCGCTCTTGCGGCCGCGGTCTGCGATCTCGACGCTGGCCACGTAGGTGCCGGGCTTGAGGTCATCGACCGGATCCAGGGTGTAGGTGATGCTGCCCGCGGTCGCCTTGGCCTTGGCATCGGTCAGCAGGTGGTTGCCGACGTAGTAGGCGTTCATGGCCTTCTCATCGGTCACGCCGCCAAAGACGGCGGTATTGACCGCACCCGCAGCGAACTGCAGCGAGAAGAACTTGCCCATGTTGCGACTGCGAATGGCGACCTTGCCAGCGTCGAGCCAGGCGATGCCGCGCGCCTTGAACGCCGCCTGGGCGTTCAGGTAGTCGACGACCTCCTTGGCGGTGGCCTTCTTGGCGTCGACGAACTTGGCTTTGGTGAAGTCCACCTTGACCGTACCGGCGATGATGTAGTCGCCACCGGTCTTGTCCATGGCCCACAGGTCCTCGGCGCCGTCGAACATCACCGTCAGCTGGGCGTCCTTGCCGCTGAGATCCCACGGACCGGCGGTCTTGCTCATGATGGTGATCCGGGCCCCCGTGCCCAGCACCGGGCTGCGGTAGGCGCGCGGGCCGTGCACGAAGAGGTAGTCGCGGTACAGCTTCATGTCGCCAGGCGGGCACTTGTCGCCCTCCTTCTCCCACACGCAACCTTCAGCCTTGTCTTCCTTGGCCAGCTTGGTGTGGTCGATGACCTTGCCGGCCTGCTTCATCACCACGGTCACCACGGGCGCTTCGCCGGTGACGAAGTGGGTGCCGTTCTTGGGCTTGGACACCGTCATGGTGATGTCGAATTCAGGAATGTGATTGGGCTGCTTGTTGTACCACTGGTGAGCCTCCACGACCGCGATTCCCTTGCCGCTGGCCGGGTGGCAGGTGGCGCAGCCATTGTCGTCCTTCTGGGCGCCGGCCTTGTGATTGGTGCCCTTGACCCAGTCGATGTCGTCGTGGCACGAGCCGCACGCATCACGCGAGGGCTTGGTCTTCCAGTTGTCCACGTCGGCGCCCTTGCCGTTGTGGCACTTCTGGCAGTTCTCGATGACGGCCGGGAAGCCCACCTTCCACCAGCTGTGTACGTAATCCTTGTAGCCGTAGATCTCGTACTTGCCGTTGTCGGCCGCTTCATTCACCTCGGTGGCGGGGTTGTCGAAGACGATGCCATCTTTGCCGGCGATCGAGGCGAGCTGGGCGCCCGCGTGGATCTTGTGGATCATGACCTTCATGTCCACGGTCTCCTTGCTGTGCGGGTCGATGTTGCCCTCGGTGTGGCAGACGTTGCAGCCTTCCAGGGTCAGGCGGTCGCCGCCGTGGCCGTGGAAGTCATACTCGCCATGGCAATCCTGGCAGGCGCTGGTCTCGACGATGTTTCGGGTCTCGGTGACCTTGCCGCCGGCCGGCACGAAGTCGAACCAGGCTTCCGCGGTGGCGCCGCTGTGGCCGCCCATCATGACCGTGATGCGGTGGGTGAGCTTGCGATCGTACTTGATCGCCTGCGCGCCCTTGACCGCCTTGGTCAGGTTGGTCTGGAAGACATAGGTGTACATGCCCTTGCCGTCGTTGGTCAGCTTGCCCTTGCTCTCCCGGTAGCCCTGCCATTCGACGTCGCCGTCTTTACCCGCCCAGTTCTTCTTGGCCGAGTTCTTCACTTCCTGCTTGCGGTAGATGTAGGGCACCCACTTGTTGAACGCCTGGCCGCCGCCAGCCGGAACCAGCTTGGCGACCGCTGCGTTGATCTTGGTCAGCGTGGTGTAGGGATTGGGCTTCTCGGCGGTATCGGTGACGGTGAACTTGACGGTCACGACGCCCTTGTCGTCGGCGGTGGCGCTGGTGATCTTCAGGTTGGCGTAGAACTTGCCGGCGGACATGAACTCGCCGGTGCTGTTCAACCACTCGGTGCCGTGGTTGCCACTGATGGAGATGTCCAGGCCCTTGACGCCCATGGCGCCATCCTTACCGGCCGCTCCATCCTTGCCAGCCGCGCCGTCCTTGCCGGCCGGACCATCCTTGCCAGCAGCGCCAGCCTTGCCGGCTGCGCCATCCTTGCCAGCGGGGCCAGGATCGCCCTTGTCGCCCTTGGCACCGGCGGCACCAGGATCGCCCTTGTCGCCTTTGGCACCGGGCGCACCATCCTTGCCAGCAGCACCGTCCTTGCCGGTGCCATCCTTTCCGTCTTTGAGGGTGACGTCATCGACGCCGGGGCAGGAGATAGTCTTGGTCCCGTCTCCGTTATCTGTGACTGAACAGGGAGCCCCATCCGTGCCTGCAGGGCCGGTCTCGCCTGCGGCGCCTTCGCAGCCGCTCAGCAGAGCCAGCGCCCCCGCCAGCATCAAAGGCATCACTGCTCGCAAATATGCGGCAGAACGCAGTTTACGCATCTCCTCACCTCCTGGAGTGCCGTAACCCGTCCGGGGTTCGACTACTGATTGTCTGGGCCTGGACCACCTCGATCCCAGCCCGATTTGCCCCTCCTGTCACTTCAGGAGGTTGTTTCCCGCCCGGCGCTCGACCGGTATGGGAAGCGACGATGCAGGTAACAGTCGCCGCTAGCCCGCATATCTCACGCTATTGATAGCACATCGGGCCGATCCTTAGTATGATCAGGGTGTTGAGACTTGATCATGGAAAGGCCCGATGCACACACACTGTACCAGCCAGCAGCTCCTCTTCCAACCCGTCGGACGCCGCAAAGTGGTTGCCGATTTCGACGCCGGCCGCGTGTCGTCAGACGGCGGCCTGCTGCTGCTCGGCGAGCTCGACGCGAGGGTTGGCATCGTCAACCGTTTCGCTGCCTGCTTCACCGACTACCGGAGTCCGGCCTTCGTCGAGCACCCGGTCGAAGACATGTTGCGCCAGAGGATCCTGTCGCTCTGCGCCGGCTACGAAGACCTCAACGACCATGACTCGCTGCGCGACGACGCGCTATTCGCCGCCGCCGTTGGCAAGGCCGACGTGACCGGTGCGCACCGGATGCGTGACCGAGACAAGGGCCACCCCCTCGCTGGCAAGAGTACCCTCAACCGACTCGAGCTCACCGCCGAGCACGCTTGCAGGGAGACGCGATACAAGAAGATCGTCGCCAGGGACGCCGACATCGAACGCTTCTTTGTCGACGAGTTCATCGACGCCCAGGGCGACCGGCCGATGCCGCGCATCGTGCTCGACTTCGACCCCAGCGACATCGAGCTGCATGGCGGCCAGGAAGGCCGCTTCTATCACGGCTACTACCGGCACTACTGCTACCTGCCGCTCTACATCTTCTGTGGCCAGCATGTGCTGATGGCTCGACTTCGAGAGTCCGGCATCGATGGCTGCGAGGGCACCGTCGACGCTCTCCAGTGGCTTGTTCCACTGCTTCGCGACAGGTGGCCGGACGCCGAGATTGTCGTTCGCGCCGACTCCGGCTTCGCACGCGATGGGATCTTCGCCTGGTGCGAGACCAACGGCTTGAAGTACATCATCGGTCTGGGCCGCAACCCACGCCTCCAGGAGATGATTGCCGACGACCTGGCCGCCGTCGCGGCTCGTCATGACGAAACCGGCAAGTCCGAGCGGGAGTTCGTCGAGCTGCTCTACCGCACCAAGGACAGCTGGAGCCGCCAGCGGCGGGTCATCGCCAAGGCAGAGCAACTGCCCGGCAAGGCGAACCCACGCTTCATCGTGACCAACTACGACGTTGCCCGCTTCGACGGCAGGACGTTGTACGAAGAGGAGTACTGCGGTCGCGGAGAAATGGAGAACCGCATCAAGGAACAGCAACTGGACTTGTTTGGCGACCGGGCGAGCAGCTCCAGCATGAGGGGCAATCAACTCCGCGTCTGGCTGTCGGCGGTGGCGCACATGCTGATGGTCGAGTTCCGCCGCACGGCCCTGGCCGGAACGGTGCTCGAGAACGCGCAAACAAACACGATCCGGGTGCGCCTGCTCAAGGTCGGCGCGCTCGTGAGGGTGAGCGTCCGCCGCGTGCGGGTCGCGCTAAGCAGCGTGTTCCCGCTGCAGTCGGTGTGGCGCACGGCATTGGCGCAGATTCAAGCAGCCTGGGCGCTGCCACCGTAGAGTCGGCCGGCGCTCGCCGGCTCAGAATCTCGAAGTCCGAGGGCTGTCGCAGGGCGACGGGCGGGCAGCCTCGCGTTTCCGGCCAGAATACGGAGCGTTTTCGGCGATACGGGGGCATTTTCGGCGCGGGATCCGGCGGCGACGTCCCAAAACCGCCCGGCGGCGGCCCCGGCGGCCGCTGAGAGCGGCCTCCGAGGCGCCAAGTCTCAAACGGGTGAGAAGGCCGGGCTAGTAGATACAATCATCGCTTGGTCCTTAATCAAGGCCCGTTTGGCATCCTCCATGACAATCCTGTGACGTGGATCACGTGTTGAAATGCTTGCGATATTCAGATGTGAAACAGGATCTTCTGGAAACGCCTTGAATTCTGGCGACCGCGCAACGGGATTGTTAGCCTCATGGCCACGAATGGGGAGACCATGAACATGCTGCGATTCCGACTCTTCACCTGCTTTGTTGTGATCCCGACGCTGATGATCGCCTCCTGCGGCGACGACCCCATCGTGGACGAGAGTCAGGATGGCGGCATCACCGCCGACGCAACGGTTGATGGCACCATCGGATCGGCCGATGGCGGCGATCCCGCAGACGTCGACGACGAGCCCGATGTCGTTCCGTTGAATGACAGCAGCGAAGAAGATGCCGTCGACGGTGGCGTGGGCGTCGACACGGGCGTCTGCTCCGGCTTCGGCTGCACCTGCACCGACAACGATGCCTGCGACTCGGCGCTCTGCGTGGAGACGGCCGACGGCAAGGTCTGCAGCAAGTCCTGCGTCGACAACTGCCCTGAGGGATTCGAGTGTGCCTCGGTATCGGCGGGCGGCGGAGACGTCATCAGCATGTGCGTGCCCCTGCACGTGCGCCTGTGCGAGCCCTGCGCGGTCGACGCCGACTGCAACAGCCCCCTGTCGGCGGGCGGGGCGCGCTGCGTGCCCTACGTGGCCGATGGCGTGCTGGTCGGCAACTTCTGCGCCGACGCCTGCGCGACCGAGAACCCATGCCCGCAGGGCTATGGCTGCGAGTCGGCCAAGGGCTCCGATGGGGCCGAAGGGCAGCAGTGCATCCGCGATGATGGCACCTGCGCCTGCAGCAAGCGGGCCACCAAGTTGGCCCTGTCGACCACCTGCGAGGCGGCCAACGACGCCGGCACCTGCAGCGGCAGTCGGAGCTGCGGCGATGAAGGGTTGAGCGCCTGCGATGCGCCACAGGCGGCCACCGAGTCCTGCAACGACCTGGATGACGACTGCGACGGCAAGACCGACGAGACCGGGCCCGGCGTCTGCGACGACGGCACACCGTGCACCTACGACAACTGCGTCAGCGGCAAGTGCCAGCACCCCACGGCCAGTGGCGACTGCAGCGATGGCGACGCCTGCACCGAGTCCGACGCCTGTGACAACGGCGTGTGCAAGGGCGCGGCCAAGACCTGCGACGACAGCAATCCATGCACCGACGACAGCTGCGACGCCAAGACCGGCTGCACGGCGAAGGCCAACAGCCAGCCGTGCGACGACGGCGACGTCTGCTCGCTAAAGGACGCGTGCGCCGACAGCCAGTGCGTGCCGGGCGAGGCCAAGGTCTGCAACGACGACAACCCGTGCACCGACGACGCCTGCGACCCCAAATCCGGCTGCACCACCACCAACAACACCCTGCCTTGCGATGACGGCACCCTCTGCACCAAGGCGGACACCTGCGCCAAGGGCGCCTGCGCCGGACAGGCGATCGCCTGTGCAGACGGCAATCCCTGCACCGACGACGCCTGCGACGCCAAGACCGGCTGCACCCACGAAGACAACAGCGCCGACTGCAGCGACGCCAACGCCTGCACCATCGGCGATAGCTGCAAGGCTGGTGTCTGCCTGCCCGGCGCGGCGACGGTCTGCGCTGACGACAACCCCTGCACAACCGACAGCTGCGACCCCAAGTCCGGCTGCACCACCGCCAACAATACGCTGCCCTGCGACGATGGCAGCGTATGCACCGCTGGCGATGTCTGCGCCAAGGGCGCCTGCGCGGGCGCCAAGAAGATCAACTGCGATGACGAAAACCCCTGCACCGACGATACCTGCGACGCGGACAAAGGGTGTGGCCACGTGGCCAACAAGCTCAAGTGCACCGACAACAACGTCTGCACCGTCGGCGACCTCTGCGGCGACACGTTGTGCATCCCAGGGCCGGCCACCGTATGCGACGACAACAACCCGTGCACCGACGACAGCTGCGACCCCGACAAGGCCTGTCAGCACGCCGCCAACAGCGCCCCCTGCACCGACGGCGACGCCTGCACCACCGGCGACCACTGCGCCAACAGCGCCTGCGTCGCCAAAGCCAAGCTGGGCTGCAACGACGAGAATCCGTGCACCGACGACAGCTGCGACAAGCTCAAGGGTTGCGGCCACGTGGCCAATACCAAGCCGTGCACCGACAACAACGTCTGTACCGTCGCCGACACCTGCGCCGCCTCGCTCTGCGTTCCCGGAGCCCAGAAGCCCTGCGCCGACAGCAACCCCTGCACGACCGACAGCTGCGACGCCAAGACCGGCTGCGCGCAGACCCCCAACACCCTGCCCTGCGATGACGGCAGCGCCTGCACGCTGGCCGACACCTGCAAGGGCGGCAAATGCGCCGGCGGGGCGGCCCTGAACTGCAATGACGGCAACCCCTGCACCGACGACTCGTGCAAAGGCAGCCAGGGCTGCGTATTCAACAACAACACCAAGAAGTGCAACGACAACAACGCCTGCACCACCGGGGATGCTTGCAAGTCGGGCACCTGCACGCCGGCAGCGCCCAGCGCCTGCGATGACGGCAACGTCTGCACCACCGAGTCCTGCAATCCCAAGACCGGCTGCACCAAGGCCAACAACAGCGCGCCCTGTTCAGACGGTTCAGTCTGCACCGTGGCCGACGGCTGCAAGGGCGGCAAATGTGTCGCTGGCACCAAGCAGAGCTGCAACGACGGCAACCCCTGCACCAACGACAGCTGCGACGCCAAAGCCGGCTGCAAGCACGCCGCCAACACCGCCTCCTGCAGCGACGGCAACGTCTGCACGGTCAAGGATGTATGCAAGGCCGGACTCTGCCTGCCGGGCGGGGCCAAGAGCTGCGCAGATGGCAATGTCTGCACCAGCGAGCTCTGCCATCCGCTCAAGGGCTGCCAGGTCAGCGCCAACAAGGCGCCCTGTGACGACGGCTCGGTGTGCACCATCGGCGACGTCTGCGCTGCCAAGAAGTGCATCGCGGGCAAGAAAGTCAGTTGCGACGATGGCAATCCCTGCACCGACGACAGCTGCAACGCCAAGACGGGCTGCGTACACAACTTCAACAGCAAACCCTGCAGCGACGGCAATGGCTGCACCAAGGGCGACGTCTGCTCCCAGGGCAAATGCAAGATCGGCCCCGTCGGCTGCGCCAAAACGGCCCTCTGCGTGGCCGCCAACAAGTCGCCCGTGTGCAAGTGCAACGCCGGCTACAGCGGCGACGGCTTCACCTGCACCGATGTCAACGAGTGCAAGAGCAACAACGGCGGCTGCCACAAGAACGCCATCTGCACCAACAAGCCGGGCAGCTTCTCCTGCGCCTGCAAGCCCGGCTACAGCGGCGACGGCAAGGCGTGCACCCGCCACGCGGTGGTCGACCCCTACAACGACAGCAAGCTGCTCGACGGCGGCAAGACCGCGTCCGTGCGGGTGTCAGGCGGCGTGCTGAGCCTGCAGCCGGTGTTGCACTTCGGCGACGGGGCAGACGGCTCGATCGTGGTCAACGGCAGCGTCAACATCCAGACGTCGATCTTGAAGAAGGGGCGCAAGCGGGCCGATGGCGAGGCCTTCGCGGTCAGCAAGCTGGGCAGCAATACCATCACCATCGGCGGCACCGGCACCGGCGGCACGCCGAGCAACCAGGTGCAGCAGAGCATCGCCGCCGGCGACGAGGTGCTGTTGATCAACCAGCACGCGCCGGGCTCGAACTCCAAGAATGTGGGCCGATACGAGTTCTGCCAGGTGACCACAGCCACCGGCAGCACCATCACCTGTCTGGACAAGCTGACCCAGACCTACGGCATCTCCGCCAACAGCAACCTGAGCGGCCAGCGGGTGGTGGTCCAGCGGGTGCCCAACTACAAGGACGTCACCGTCGGCAGCAAGGGCGTCATCGACACCCGTAGTTGGGATGGCAGCCGCGGCGGCATCATCGCCTTCCGAGCCAGCGGCACGTTGACCGTGCAGGGCAGCATTCGCGCCGATAGCCGGGGGTATCGAGGCGCTCCGGGAGTGAAGACAAAGACCAAGTGGGGTGGCGGATGGCGCGGTGAGAGCCCCAACAGCGGCTACGGCCAGTATCGCACCTGGCAACAGAGCCACGGCGGCGGCGGCGGCGGTGACGCCGAGTGGTGCCACTCCGGCAACGGTGCCGGCGGCGGTGGCCACGCCAGCGGCGGCCACAACGGCTACGCGGCCTTCCACCAGTGCGGTGGCGGCTGGTCGTTCGGCAAGAAGACGGCCGAAGGCGGCAAGACCTACGGCAACTCGAGCCTGACCCGGCTGTACATGGGTGCCAGCGGCGGCAGCGGCGGTGTCGACGGCGACAACCCCGACAGCGGCGGCGCCGGCAGCCCCGGCGGCGGCATCGTCATGCTCTTCGCCGGCAACATCGCGCTCAGTGGCAGCATCACCGCACGTGGCGCCAAGGGCGGCCATGGCAACGGCGAGACCGGCGGCGGCGGCAGCGGCGCTGGCGGCTCGATCCTCATCGGCGGGCATACCATCAGCCTGGGCAGCAGCAAGGTGCGCGCCGATGGCGGGCCGACCGGCTCGGCCGGTCGCAACGAAAACCGGGGCGGCAACGGCGGCGTGGGCCGCGTTGCGGTGCGCTACAGCAAGTCCGTCGCGGGCACATCGGTACCGGGCTTCAACAAGAGCAAGACCGCGGCATGGCAAAAGGCGGGCGTCGCCAGCAGCGTCGACCTGCTGGCCGGCAAAAAGGGTGTGGTGGGGCTATACGCCTTCAACTACGCGTTGACCTCGCTGCCGGGTGGCACCGCTGCGCGCATCCAGTTCAGCCCGAATAACAGCACCTGGTACAGCGCCGCCGGCGCCAAGAACACCACCACGAGCCTCGGCAACGGCACCAAGTCCCTGTCGCTGGCCAAACTGCCGTGGAAGAAGGGGCCCTTCTACTACCGGCTGCTGTTCAACGGCAATGGAGCCGCCACACCGGTCGTGTCCTGGGTGGAATTGAACTACCTGGTGCAGTAAGGCAACCCAAGTCCGGACAAGACGTTGGCCAGCGCTTGACTCCAGGCGCCGGCAGGTCTCTCATCGGACCGCGCCTTGCACACACGGAGGGGACCATGCGCCATGACGACACCCGCGAATTGACGCCCATCATCGCCGAGTTGGCGCCCAAGGCCATCGGCCCATATTCCCAGGCCATCGTGGCCAGCAGCGGCCGCATGGTCTTCTTGAGCGGCCAGTTGGGCATCGATCCGGCCACTGGCAAGATGGTGCGCGGCGGCGTGGCCGAGCAGACCCAGCAGGTCATGCACAACCTGCGCGCCGTGCTGCAGGCCGCCGGCGGGACCCTCAACGACGTGGTCAAGGTGACGATCTTCCTGAAGAACCTGAACGACTTCAGCGCCGTCAACGCGATCTATGCCAGTTACCTCACGGCGCCCTATCCGGCCCGCGAGACTGTCGAGGTCAGCCGCCTGCCCGCCGACGCCCTGATCGAGGTCAGCTGCGTGGCCAGCATCGATATCAACGGATGAAGCCGCGGTCGCGCGCCCCCCGCCAGCCCAGGTAGAACGCATCTCCCGCCGGCGTCGGGCAGGTCGACAGGTCCTCCTCGTTCAGGGCCGTCCACCGGCCTTGCACCACCCGGCCCCAGCGGTTTTCGTCATCGGCGCTGCTGCGCAAAGGAACCAGCACGGTGTCTGGCAGGGGCGCCTGGGGCAAGCCCTCGGCGGGACCGAGCAACGGCGCGTCGGGCCACTTGTCGCGCCATGCAGCGAGGGTACTCAGGCCCACGGGCGCGCGAGTCAGGTCCGCCTTCTGGTCCAGGGCAGCGCCGGTGGCGCCATCCCAGATGCGACCGGCGGCGCCGATTTCGAAGCCGCCGGGGTGGGGCAGGACAGCCGCGATGGGCAGGTAGTCGGGGCTGTGCACGGCCAGCAGGGAACGCGGCGCGAACCCGTGCACGATCACGATCTCCCGTCGCCGGCCGGTGTGCATCATGGCCAGCCAGTCCAAGGGCACGGCGCTGCCTTCCTCCAGGACCGCCACCTGCCGTTCGGGGCCAAGATCGTGACTCTCCACAGGCACCAGCAAGGAAGCAGGGCGGGGAGCCAGCATCTGGAAGAGGCGCGCATAGAGCAGCGACAACAGCGTCACGCCTACAAGCGGGCCAACGACGGCCAGCAGGCTCATCTCGGCGCGCCAGGTCACCGCGAAGGCCGCGGCGATGGCAGCCAGGGCGCCCAGGCGCATGGAAGAGGCGCGCCAGCGATGCAGCAATACGCGCAGGCGGCGAATACCACCCCGATTATGGAGCCAGTACAGGGCGACCCAGGGGGTCACCAGGAGGACGCTGGCGCAGGCGAGCAGGACGATCCACACGGGCACCCTCTCATGGGAGGCGTTGCCCGGTCAGTGTCGGCTACTTCTTCATCTTGTGGCAACCGAAGCAGCCGAACCCCTTCTTGGTGCCGGGGTCGAAGGGGGGCTGGTTGATCAGCTTCTGCATCTCGGGCAGCACCTTGCCGTACATGAACTTGGCGAACTTGGCCTCGTACTCATTGCTGCTCTTGGAATCGGGCATCTTGGCCGGATCGAGCGGGATGGGCGTGGCTGGCATCTTGAACTTGGCCGCCTGCGGATCCTTGCCGTGGCAGGTGGCACAGTTGAACTTCTCGTAGCGCTTGGAATCGAAGTCCTGGAAGAGCTTCTTCATGGCCGGCATGACCACGGTCTTCATGTGCTTCTGCTTGTCCAGGAAGCCCATGGACGCCCAGTCGATGCCGCCGCCGCCAGCGTCTGCCGTACCGCCTGCATCTGTTGCGCTGCCGGCGTCCGCGGCCCCGCCGCCTGTGTCGGCAGCCGTCGACGTGTCGGCCGCCGCGGCGGCGTCGCTACCGGTCGAGGTGTCAGCGCCCGCGTCGGCGGCGGCCGTATCCGTTGCCGGCGTGCTGTCGCCGTCGCCGCCGTCGTCGCTCGAGCAGGCGGCCAGGGTGAGCATCAGGGTGCACAGGATCGCGATTCGTTTCATGGTCTCGTTCTCGGGTCGTGGGTAGATGACGGAGATTCTTCGACAGAGGGCAGCGGTTCGTGGCTTGTTCGCACTCTCACAAGGCGGACTGCGACCGTCAGACCACAGCTGCTTGCGCAGCCTACGTGCGCGCTGCATGGCGCCACAGAGTAATCGTTCGAAACAGGTGTGATCTTTGGGAAAACATGCACGCCTCCAACTCGCCGCCTGGCGTCGGGGCCGGGCAGGCAGGAAGCCCGGGCGGATTCGAGGAACGCGAGCGCTTTTGGACGACAGCGGCGCGCTCGCCTACATTCGCCTTCATGAACGGGATCCAGAGCGCGCTCGGCCAGCAACTGAGACCTTCCACCCGGAGCGGACTCGTCCGCCACGTGGGGCTGATTGCGACGGTCGCAACGGTCTGTTTGGTACCCACAGGGGCCGCAACCTCACCCGCAACCGACCACGACAAGGCGGCAATGCCGAAGGCGGCGGACAAGGAGCGCCGTCCGCCCCCCGTGGCCGGTGGCCGGGCCCTGCCGCCGTCGGTGGGCGGCTTGCTGGAAGCTGCGTTTGGCCGCATGGCGCCACAGCTGAGCCTGAACAGCGCCAGCATCCAAGGCGATCGGGTCGACGCTGAGATCTGCCAGGACGTTGCGACGCGAAAAGGCTGCTACAAGCTGGCGCTGAGCGATCCCGAGCAGGCCTGTTCCGGGGAGGTCGTGGGCGCCTGGTGCCTGATCTGGCAAGGCGCTCCTCCAGCGAGTGAACTGCTGGCCAAAGCGCGTACGGCCCTGGCTGCCGATCCTCCTGACAAGGTCTGGCGCACTGTGTCCGCCGAACCGCCGGTATCCCGCCAGGAAGACGACGCCACGCCGCCTGTCGGACTGGCTCTGCTGGTCATTTTGGGCGCCCTCCTTGGTGGCGCCCTGGCTGCTGGCGCAGTGGGCCGCCGGATGGCCGGCACAGGTCGCGTCCTGCTCTGGTGTCTTGTGGTTGGCCTGCCATGGGCCGGCCTGTGGCCGCCTGCCGGGTCGGTGCCATCACTGGGCGCGTGGGACTGGCTGGTCTTTGCGCTGCTGTGGGATCTGGGCGCGCTCCTTGCGCTGGCCTGGTCGTTGGCCGACGGCGGCGTTCGCCTGGCGTTGGGGCTCGCCATTGGCCTGGCGGCGCTCGCGGGTGGGGCCGAGCTGCTCGTCGACTCGCCCGGCGGCGACGACGAGACTGCCAACGTGCACTGGCAAGCCGAAGGCACGGGGCGGCGAGCCTGCCAGCTCATCTTCGACGGCGATGCGGAATCGGGCGACAACCCGTTTTCGACCGCCCATGACCAGGCGCGCCCGGTGGTGCACTTCGGCTCGGGCCTGCTCTATGGCGAGGGCTGGGCGGCGCGCGACGAGCTGCGCCGCAACCTGGAACAACACGTGGCCGGCAGTCGCCACGTGATCGCCGGCCTGGGCCGCGGCGCCAGCGATTTTCAGCTGCTGGCGTTGCGCAGCCTGTTGCCGCGCCACCCCGTCGAAGCTGTCGTCCTGCACCTGGCCGCCGAAAAAGACGTCGCGGAGATGGACGCACCGCTGGCCTGTTGCGATGCCGGCCCCCTGTTGGCCTATGCCGAGGCCGAGCCGACAACAGACGTGGGCTCGCCCGCCGGATCTCCAGTCGTCACCCCCCCTCCGGCGGCGAGCCCTACCGCCCTGGCCGACGTCGTGACGGCGACAGAATTGTCGCTGTCGCCGACCCCCACCGCCGCGCCACTGCTCGCCAAGGCGCGCTGCCAGGCGCCGCGCTGGCGCCAGACCCTGCGTCTGTACCTGGCCTCCAGCCCGCCGCCTTTCGTCCTGCAGGCGCTCGCCGATCGCTCCGACCTGGCCCGGCGAACGGCTCGTGGGGTGGACCAGGTGACCCGTCGGTTGCGGCCGCGCACCGCGACCTGGGGCCGCGATCCGGAAGCCACCTGGCGCCACTTTGACGCCGCCATCCGCGGCATTCGAGACACCCTGGCGGAGGCGAAGGTCCCGCTGCTGGTCGTCCTGCTGCCCTATCCGGATGCGCTGGCCGCAGACAAGCCGCGCGACACCACCTGGCACGGTCATCATCAACGGCTACGGCAGGTGTTGAAGCGCCACCAGATCCCCTTCGTGGACGCATGGCTGCATTTTGACAGGGCGACGGGCGCGAGCACCGAAGGCGTGGTCAGGGGGGATGCGAAGTCCGGCTGGGAGTTGACCGGCAGCGGCCGCGGCGCCTTCGTGCAATGGCTGGCTCGAGAGCTGGCCAACAGGATGCAACACCGCTGAGCGGATTCCCGGCCGAAGAGGGCACGCTCAGTCCACTGGCGATGTCTCCTGCTCCCCCATCAGGGCACGCAGTTCGCGCCTGGCCATGGCGCCGATCCAGGCAAAGACGCCGACCATGGCCGCCACGCCGGCCCAGAACAGCCACAGCGCACCATCGCCAGGCGAGACCTTGCCCTCGAAGATGGCGCTGGCCTCGGCCAGGCCGCCCCCCACCGCCGTGTACAGGATGGTCAGCGGCAGCAGGCCCAGCACCGAAGCGAGGGCGTAGCGGCCGACCCCGATGCCGGTCAGGCTCAGGCTGTAGTTGAGCACGGCCAGCGGGATGGGCGCGGAGCGCAGCAGGAAGACCGCGCGAAAACCGCCCCTGGCGATGGCCCGATCGATGGCCACGAAATGCGCCGAGTCGCCGTAGCGGGCGGTGAGACTCTGGCGCAGCAGCCAGCGGCCCAGGAGCAGCGCCGCAGTGGTCCCCAGCAGGCTGCCGATAGACATGACCAGGGTGCCGACATAGGGCCCCCAGATGAAGCCGGCCACAAAGACCAGCGGCGTGATGGGCACGAAGGTCAGGATGGCGACGGCGTGGCCGAGGATGAAGACCGCGGCCCCGATCCAGCCAGCGTCGCGCAGCCATTCGGTGGCTCGCAGCAGGCGTTCGGGCCCGGGCAGCCAACCAGATTGCCACGCGACTGCAGCCAGAATCAGCATGCCAATCGCCAACGCCAGCAAGACGAGGGGGCGGCGATTGGGCACGGCGGCGGACATGGCCGGACCCTCGCCTCCAACGGCGTGGAGCGCAAGTCTTCGGCGCCATCGTCATCGATCGAGCGTCGACGGAGGGACGCGCGCCGCCCTTGCCGGGCCCTGCCGGCGGCGGTACCGTGAAGCGGTCGATCGCCCCCGCTTCACCTCGCTCCCGAGAGGCCGATCATGCTCCGATCCCGACGCCATGCTGCCCTCTTATTCGCCCTCCTGATTGGCATCGCAGCGTGCTCGGATGGCACCGAAGACAACGTCTCGCCAGCCAAGACACTGCCCGACTCCGGCGGCATCACCTTCGACATGGGCGTGACCGAGGACAGCAGCATTCCGGACGTCAGCGCCGGCTGTCCTGGCGCCCCCGGCTGCCCCTGCGCCGAAAACGACGAGTGCGACACCGATATGTGCATCTGGACGCCCGACGGTATGCAATGCGCCGGCTTCTGCGTCACCGACTGCCCCGAGGGCTTCAAATGCGCCCAGATCCCGCAAGGTGGCGACATCGTCAGCGTTTGCGTGCCCCGCTGGGGCCACATCTGCGACCCCTGCACCGAGTCCAAGACCTGCGCCAGCCTGGGCCTGGACAACCCCGCCTGCGTCGACCAGGGCGCGGCCGGCAGCTTCTGCGGGTCGCCTTGTACCGCAGCATCCGACTGCCCGACCGGCTACGAATGCACTGAAAGCCAGACCGCCGAGGGCACCCAATCCAAGCAGTGCGTACGCGCTGCGGGCGCCGATTGCCTGTGTTCGCAGTATGCCGCCCAGAGCCAGCTGTCCACCGCCTGCTACGTCGAGGGGGCCGGCGGCGGCAAGTGCATCGGCCAGCGCCACTGCGGCACCGACATGTTGACCAAGTGCGAGGTCCCCGAAGCCAGCAAGGAGGTCTGCGACGGGCTGGACAACGACTGCGACGGCGCGACGGATAACGGTGCCTGCGACGACGACACGCCCTGCACCCAGGACTTCTGCGACCCGAAGAAGAAGGGCGACAAGGCCTGCAGCTACAAGAACGTCGACGTGCAGTGCAACGCCGATGACAACCCCTGCACCGACGGCGACACCTGCAGCAAGGGCATCTGCGAGCCCGGCGCGGCAAAGAACTGCGACGACAAGAACCCATGCACCCTGGACGAGTGCAAAGCCGGCGCCGGCTGCGTGGCCAAGAACGACGACGGCAAGCCCTGCGATGACGAGAACCCGTGCACCATCGGCGACGCCTGCAAGGAGGGCGCGTGCGCGGCCGGCAAACCCAAACCCTGCACCAGCACCGACCCCTGCGTGGCCGCCAAGTGCGACCTGACCAAGGGCGGCAAGTGCGCCTACAACGCCAAGACCGAGGGCGCGCCCTGCGACGACGGCGACAAGTGCACCGCCGAGGGCGGCTGCAAGGCCGGCAACTGCACCAGCAAGCCTGCCAATTGCGACGACCAGAACGCCTGCACGGTCGACACCTGCGACGCGGCCAAGGGCTGCCAGCACGCGCCCGCCAACGACGGCGCCCAGTGCAATGACGGCAACGGCTGCACCAAGGGCGGCGGCTGCCAGGGAGGCGTCTGCAAGGCCGGCGTGCCCCTGACATGCGACGACAAGGACGCCTGCACCACGGATACATGCGACAAGAAGGCCGGCAAGTGCGTCTACACGCCGGTCATCGGCTGTGGCGGCAACTGCGCTGCGGTCAAGGACTGCAAGGACGACGGCAACGCCTGCACCACCACGACCTGCGACCAGGCCAAGTGCACGCACGTGCCCAACAGCCAGCCCTGCGACGACGGCAACGCGTGTACCGACAAGGACGCTTGCGCCGGGGGCTCATGCAGCGGCGTCGGCAAGACCTGCAACGACAACAATCCGTGCACCGACGACAGCTGCGATCCGGCGTCAAAGCAGTGCAAGTACACGCCCAACTCCAAGGGCTGCAACGACAACAACCCCTGCACCCAGGGCGACGTCTGCACGGCTGGCAAGTGCTCCCCCGGCAAACCCTCCTGCGGCACCGGTGACAAGTGCAAGCTCGATGGCGACTGCATCCTCGGCGTCTGCCTGGCCGGCGCCTGCGCCTCGGCGCTCAAATGCGGCCCCCTTGGCATGATGTCCAACGGCAAGCTGGGTGACGTGGTGATCGACAAGGCGGCGACCGTCAATACCAACGCCGGCACCTTGACCTGGGGCGGCAAGACCATCGGCGGCGACGGCAAACCGGGCGTCATGGTCAAGACTCAGCAGGCGGCCGGTTCGGGCACGCCGCCGCAGCTGCGCGTGCTGCACTTCAAGAGTCTGAAGGTCAACCAGGGCGTGACTATCAAGGTCAGCGGCACCCTGGGACTGGCGATGATCGCCCAGGGCGCCATGACCATCTCCGGTACCGTCGACGCGTCCGGTGTCAAGGGTGGCACCGGCAAGTCCAACGTGGCCGGCAGCGCTGGTGTAGGCGGCCCGGGCGGCTTCAATGGCGGCCAGTTCATCAAGGGTCAGGGCTGCGCCAACAACGCCGGCAAGGGCAAGGGGCCTGGCGCCTCGCCCGGATCACCCTGCGGCGGCGCAGGTTCCAAGGGCGGCGCCGGCCAGGCCGGTGGCGGCGGTGGCGGCGGCGGCGGGGCCTGTGGCGGTACCGGCGGCAGCGGCGGCGGCCACGCCACGCCCGGCGAGGCAGGATTCGCCGGTTCCGCCTCGACCAAGGGCATGAATGGCACCGGCTTCGTCGGCCAGCCGGGCCAGGGCGCCTTCGGCTGCTCCGGCGGTCAGCCCGGCTCCAACGCCGGCTTCTACGGCGCCGACAACCTGCAGACCATGCACGGCGGCAGCGGCGGTGGCGGCGGCGGCTATGGTGGCTTCGGCGGCTTTGGCGGCTGGGGCTACAACGCCTGCTCCTCGGCGACCGCGGGCGGCGATCCGGGCTTCTCCGGCGGCGGCGGCGGCGGTGGCGGCGGTGGCGGCGTGCTGATGCTCTGCGCCAGCGAGACGCTCACCATCGGTGGCAGCGCGATCGTCAGCGTGCAGGGCGGCCCGGGCGGCTCCGGCGGCGGGCCGAGCAGCGCGACCAGCGGCAAGAACCCGTACTACAACGTCAAGTGCGCTGCCGGTGGCGGTGGCGGCGGCGGTCCTGGCGGCGGCGGCGGCGGCGGCGGCGGCGGCTCCGGTGGCGCCCTCTTCCTCATCGGCAGCACCATCCAACACAACGGCAACCTGAAAGCCGGCGGCGGTCTCGGCGGCGGCAAGGGCTTCTCGTTCTCTGGCGGCAGCGGCGGCTACGGCAAGAACGGCGGCGGCAACGGCGGCAAGGGCGGCAGCGGCGGCACCGGTGGCCAGGGTGGCAAGGGCGGCAAGGGCTACATCCGCGTGCAGGCCAACAAGGCGTTCTTGAACGGCTCCTATACCGGCAAATTGACCCAGGGCGGCCTGTAGCGCAGCGACTCGGAGCTCCCGCTGAGCGAATCTCCCTCCAAAGAGACGCCGCCGAATCTCTCCGACCGCCTGTCGGCCGGCGCTGAGGTCGATCCCGACGAGGCCTTCGAGATCTTCCTCGAGTGGACCTTCGACCGCGACCTCGAGCTCTACCCGGCCCAGGAAGAGGCGATTCTGGAGGTCATGGCCGGCCGGCACGTGATCCTGGCCACGCCCACCGGCTCGGGCAAATCCATGGTCGCCCTGGCGCAGCATTTTCGCGCCCTGGCCCGCGGTGAGCGCGGTTTCTACACCTCGCCCATCAAGGCCCTGGTGAGCGAGAAATTCTTCGCCCTGTGCGACGACCTGGGCGCCGACAACGTGGGCATGATGACCGGCGATGCGGCCATCAACCGCGACGCGCCAATCATCTGCTGCACGGCCGAGGTGCTGGCCAATATCGCCCTGCGCCAGGGCGCCGCCGCGCCGGTGGACCACGTGGTGATGGACGAGTTCCACTACTACGCCGACAGGGATCGCGGCATGGCCTGGCAGCTGCCGCTGTTGCTGCTGCCGGACGCCACCTTCCTGCTCATGAGCGCCACCCTGGGCGACATGGCGGCCATCGAGGCGGGTTTGCGGGAGCGCACCGGCCGCGAAGTGGTGGTGGTGCGCTCGGATGACCGGCCCGTGCCGCTGGACTTCAAGTGGCGCGACACGGCCATCCACGAGACCGTGTCCGACCTGATGAAGCGCGACAAGGCGCCCGTCTACCTGGTCAATACCAGCCAGCGCGCCGCCGCCGAAGAGGCCCAGAACCTGATGAGCGTACCGGTCTGCGATCGCGAGCATAAACGCCGCATCGCCGACGAACTGATCGGCTTTCGCTTCGACAGCCCCTACGGCAAAGAACTGCAGCGCTTCGTGCGCCACGGCGTCGGCCTGCACCACGCCGGCCTGCTGCCCCGTTATCGGCTGCTGATAGAGCGCCTGGCACAGAAGGGGTTGCTCAAAGTCATCAGCGGCACCGACACCCTGGGCGTGGGCATCAACATCCCCCTGCGCACGGTGCTGATGACGGCCCTGTGCAAGTTCGACGGTGAAAAGACCCGCATCCTGCGCAATCGCGAGTTCCACCAGGTGGCGGGTCGGGCCGGTCGCAAGGGCTTCGATGACGAGGGGCTGGTCTGCGCCCAAGCGCCGCCTCATACGATCGAGAACCGCCGACTTGCCGCGAAAGGCGGCAAGTTCGTCCGCCGCAAACCGCCCAAACGGGGCTTTGTGCCCTACAACGAGCAGACCTTCGACCGCCTGGTCGCGGGCCGACCCGAATCGCTGCAGTCTGTCTTTCGCCTGGACCACGGGCTGCTGCTGTCCATGTTGCAGCGCCAGGCGGGCGCCGGTGAGGGCTTGCGCGCCCTGGTGCGACTGATCGGCCGCTGCCACGAGCGGCCGGCCACCAAGCAACGCCTGCGCCGGGAGCTGGCGCGCCTGTTCCGCTCCCTGGTCAGCGCCGGGGTGGTCGAACTCTGGCCCCGCGATGACGGCCGCCGCGGCCAGGAGGTGGTCCTGCGGCCGGGTCTGCAGCGCGACTTCTCGCTGCACCACAGCCTGTCGCTCTTCCTGGTCGAGGCCCTGGACGAGCTCGATGCCGAGGGCGAGGACCACGCCTTGCGGGTGCTCAGCCTGGTCGAAGCCATCCTCGAGAATCCGCGCCCGGTGCTGTTCGCCCAGGTGCACCAGGCCAAAGGCGAACTGATCAACCGCCTCAAGGCCGAGGGGGTCGAGTACGAAGAGCGCATGGAGCGCCTCGAAGAGGTCACCTGGCCCAAACCCGACGCCGAGTGGATCTACAGCGTCTACAACCGCTTCTCAGACCGGCAGCCGTGGCTCGACACCGAGGCCATCCGGCCCAAGTCCGTGGTCCGCGACCTGCTCGAACGCGGCTGTTCCTTCGACGATTACGTGCGCGAATACGGCCTGCAACGGGTCGAGGGCGTGCTGCTGCGCTACATCAGCCAGGTCTACAAGACCCTGTTGCAGAACGTGCCCGAGTCGATCCTCGACGAGGTGCTCATCGGCGTCATCGCCGCCCTGCGCGCCATGCTCGCCCGGGTCGACTCGTCGCTGGTACAGCAGTGGGAGAAGCTGCGCGAGGTCCGCCCCGAAGACGCCGACACCCTGGCCGCGCTGCCGACGATCCAGGTCGACCTGGCCCGCGATCGTCGCCATCTCTATGCCCGGCTGCGAGCCGAGATGCACGCCCTGACCCGGGCGCTGGCGGTGGGCGACCTGGAGGAGGCGGCGGCGTCGGTGTGGCAGGGCGGCGTGGAGAAGTGGCCGGCGGAGCGTTTCGCCGAGGCCATGGCGCCCTTTGTCGAGGAGTACGGGCCGCCGAAGTGGGATCACCGCGCGCGGCTGGCGGACAAGACGACCATTCGCGAAGAGGGCGAGCGGCGCTGGGTGGTCGTGCAGCGGCTCGTGGACGCCGAAGAGGAAGCGGATTGGTGCGTCGAGGCGGTGGTGGATCTGGGCGCCGATGGTGCCGATCCCGACGGACCGTTGTTGGGGGTTCAACGGATCGGGGCCTGATGAGGCCAGGCCTGGCGTGGGACGCCCGCGACCTACAGTCCGTTCTTGGTCGACAGGGTGATCAGCCCGGCCTGCACATCGGACTGCGCCTTGGCGCCGTTGAGCCAGCTCGCCCAGCCTGAACCGCCCAGCAGGGTGTGACCAAGAAATGCCGTCAGGTAGCGTCGCGCCAGCTTGCGCGCAGTGGCCGCCGGCGTCGGTCCGGCGGAACAGGCCATGCACATCAGGCCGCAGTTGGGCTGGTCCAGGAAGGCCATGTGCCCGGCGCCGATGACCTCCACCTCGAGCGCCGGCCCGCTGGCGTGCTTGAAGTATTGCTGGAAGTTCTCCGCCGCCGGTGCGCAGGCCTGGCCGCCCAGGCCCGGCTTGGCGTTGACCGTCTCGCCCAGGGCTCCCATGGCCACCTGGATGTCGCCCATCAGCTCCGGCGTGACCGAGGGGTAGTCCACCGGGTTGGCGCCAAATGGGGGCGCGGCATCGACCGGATCGACGCCGAAGACCGCCTTGATCCGCCCGTCCTTGGCCGCGGCGAGCATGGCCACCTTGCCGCCCATGGAGTGGCCGACCAGCGCGATCCGGCTCGTGTCGATGGCACCGACGGGCGCCTTTGCCGACAGGAGCTGGTCGAGCAGGGCCATGACCATCTTGGCCAGCTTGGCGTGGCTCGTGGGCATGAGCACGTTACCCGGCAGCTTGGGCAGCAGCACCGTCCAGCCGTGGGAGGCCAGGTGCTCGCCGTAGCTGGCGTACAGGTTCGGCGTCAGCGAGAAGCCGTGCAGGAAGATCACCAGCGGTCGTTTGCCGCTACCGGAGGGCGCGAAGACGGTGTTCTGAATCTGGGCGCCTGGCACCGCCAGCGCCACCTGCTTCTTGGTCCAGGTCTGGGCGCCGGGCAAGGCGGGATCGGCCACGCTGCCGCCGGTGTCGGGTGGATCGACGCCGCTGTCCATGGACGATGCGCCGCTGTCGACGGACCATGCGCCGCTGTCAATGGACGAAGCGCCGCTGTCAATGGACGAAGCGCCGCTGTCAATGGGCGATGACGAGCTATCCGATTGCCCTCCGATCTGGCTATCCGTCGGCGAGCTGTCCGGGCCAGCGGCATCGGGAGCCGAAACGGCGACGGTGTCGGGCGCCGCCGCGGTAGCGATATCGGGCGCAGCCGCGGTAGCGACATCGGGCGGGGCCGTGTCAGCGGTCGAGGTGGCGGCACCATCGGCGGACCGGTTGCCAGCGCTATCGGGGGCTATGGCGACGTCACCTGTCGCCTGTTGGCCGCGCGGCGCACCCGCGCCCGCCACGTCACCCCAGAACGCAGCGCCTCCGCCGTCGGAGCCGGCGCCAGGGCCGGTCTGGCCGATGGGAATGGCGCATGAACAAAGCGCGCTGAACGCCACGAGCATACCCGCCGAGATCCACTCAGTGCATCGATACCTTCTGATATTCCAGGTGTATATCATTGTCTCTTCATCCTGGGCTGGGGCCGATTCGATAATCAACCGATCGGTTGGGAAACGTTATCTACCGAATGGTTGATTGTCTGTCGAGGCCTTTTTTGCGACCCTCCCCTCATGGCGACCGAGCGCACCACAAAGAGGCGACCTGGAAGACCGCGCCAGCCGGTGGGCCGCGCCCGGCTGGTCTCAGCGGCGCGGGATTGTTTCGCCGAACAGGGCTACGCCGGGACCAGTCTGCGCCACGTGGCGGCCCGCACGGGATTTACCAAGGCCTCGATCTTCCACCACTTCCCGAGCAAAGAGGAACTCTACCTGGCGGTCATCGGCGACGTGCTGGGCGAGCTCGGCACGCTGGTCCTGGCGGCGGGCATGGAGCAAGGCGATCACGTCGAGCGCCTCGATCGACTGGGCGTGCTGGTGGTCGACTACCTGGGCAGCCACCGCGGCGCCGCGCGCCTGCTGATGCGCGAGATCATCGACAAGGGACCCTTCTACGCCCGGGACGACGGCGCGGCGATCCACCACACCCTGGCCTTTGTCGCCGACTTCCTCGCCGACGGCATGAAGTGCGGGGTCTTCGCGACCAGCGATCCCTACCACCTCGCGGTCACCATCGCCTCTCTGCACCTGGCCTGGTTCGCCGCGGCCGACACGTCTGGGGCGCTGGTGGGCGAGGACGTATTCTCCGCCGACCAGCTGGCCGCGCGCCGGCTGGCGATCCGAGGCCAGGTCCGGGCGTTATGTGGCGTGGCGGGAGAACCGGCGTCGGTCTCCGATTAGGGTGGCACTACAGAGCGGGGTTGGTGTTCGAGTGCGCGTGCGGGTGCCCTAGAGCAGCTCAGCCACCACGATATGCCGCATCACATCCTGCGAAGTCAGGATGCCGACCAACTCGCCGCTGTCGGCCTTGACCACGGGCAGGCCGCTGACCTTCTCGTTGACGATGGAGCGCACAGCGTCGCGCACGTCGGCGTCATCCTGGGTGACGATCGCCTCTCGATGGACCAGGTCTCCCACGGGCTGGGTGATCATCTTGACCGAATCGGCGCGGTCATCGGTGTTCTGCATGTGGTGCGAGAACTGGCGCAGATCGCGATCGGTGATCATGCCCACCAGCTTGCCGTCATCGTCGACCACGGGCAGGTGCCGGAAGCCACGGGTGAACAGCAACACGATGGCGTCCACGACGCGCGCGCCAGCGGCGACGGTGACGGGGTCTTCGGTCATCAGTTCGCGGACCTGCATCTCGTCCTCCAGCCCTGGGTTCGGGCGACGGGATTGTTACGACAGGATAGGCCGCTGTCCAGGGCCGTGCAGTGGTTCGACGGCGCGCCGGCGTCGACGGAATCGGACGTCAGTCGACGGCCTCGCCCTGGCGCCACTTGCCTTCCCGCCGGCGGCCGTCGGGCTCCACCATGACACCCTGGCCGTGACGCTTGCCATCCTTGACCTCGCCGACGTAGCGGCCGCCATCCTTCCAGGTGCGCACGCCGCGGCCGGTCAACTTGCCCTGATGGAAGTCGCCCTTGTACGAGCCGCCGACGGCCCATTGAATGCGCCCCTTGCCGTGCATGACGCCCTTGCGGAAGGCGCCCTTGTAGCGATCGCCGCCCTTCCAGGTGTAGGTGCCCTGGCCGCTGATCTCGCCCTTTTCGAAGTGTCCCTCGTAGCGGTTGCCGTTCTTCCAGACCCGCACGCCGCGGCCCTGCTGGCGGGCGGCGACAAAGGGGCCGGTATAGGTGCTGCCATCTTTGAGATGCCATTTGCCGCGGCCGTGGATCTGGCCGTCGCGGAGCTGCCCTTCGTAGCGGCTGCCATCGTGCCAGAAGAGCTTGCCTTTGCCGTGCAGTCTACCGTCCTTCCATGTGCCGACCATGCGGTCGCCATTCTTCAAGGTGCGGGTGCCCTTGCCGGTCCGTTTGCCGTTGCGCCATTGGCCGACGTAGCGGCTGCCGTCGGCGTATCGCTTGGTCGCCTGGCCGTGCAGGTTGCCGTCGCGGAAGGTGCCCACAGCCTGGTCACCGGTGGCCCAGCGGCGGGTGCCGCTGCCGTGGATCTTGTCGGCTTTGAAGGCGCCGTCATACCAGCCGCCGTCCTTCCACGTGCGACGGCCGCGGCCGTCCATCTGGCCCTTCTTCCAGCTGCCCTCGTAGGTGCCGCCATCGGGCCAGCGATAGCTGCCCTTGCCGTGGCGGATGTTGTCCTTCCAGGCGCCGATGTAGCGGGTGCCATCCTTCCAGGTATAGGTCCCCTTGCCGACCATCTTGCCGTCGCGGAAGTCGCCCTCGTAGCGGTTGCCATTCTTCCAGGTCTGCAGGGCGCGTCCGGTCCGCTTGCCGCGCTGCCACTTGCCGTCGTAGACCCGTCCCGAGGTCCAGGTCTGCTTGCCGTGACCGTGCTTGACGTCGGCCTGCCAGTCGCCCTCGTAGACGATGCCGCTGGCCATGGTGCGCTTGCCCTTGCCGTGCATCTTGCCCATGCGCCATTGGCCCGCGTAGACGTCGCCTGTCTTGGTGCGATAGCTGCCGGTGCCGTGCATCACGTCGTCACGCCACTGACCGTCGTAGCTGTGGCCGCTCTTCCAGGTCATCTTGCCGGTGCCGTTCTGGCGGCTGTTGCTGAAGGAGCCGACGTATTTGCGACCGTCCGACCAGGTCTTGGTGGCCTGGCCGTGCATCTGGCCGGCCTTCCACTGGCCGACGTACTTCATGCCATTGGTCCACCAGTGCGTGCCCTGGCCGTGCATCTGGTCGTTCTTCCACTGGCCGGTGTACTTGTTGCCGTTGGGCCACTTGTGGGTGCGTACGTCCTTGTTCTTGGCGGCAAAAGCAGAGTCGGCAGCCAGACACGGCGCTACCACCAGCGCCAGAGCGATGGCGACAACGAGCAACAGGGGCGGATGGGGCGAGGCGCGAGTCATGGCGTGTCCACAGGGTGCGTCGGACGAAGACAGGGTGCAAACGCGGCCGGGCGCCGGAGCATTCGAGCATTTTCGAGCCGCGCCGTCAGCCCCCCACCACCGGGGTCAGCAGGTTGATCTCGTCGCCATCGTTCAACGGCGTCTGCAGGCCATCGGGCAGCTTCAGGCGGGTTCCGTTATGCAGCACGGTCAGGGCCAGCTGGCGATGGCGTTGGAGCAGGCGGGCGAAGAACCGGCTGCCCAGGCGTCGCTCGCGGTCCACCTGTTCGAAAAGGGCCGCGACGGTGGCCAGCTCGCCGGCGTCGAACTCCAGCGAAGCGTGCTCGATGCGACCGTCGATGATCAGCGAGGTGTGCAGGGTGATGGCCATGGCCCTGGCCTCAGGCGTCGTAGAAGTGCTGGAGCAGGTCAGTCTGCTCGAGCGCTTCGAGCATCTCGCGACGCGGCTGACCGGAGGGATACTCCCAGCCCCACTCTTCGTAGTAGTCGCGGATCATCGCCTCGTCGTCGATGGTGATGCCCCCGTTGGGTCCCGATTCCAGGGGCGGTCGGCCCACGGCCCTGGGGGTGCATCGGGTCTGCTCGATGGTGATGCCCTCGCGCAGGTTGAAGGCGTGGCGGATGTTCTGCACCCGGTGGCCGGCGGCGAGCCATTGCTCATCGCTCCAATCCCAGCCGGTGACCGCGTTGAGGTAGCCGAAGACCGGCATGGGCGCGCCCATATGCATGCCAAAGATGCAGAGGCCAGCGCCATTGGCCACCTGGGTCAGGTTGGAGCAGAGCTGCAGTTCCCGTCCCTTGCCGCGCTTGTCGTATCGTTTGCCCTTGAGGGTGAACAGGGAGCGCCGGCCGTCGAAGCGCACATCCACCTCGGTGAGCTCGCTGTTCTTGAACGAGGTGATCGAGTGTCGCCCAGGGGTCGGTTCGGCGGCGTAGGCGACGGCGAAGCCTGGATCGTAGCGCGGATCGTGGGCCGGCAGTTCGGCACCGCCGGCGTGCACGGCGAACTCATCGGCGCCCTGGCCCAGCTTCTCCGCCGCGCGCATGACGCCTTCTGCCAGCAGGTCTCCAATGCCCTTGCGGCTGGCGATCTGCTCGATCAGGGTCAACATCACGTCCTTGTCGCCCCACTTCAACTCGAGGCCGCCCGTCTGCTCGGGTCCGATGATGCCCTTTTCCCAGGCCTCGAAGGCGAAGGCGATCACCGCACCGACGCTGATGGTGTCCAGGCCGTGGGCGTTGCAGCGGTCGTTGGCCAGCACGATGGCGTCCAGGTCGTCGATCAGCAGGTTTGCGCCGAACATGCCCGTGGTCTCGTACTCGGGCTTGTGGGTGCGGCCGTTGCTATGGGCGCCGCCGGACAGCTCGAACTCGCCGCCGCATTTCAGCGAGCAGCTGATGCAGCCGTACTTCTTGAGCTGCCTGGCCAGCGCCTTCTCGTCGCTGATCTTGTGGGCTTCCTTGAGCGGAAAATCGCGATAGCCGGCGCCGGCCCAGTTCTTGACCGGCGAGTCGCCGTTGATGGCGCTCATGGCCGTGACGCCGATGGTTCCATAACGTTTGAGCACCGAACGCCAGCCCAGAGAATCGTCCCTGGGAAAGAAGCGCAGCCGCCAGGCCATGGTGCCAGCGACGTCCATGGTCGTCTTCATCCGGATGTTCTCCGGGTAGACCATGCCCTCGGTCTTGATGAAGGTGTTGAAGGGTCTGTTGAGGGCCTTGAGCGCCTTGGCGTCTGCGACCTCGACCCGGCCCTTGCCCCGCAGCGCCACGGCTTTGAGGTTCTTGCTGCCCATGACCGCACCCAGGCCGGAGCGGGCGGCGATGCGGCCGCGATCGTTCACCACACCGGCCATGCGACAGAGGTTCTCGCCGGCGGTGCCGATGGCGGCGACCTTCAGGCGCTTGATGCCGGTGGCGGCGACGAGCGCTTCATCGGTGGCGATGGCGTCCTGGCCCCAGACCTCGGCGGCATCTTGCAGGCTGATGTCCTTGCCATCGATCAGCAAGTAGACCGGCGACGACGCACGGCCAGTGAAGAAGATGGCGTCATAGCCGCACTTCTTGATCTCCGGCGCGAAGCTGCCGCCTGAACTGGAATCGCCCCATCCACCGGTCTGCGGGCTCTTGCCGACCACCGTGTAGCGCCCCGAAAACAGCGCCGCGGTGCCGGTGAGCAGGCCGGCGGCGAAACCCAGGATGTTGTCGGGCCCCAGCGGGTCGACCCCGGCGGGCATGCGGTCGAAGAGCAGACGGGCGGCGAGGCCGTAGCCGGTCATGTACTGCTGGATCAGTCCTTCCTGGACCACTTCCTCGTGCCAGACGCGTTTGGCCAGGTCGACCCACAGCACCTTGCCCATATAGCCCTTGCCCATTTTTCGACCTCGCGGTGCGTTGTTGCTACAGCCATGGTAGCTCTGCGTTGCCCGATTCCCAGCATCACCGGCCGCTTGACGGATCCTCAGCTCTCCGGTCGACGACCAGAAGACCAGAAACCACTGGCCCACAGCCCTATCATCCCCTACCATCCGCGCCGTCGCGCCCGCGCGAGGCGGCGGTGTGCGCCTGGAGGTTCGAACATGTCAAACGCAGTCGCCTCAGATGCGCTGGGCCTGGCCTGTGTCGATCTTGGCAGCGAGCTCTTCGAAGTGGTTCAGCGCATGGATCCGGTGCGCTGGCGCGACGAAGTCCGCCCCGCCATGGCCCGCAAGCTGGAGCTGCTGGCCGAGCGCACGCGCCAGATCCGCGCCCGCTACGAACGCCACCCGGAACGCGAGGATAGCCGCGACCTGATGCAGCAACTGGAGCACCTGCGCGGCGTCATCGAGACCTCACTGCGCGACTTCCGCGAGACCAAGGGCCAGCGGCCGGACTGGGCCGCCATGCGCACGAGGCTGACCTCGGCGTACGACCGCTTCAGCCAGACCATGCGCGCCCGTTCGCTGACGTTGCCGCGCAATCGGCCGACCAACTACATGCGCAACGTCTACCACATGGGTAGCGCGCTGATGCTCATCGGCCTGGTGCAGTACCTGTTGACGCCCTGGCTGATGATTGTCCTGGCCGCGGCATTCGCGGTGTTCGCCTGGACGCTGGAGACCACGCGCTGGCTCAGCCCGGCCGCCAACAAGCTCATCACGATGCCGTGGAAGCCCTTCATCCACCCGGACGAGCACTGGCGCATCAATTCGGCCACCTGGCTGTGCACCGGTCTGCTGATCATGGCCCTGTGCTTCGATCCGCTGAGCTGCACCCTCGCCATCGCCATCCTGGGCTTTGCCGACCCCGTCGCCGCCATCGTGGGCCGCCGCTTTGGCCGCCGACGTCTGCATCGCAACCGCACGCTGGAAGGCACCGCGGCGTTCACCGCGACCGCCCTGGTGGCGGGCCTGGCCATCCTGGCCATCTACGGCCCGGAGTTGGCGGTCTGGCGCATGCTGCTCATCGCGCTGGCCGCTGCGCTGCCCGCCGCCATCGCCGAGCTCTACTCCAATCGGCTCGATGACAACCTGACGGTGCCGGTGACCGCAGCAATGGGCGCCTGGCTGGCCTCCATGGTGCTGATCGCCTGACACCCGGCCACAGATGAGCAGCCAAAGCCCGTTTCTCAACGAAGAGCACGCCGCGTTTCGCCAGACGGTGCGCCGTTTCGTCGAGCGCGAGATCATCCCCCACGTGGATGCCTGGGAAGACGCCAAGAGCTTCCCCAGAGAGCTGTACCGCAAGGCAGGCGACATCGGCCTGCTGGGCATCGGCTTCCCCGAAGAACTGGGCGGCATCCCCGCCGACGCCTGGTACGAACTGGTGGTCACCGAGGAGCTGGCCCGAGCCGGTTCCGGCGGCGTGATCGCCGGCCTGATGAGCCACGGCATCGGCCTGCCGCCCATCGTCGCGCTGGGTGGTGACGAGCTCAAGGCACGGGTCGTGCCGCCAGTGCTGGCCGGCGAGCAGATCGCCGCCCTGGCGGTCACCGAACCCGGCGGCGGCTCGGACGTGGCCAACCTGCGCACCACGGCCGTGCGCGATGGCGACCACTTCATCGTCGATGGCGAAAAGACCTTCATCACCTCGGGAATGCGTGCCGACTGGCTGACCACGGCGGTGCGCACCGGCGGGTCTGGCATGGAGGGCATCTCGATCCTGGCCATCCCGGGCGATGCGCCCGGCATCACCAAGCGCTCTTTGGACAAGATGGGCTGGTGGTGCTCGGACACGGCCTCGCTGCGATTCGAGAGCTGTCGGGTGCCTGTGGACTGCCTGGTGGGCCCCGAGAACATGGGGTTCTACGGCCTGATGGCCAACTTCACCCACGAACGCATGATGCTGGCCGCCATGGCCTGGGCCTTCGCCAAGGTCTGCCTGGACGACGCCGTCGACTGGGCCCGACAACGCGAGACCTTCGGCCGGCCGCTGGTGGCCCGCCAGGTGATCCGCCACAAGCTGGTCGACATGCAGGGACGCATCACCGCCGTCGGCGCCTGGCTGGAGAAGATGGCCTGGCAGGTGGAGCAGGGCGAGCAGCCCATCGCCGAGGTCTGTCTGCTCAAGAACCTGGCCACCTCCACCCTGGAGCACGTGGCCGGCGAGGCGGTGCAGATCCTGGGCGGCATGGGCTACATGCGCGGCACGCGGGTCGAGCGCATCTTCCGCGAGACCAAGGTGCTGACCATCGGCGGCGGCGCCAGCGAGGTGCTGGCCGACCTCGCCGCCAGACAACTGGGCTGGTAGTACCGCCAGCATGAGCTTCGTCCTGTCCAAGATCCTCTGGCCCCTGCTGCAGCCGGGTAACCTGGTCCTGCTGATGCTGGTAGCGGCGGTGATGCTGCGCTGGCGCGGCCGCGACAAGGCGGCCCGCAAGGTGGCGGTGGTCGCCATCGCCGGCCTGTTGCTGATGGCCGCGCTGCCCCTGGGCCGCTGGCTGGCGGCGCCGCTCGAAGATCGCTTTCCGGCGCCAACGGCTGTGCCGGCGCAAGTCCACGGCATCATCGTACTGGGCGGGCCCGAACTGGGGCCGCTGAGCCGGGACCGCGGCCAACCGCAGCTGCGCGATGGCGCCGAGCGCTTCATGGCCGCCGCCGACCTGGCCAGACAGCGGCCATCGGCACGGCTGACCTTCACCGGTGGTAGCGGGTCGCTTTCAGGTGATAAGACGGCCGGCGCCACTGTGGCGGGCCCGATCTTTGCGCAGCTGGGCATCCCCGCCGCAAGGGTGGAGTTGGAGTCGACCTCGCGCAATACGTGGGAGAACGCGACTCACAGCCTGGCCACCTTCCAGCCGACCGCCGACCAGACCTGGCTCGTGGTCACCTCGGCGCTGCACATGCCGCGGGCCATGGGCTGTTTCCGGGCGGCTGGCTGGCCGGCGCGCCTGGTGCCCTGGCCGGTGGATTACGTCACCTCGACGCGCGGCGCGCGCTGGCCGACGTGGGATATGGTCGACGGCAGCCGACGCACCGAACGGGCGGTGCGCGAGTGGCTGGGCCTGCTGGCCTATCGGCTGATGGGACGGACAGACGCGCTGTGGCCGGGGCCGAAGCCTGCGGACGGCTAGGCGAGATCTTCCTGGGTCGTCGCCCAGTAGGAGATCAGCTCCATGTCGTCGATGATGCGCGAGTGGTAGTGGCCCCAGACGTCGGAGATCTGGACCAGGGCGCCGCGAGAGAGCTTTGGCGTCAGGTAGAGGGCGAAGTACTTGGCGCCGCTGCCATCTTCGACCTCGCCGATGCACTGCAGCGGAAAGCCGGAGATCGGGCAATAGAGCAGGCAGGTGGCGCCGACCTCGATGTCGGTGAAGCCCGCCTTGCGCGCGTCGCCGTGAATGGGGCTCAGGTGAACCAGCCCCTCGCGCTCGCCGACGCGCACGCCGACCGTGATGGCGGGGTGACCATCAAAGGTCACATCGGACAGGCCCACCAGGTTGTCGCCGGTGGGCCCGTAGGCCTGGGTGACGATGATCAGGGCGTCATCTTCGACCTGCACATTGGGCTCTTCTATGCGCGCGTGCTGGCCGGTGATGGTGAGGTGCTTGCGATCGATTCTGCTGGCCATGGCCCCCTCCAGAGCGCGCATCCCCCCGGTCGCGCTGACGCATCATCGTGCCCAAACCCGCCTGATAGTCAACGAAAACCGGCCATGACTACCGGCAACGGCCAGCCGGGCGGTGGCCGGACGTGAAACAAGCGGGTTGCCGCCTACTTGCCGTGCTGGATCTGCACGTCGTCGATGAACCAGCCGCGGCCGTCGTTGGCCACCGCGTCGCCGCTGTAGAAGTGGAAGTGCAGGCGGGCCTTTTCGCCCTGCACATTCGGCAGAGTGAACTCCTGCTGCGTCCAAGCGGCATAGTCCTTGGTATTGGTCAGGGTCCACCAGGTGGACGACGGCGGGTCGGCGATCTCCAGCTCCACGTGCCGCAAGTCGTAGTCGTCGTTCGTCTCGACCTCGTGCCAGGACCAGAAGCGCACCTTCAGATCGCCGGCCGCCGGCAACGTCACCCAGGCCGTCGAGGCGGTGCCGGAGACGGCGTTCTTGGCGTCGTAATCCGTGCCGTTGTTGAAGTTCAGGGCGCAGGAGCCGGTGTGTGCGCCGGGCCCGGCGGGGGTGGCGTCGACGGCCCAGGAAGGACCGCCGGCCGGATGGAAGGTGTCGAGATCCCACTTGTCGGCTTTGCCGCAGACGAAGGGTTCATCGAAGAGGGTGGCGAAGGCGCAGGTGGCGCTGCCGTCGGCTATGCACTTGCCGGCTTTGCAGCTGTCGACCTTGGTGCAAGGCTGGCCGTCGTCGCAGGGGCTGCCGTCGTTGGCGAATTCGTTCTGGCATGCCTTCTGACCGCCGCCAGCCGACTTGCAGGCATCCAGCGTGCAGGGGTTGCCATCGTCGCAAGGCGGCGTGACGGGTTTGGCGGCGCACGTGCCGCCCGTACAGGTGGTCTGGGTGACGCAGGGAGCGCCGGCTTTGCAGGCCAGGCCATCGGTCCAGGCCAAAGGCTCGCCCTTGCAGACGCCTTTGTCGCAGGCGTCATGCCAGGTGCAGGCGTTGCCGTCGTCGCAGTTCGAGGTGGCCGCCAGGTCCGTGGTAATGACGCAATTGCCGGCCTTGCAGGAGCCGGCTTCGCAGGCGCTCTGATTCTTGCCGTAGCAGAGACCTCCGTCATTGGCCGAACCGGCACATTGTCCCGTCTTGCACACGTCGCCGGCGGTGCAGGGGTCGCCGTCGCTGCAACTCTGACCGTCGACCGCTGCGGTCGGCAGGCACTTGCCATTGTCGGCGTCGCACACGCCCACGACGCATGGCTGACCGGCAAACAGGCAGGATTTGAGCTTACCGATGCAGAGTCCACCGCCGTCGCAGCCATCGGGCTGGGTGCACACCTGGCCGTCGTCACAGGGCTCGCCCGCGGCGGCATAGATGAGCACACAGGCCCCCTCCTGACAGGTCGCCTTGCTGATGCAGACCGAACCGTCGTGACAGGAGGCGCCATCGGGCTTCAGCTTGCCCTTGCACAGGCCCTTGTCGCAGGTATCTCCAGTGGTACAGACGAGCTTGTCGTCGCAGGGCAGGCCCTGGCAGGAGATTTCGCTCTCGCAGCCCCCCTCCGGCGTGCACTTGTCATTGGTGCAGAAGTTGTAGTCATTGCACTCCGTCTGGCCCTTGGGTTTGCAGACCCCCTTGTCGCAGTGATCGCCGATCGTGCAGGGGTTTCCATCGCTGCAGCCCTGACCATCCCCATATGGGCCGCCGCCCTGGCAGGTGCCGGACTGACAGGTCTCGCCCTGACTGCACTCGTTGCCATCACTGCAGGCGGCGCCATCGGCGAGTACGGTCTTTTCACAGGCGCCGCCGGGGCTCGCGCAGGCATGGCGAACGCAGGCCTCGCCCTTGCTGCAGGTCGCTCCCGCGGGCAAGGGCACGTGGGTGCAGCCGGTCGCGGGCGCACAGTCGTCCGCAGTGCAGGGGTTGCCGTCGTCGCAGTCGGCGCCGGGGCCGACGCACGCGACGGCATCTGAGCAGCTGATGTGGCCCCAGGGATCGATTCGGGCGACCCATGGCGCCATGTCCAGCATGCCACCGACCAATGCCGTGCCATCCGCCAGGGCGTGCAGGCCGAGCGCCCGATCGAGGCCGCCTGTGCGGATCCGCTTATCGGCGATGGCATTGCCCCAACCGTCGTGTAGCGAGAGCCGAACATATGTATCGGAGTACTTCCAGCCGCCGTGGTTGCTCATCAACAGGCGACCATCCGACAACTCCACCGCGCGTTGCAACATGAAGACTGGACTCGTCTTGACCGGTTCCGGTTGCAGGATTCGCGACCACCGCGTCTCTCCGTTGGCTCGGAGACGAATCAGAACGGCCCGCGGCTTGTTGTCCTTGACGACTGTGGAGCCGACGAGCCAGTCCCCCCCAGACACGGACTCCAAGGACGCGCCCAATGTCATCATCAAGGCCATATTCAGCGGGCGCACCAGGGTGGTCTCGCTGTCGAGCCCCAGAATCACGAGGCGGGCGGGCTGGCCATACTTCGGCGGCCCGCCAAGGATCGCCATCGTATTGTCCGGCGCCATGGCGGTCGCGTGCGAAGAGCTGAGCCCGTCCTCCTTTTTCAGGCTCCGGCGGGCCTTCTCCTTGCCAGTGGGACCCATGCGCACGATCCAGGTGCCATCGTTCTCTACAAGCACCAGATCGCCCGATGGCATGGCGTGCAATCCAATGACGGTCGGGTAGGCGGAGCCGTCAGGCACCAGCTGGGACTGCCACGCAAGCTGCCCGTTCGACTCCAGGCGCGTGAGTCGGGTTCTAGGTGGTTTGGTCTCGATGGTCGTATTGCCCGCCACGGCGATGGCACCATCGGGCAGCATCGTGACGTGGGAGGCGTGCCACTGCGGCGTCTTGGTGTCCTGCCACATCCACTTGAAGTGTCCGGCAGAAGTCAGGCGCGTGACAAAGGCGCGTTGCACGAAATCGGGTCCGAGTCGGATGCCGCTCACCACCACGTCACCATCAGGGGCTGTCGTCACATCGCTGACCCGCCCCCCGGACCCCTCCGGGGTGATTCCATCGACCAGCTGCCGGTCCGTGTTCGTGTGCACTACACGCAACGTGCCGCCCACTGAAGAGGAAAAGACATCCACGGACGCCGCTGCGCCTGTCCAGGAAGTCATCACCAGGTCTCCGTTGCCGGCCCGGACGAGGTCCACCGGCGTGTCTGACTTCGCCAATTCGCGACTCCACTGCGGGTGGCCAGAGGGGTTGAACACGTTGATCTGCTTTCCGATCGAAGCCCAGTTGCCCGACGGAAGGCGGGCGAGCGTGCCGGTCTGATTCCAATAGGCCGGATTGTCGACGTCGCGCACCACCTCCCCTTGAGGCGAGATCGCGATCAGCCGGCCGGCGTGCACGTAGACCAGCCGACCACCGGACAACAGCTCTGAGGCTTCGCTGGTCTTGCCCTGGAGCGGCAGCGCGACCTGGCGCGACCAGGCAGTTTTTCCTTGCGCGTCCATGCGCCGCGCCAGCAGCGCGTGCGGCTTCATGGAGGCCAGCACGAGGGCGTCACCGTCGGCGTAGGCGTGCACCGACAGGCGCGACACCGCCGTCTTCTTCGGCATTTTTGCCGAGGCGACGACCGCGCCGGCGTTGGACAGGCGCACCAGGGACATAGGCAGCGGATCGACCGCGCCGCCAATCGCCCACACGCCGCCATCGGGACGCAAGGCCACCGTGTCGCGATACCCCGGCGCCACCATGGGCAGCTTCGTGTGCCACTTCACCTTGGACGTGTCGTCCACCACGGCCACCGACGCGGCCAACGGGGCGGTGGCACCGGACACCGCCGCCGCCAGGAAGGCCACCGTGCCATCGGGGGCGATATCGGCCGCCTCCACATTGCGCCAACCCGGCAGGTCGACATCGACGATGGAGCCCGGTTCGTGCTGACTGCCGAAGCGGCGAATGCGCACCATTCGACCGGGAGGAGAGTCCGCTCCGACGGTGGCGACGAGCAGGTAGCCGCCGTTGGCCAGCGAGCCCAGGAAGACGCCGCCGGTGGTGTACCAGGGCACGCCACCACCACCGAGATCCAGGCTGGTCGACCAGACCTTGGCCTGAGCCACCGTCTTGCAACTGCCCGTGGTGCACTCGCCGAGATCGCACGGGTCGTAGAGCGAACACGAGGTGCCCGACAAGGGGGCATGCACACAAGAGCCATCATCGGCGCAGGAATCCGCCGTGCAGTCATTGCCATCGGCGCAGGCGATCGCGCCGCTCACCGGCTCGAAACCGCACATACCCGCGTCGCAGATCGCAGCCTTGCACGGCGACTCCGAGGCCTCGCAATCGGCCGCCTCGACACACTCCGGCTCGGCCACTTCGGCCGCATCGGCATCGGTGCCGTTCGTTGTGCCGGCCCCGTCGCCGCCATCGGCAGTTCCGTCCGCGACCGAGCCATCAGCAGGGGCGACGTCTCCGGCGACGACCTCGGCCGGGTTGGGTTTCGATTCGTCGCCCGTACAGCCCGCGACGCTCCACAGCAACGACAGAATGAACAGCAATGCCTGCGAAGGCTGGCGGCGCAAACAGCCGAATCGAGCGGCGACGGGTTGGCCTCCCGTCTCCACTCGACCCACATGCTCGGCAGGGGCGTCCATGGCCATCGATCATACCACGACCCGCTCCGGCGACCGCGACCCGCTTCGGCACAGGCCCCGGCGGCCTTGCACTTTCGCACCACAACACGATCATGCCCGTCAGCCAGGAGACCCCCATGAAGCTGCGCATCCGCTCCAACCTGCACGAGTTCAATGTGGCCATCGGCCAGGCCTGGGAAGCCGCCGGACTGGGCGACGCCGAGGTGCTCGGCGAGGCCAGCGACTCCTACGAGCTCCGCCACGGCAAGGGCATCGCCATGCGCGATCTCGGACCCATGCTGGCGGTCCTGGAGCCCCTGCGGCCGCCGACACGGGCGGTCAATGATCTCGGCGATGCCGACGTGGAGCTGCGCCTGGGCATGTCGGCGCCAGCCAGCGACTACAACCTCACCCTCTACGGCAACTCGCGCCGGATCTGCGAGCGCATGGGCCGCCTGCTGGGGCCAATCGGCATGAGCAGCCAGTCGGACAAGCTGGGCAAGCAGGAGGGCAACGTCCTGGACTATGGCGGCGCGCCGCTGATGCTGCGCCAGCTGATCCGCTGGCTGAGCCTGCGCGAGGGCATCGATCTGCGCGAGAACAAGGAGTGGGACGAAGACGACGACGACATCTGGCTGCATGTGCGCGATCCGGAGCAGGAGGGTCGACCGGCCCGCGAATATGTGGACGTGGTGGTCGAGACCGACGCGCCAGCCGAGGTCGGTCCACTGGTCGAGGCGTTGGGCAAGCGCGGCTTCGCCAACGTGACGACAGCCGCCATGACGACAGATGGGACCTGGGGCCGGCGATTCCTGGTCGCGCCGGGGCCGTTCGATTGGGAAGACGGCGGCATGGAGAGCTCCATGCTGGACGTGTCCATGGGCGAACTGTTGGAAGGCGCAGGCGTCGATCTGCAGCGCTACCCCATCGAACGACTCCAAGAGCCCCACAACCAGCCGGCCAACGCGCGCCTGTCCGTACCCATGAAGGCGTGGCGGCAAGAAGAGCTGCGGGCCTACGCCGGCCCCCACCCCGAACGCTTCGACCTGCGTGTGCGGGTGGACTCTCCGACGGCCGCCGAAACCCTGCGGGATGCACTGCATGAGGCGGGATTTCCGCACGTGCTGATCGAGGAAACCCCGGCCTCCGACCTGGTGGGCTATTGCATCACCTGGGGCGCGGCCGCCAACGAGAGCACCATCGCCAGCAGCCTGCGCCGGGTCGTCGAGGCCGAGATGGAGCGCATCGGCGCGGCGCCTGAGCATGTACTGGGCACCCGGGAGAGCGACGAGCACGACCAGGAGGTCATCATCGACTTCCCGCTGACGGGGATCGACGACGGCGGGCTGGCATGTCGCATCCTGGCTACGGCAGATCGCTACGATGTGTCCCTGCGCACGGCGACCTCGCCGGTGGTCGAGCCGCTGCTCGAGCGGCTCAAGGCGCTGGGCTTCGATGGCGCCAACCACCTCGAACACCATGACGTAGGCACGGCTCGAATCAGTTATGGCGGCGCGCCGCCCGCCCTGATCGAGCAGGTGCGCGCGGTGATACGCGAGGTCACCGGCCTGGATTGCGGCAAGGAGAAGGCGTGGGAGGACTACGACAAGGACATCTGGATCGACCTGCCGCAGACCGACGGCGCCGATGCCCAGCACGATGAGGGAGCGGCCGACCTGGATCTGGCCGCCTGGCTGGATCCGGCGGGTGAACACCAGGACGCGCGGGCACGCGGGTTTATCGATGTGGGCGCGGAGCAGGTCCGGATCGGCCGCGTGGAGTTGCCCCGCTGGCAGGGCGAGGATGGCCACCTGGCGCCGCCGCCGGCGGCGTTCGCCCACTACTGCATCGACGAGCTGACGGCGGCCACCCTGGAGCATGTGGCCCTGGGCGTGGCCCTGCGCGAGCCGGTCCTGCTCGAGGGCGAGACCAGCACCTCGAAGACCAGCTCGATCCTCTACCTGGCGGCGCTGTTGGGTCAGCCAGCGGTGCGCATCAACCTCAACGGCCAGACAGATACCGGCGAGCTGATCGGCCGCTACGTGCCCGACGACGCCCGGGCCGAGCTACCCATGCCCGCCGAGGAGCTGGCGGGGCATACCGACCTGCTCGAGAGCGAGACCCGGCTGATCCTGGGTCGGGCGGCCAGAGAGGGCCGTTCGCTGACCACGGTTGAGGTCCAGCAGGTCATGGCCAACGAGGGCATGCGCAGCCATCCATGGCGCTGGCAGGACGGCTTGCTGGTGCAGGCGTTGCGGCGCGGCTGGTGGGTGATCCTGGACGAGTTGAACCTGGCCGAACCCCAGATCCTCGAACGCCTGAACTCCCTGCTGGAGCGGGATCCCGGGCTGGTCCTGACCGAACACGACAACAGCGTCATCGGCCACGGCGGCGAGGCGGTACACCACGGCTTCCGCATCTTCGGCACCATGAACCCGGCCGAATACGCTGGTCGGTCGGTGCTCAGCCCGGCCTATCGCGACCGCTGGGTGGGCTATCGATTCGTCGAGCCGCCCGGGGAGGCGGCCTACCTGGCCATGTTGCGTCTGCTGGTCTGGGGCGAGCAGCCACCTGTGACGGTGCTCGGAAGACGCTGGCAGGCGGCCACCGTCGAGGCGCCGCTGGGCGGCCTGGCGGAGGTGCCGGGTATGGCCGAATTCCTCGGCGCCCTGGCCCGCTTCCACAGCGCCCTGCAAGCCGCGGTCGGCGGCACCGGGGCGGGGGCGCGCAGGCTGGGACAAGGCGCCCGCGAGCCCTACGTCTTCACCCGACGCGGCCTGTTGCGGATCATGGAGTACCTGGCCAGCGTGGTCGCCCGCGACGACCGCAACGCGCCCGAGATCCGGATGCGCGAGGCGCTGCTGCGCTACTACCTGGGCCGCATGCGCAGCGCCGGCGATCGCTCGATGATGGTCCGGCTGCTGGACGCCGCGGGCATCGGGCCCGACACGTGGGCACCCGGCACGCCAGCCGGCGACGACGGCGACGACAGCGACGGCGACGACGACGAGATCTTCCAAGACGGTGACGACGACGACGACGAGCTCATGGCCATGCTCAAGGAAGTGGAAGAGGACGAGGAGTGACCGCACAGGCGGCCATCGACCGGCTGGCCGCCCTGGCCACCGGTCTGTGCCAGGACGCCCGCATCGGCGTCGAACTGCATCCCAATCGCTGGGCCTGGGATCCCGTGCGCAAGGTGATCCTGGTGGCGGCCGATGAGTTGGCTCGCCATGGCGCGGACTACTGCGCCGGGGTGATCGCCCACGAGGTGGGCCACTTCTACATCTCGCGCTACGCGCAACTGGGCCTGCTCAAGCCTGGCGATCGCACCACCGCGACGCTGCTCAACGCCATCGAGGATCCACGGGTCAACCTCTGGGTGCGCAAGCGCTACCCGGGCACAGACCCCTGGCTGCGATTCGTCGCCAGACAGGACCTGGCCGGAGCTGGTCGCGGACCCATGCCGGCGATCCACCGCTTCGGCATGGAATGCGTCTTGGAAGAGGCGCGCGGGTGGAAGGCGGCGGCCCCCCGCGACGCGGTGCCGGAGGTGGTCGCTGACGCCCTGGCGCAAACCCATGACGCGCGCCGCTGGTACGCCGAGTGGACCCCGCCGGGCAGCCTGGAGAGCCGACGCGACGACATCGAACGACGGGCGGAGTACCTGCACAAGGTCGTGCCCCGGCTGAGCTCGGCGACCGCGACGCGTCTGCCTACCGTGCGCGAACAGGTGGTGCGCCTCTATGCGGCCGAAGCCCTCGAACGGGCGGAGCGCGACATCCTGCCCGTAGCCTTGTCCTTGTTGGATGCCGATCGCGAGCAATTGGCGCGCAGCCTGGCCGCGGAGCGAGCGCGTACGACCCGGGCCCGGCAGGCGCTGAGCCAGCGGGATCGCGCCGCGGTTGGCGAGCTGGTCACGCAGGCGATGCAGGGGCAATGGTCGGCCCCAGCCGACGCGGTGCGCGCCCGGCGGCCGCTGGCCGACCAGCTCCTGGACGAGTGGTTGCGCGCCCAGAGTCGACCGCCCCTGCTGCTGGTGCCCGGCCAGGCGCCGGCGGGAGGGCAAGGACAGTCGGTTGTGGTCAGGCCTGCGACCGCGCCCCAAGAAGTCTCGCCCGCGCCGTCGGGCACCGTGACAGGCATCCGTTTTCCGCCCATGCCGCAGCTGGCCTATGCCACGGCGCTGGATCGGGTGGCGCGCCAGATCGACGACCTGGCCGGTCGCCTGGACGCCGCGTTGACGCCCCGAAAACGCCTGCGGGCCCGCGCCGGCTACGCCAGCGGCCAGCGCTTGCATCTGCGCTCGGTGATGGCCAGCGAGGCCGATCCGAAGCGCGGTCACCAGATCTGGAGCCGGCGCACCATCCCCGATCGACGCGAGGCGGTGTTTTCACTGCTGGTCGATCTCTCCGGCTCCATGTATGGCGACAAGGCAGCCAACGCGCTGTTGGGCACGGTGTTGCTGGCCGAGACCCTGCACAGGCTGCGCATCCGTTTCGAGATCAACGGCTTTCAGGACTACCTGATCCCGCTTTGCGACTTCTCGGACGCGCTGAATGCGAAGGCCCGCCAGGCCATCAGCGAGCTGCCGCAAGAGGTCCAGGGGGACCGGCCCGGTGGCCACAATCGCCCCGCCCACAACGATGACGGGCCGTGCTTGTTGGAAGCGGCCGAGCGACTGCTGGCCGAGTCCGCTACCGATCGCTTGCTCGTCGTGGTCAGCGATGGCCAGCCGGCGGGCGCCCGCAGTGGCGACAACGAGCTCGTCAGCGCTGTCGCTCAACTGCGCACCGAGCCGTTGCACCTGGTAGGCATCGGTCTGGGCCCGGATACGGGCCACGTTCAGCGCTTTTACGACGACGCCACGGCCAACGTGCCGGTGGCCGAGTTCGCCACCCGCATCGGCCAGTTGCTGGAGAACGTGCTGACGCCCTAGTTCGGCGATCCCAAAGTACTTCCCAGGTTTCACGTCCAAGCGACATCTCCGCCTGAGACCGTCCCCCTGGAGCGGACGAGACGGCAGGCGCGACGAGCCGCGAAGCGGCGGTATTCGGTAGCCTGGGGCGTAAGCCCCAGGACCGTGGTTGTTACCCCATGCGGAGCCGCGAAGCGGCGGCAGTACCTCTCAGCCCAAGAGGAGCCTCCCGGCATGTTGCACGCCAATCCTTGCGAGCATCTCCCTGTGCGGATGACATTGGCGGGTGACGTTCTGTCGCCGCTTCGCGGCTCAGGCTGGTATGCCCGTCAGACCTGGGGCTCACGCCCAGGCTAACACCTGACGCCGCTTCGCGGCTGTTCTGGCGGCATCGCGCGACATGCTTCGCCAGCGCCGTAGAGAGTACCGCCGCTGCATCCAGGAAACTGGGGAAGTACCTGCGGACCGTCGAACTAG